>DUDC01000029.1 GCA_012959465.1 Planctomycetaceae bacterium
AATCGATCGTCTCCGCCGGATCGTAGACAACCGTTTCTTTGGCGAATTCACCGCCAAAAGGGTCACTCGCCAGCGGAATGATGTGGCGCATCTCGTCGTCGGATTCTGGCGAGTCATCGAGTTCTTCGGCGGTTACCTCCTCCTTTTTGCACTCGATATGTTTCGGTGCTCGGGACGCCTGTTCTCGCAGAGCCTCATGAAGCAGAACTTCGACGTCGTCCAAACTAGTCATCGGACCGCTCACTAGACTCGAAAACGAGTCGAACTCGCCACGCTCATCGCCCGCGTTATTCATGGTGGCATTTGCGGTCCAACAGTTCTCCTCTTGACCATTTTCGATCAACTCAAGACACGTCTCAACGGTCTGCCAATCGAAATCAGCGGCGTCGAAATCGTTCGACTCAATAGAGTCGGCCGCCACGTCATCGTTGCTAGCGATCGTTTCGACTTCGTCTTCGGTGAGGTCAACGCCGAGTGATTCGCCGTCGCTTTCCGACAAATCACCATAGTTATCGTCGTCCAAGGACCCGAATTCGATAAAGTGCTCGGCGGCAGGCTGCGTTTCGTCAGAAGCCCATGGGGCCGGCAACTGTTGTAAATCGGTCCACGCTTCGGCGATTCCTGCTGCTTGAATGTCGTTCACTCCACCCACCGATGCCAGCAGCAAAGTGTGATCGCAAATCTGGTTGACCACGCGGGGAATGCCGTCACTCGCCTCATATACCGCTTGGTATGCGTCTTCGCTGAAAACGCGTCGTGTTGCACCGGCTCCGGCCAACTGCCCTTGGATGTACTCGATGACTTCATCGCGAGTTAAAGCGTGGAGATAGCAACGAGCCGCAATACGCTGCTGGAACGACTCTAGTTGTGGGTCCGCTATAAGCTCTTCCAATCGCCCGCTACCGGACAAGAGAAGTCGCACGCGAGGTTGGCCGTTGCGTACCAGATTTGTAATGAGTCGCAGTTCTTCAAGTAGTCGTGTTGAAAAAGTATGCGCCTCATCGACAATCAATAGTAGTCCTCGATCGCCGTCGGAAACCGGATCAAGGTAGTCCATCAAAGAGAGTCGCAGCTCACCTTCTTCCATGTTGCGGAATGGTAGATTTAACTCGAACAGTATGTTCTGTAATAACGCTCGACGGGTGCATAGCTTCGAATTGGCCAACATGGCAACAGTAAACTCGTCTTCGAACCGTCGAGCGACAAGTTGACAAAGCAACGTCTTGCCAGTTCCCGCCGGACCCACCAAAAGCGCAGGTCCCTCGCCCCGGTCGATGGCCCGTTCGATGGATTCTCTTGCCGCACTGACCGCTTCAAACGGCATGTATTGAGCAGGCGCCGGAACCGAGGAAAATGGGAGATGCTGCAAGCCAAAGAATGTCTCGTACATCCTGGTAGATCCTGAAAAAGTGCGGTGTTGTTAGACGACAGTTGGGGCTCAAGAACGTCATTGGTGGAATGAAGCGAAAATCGAGAATGCGTCTCCGAGTGTTTCTCGCGAGTTCTCAAGAAACGACTCTGTTGGTGTTTTAGAAGTTAGCGCCGCTGTGGCGAACACGATCACGTACAGCAAAAGAGCGAATTGGAAACTTCGACGAATCCAGGCGGCCATTCGTTGGCCGATCAGTGAGAGGTCGCTGTGACGATGTCTTACCCCCGTGCTGACGGTCGCGACGACCTGTACAGGCGATGACGCGACGAGCTCGCGGAGATCGTGAATTCGTTCGATTGCCGTTAGACGTTGAAGGCAATGTGTGAGTAAGCCGGAAAGACCAAGACAAATCAACATCAATGGCACAAACGTCCTAGATGAAATTCCGCCTCCCCAACGCGAGAGCAGTGGCGGCGTATCTGCCCAACCAACAACGAAGACCGGAGATGTCGTCGTGGGAAGCAACTCGCGAACCTTATCCAGTAATCGTTCTCTTTCGTTCTCATGCGTTTTCAGCAGTGGTGTCATTTGAGACTGAGCGTTTGTAAGTAACTCGATCCAGTCCGTCTCGTGACTTTCTGTTCGTGGTTTCACGCTTGGCGTCTGATCACTTAACGCCGGATGGGGAGTCGAGATGGTGACCTTTGGAGCGTGCAATATCATCGGGATTGAATTCGACTCGTCGTTGGCACGGGAGATTAACAGATCCAATCGTTGAAGTGCCGCTATGTTTGTTAGCGGTTCGCGCTCTAGTCGAAGTCGTTCCGATCGCAGTTCCATCAAGCGAAATTCAGACTTCATCCATTGCACGTTGACTGTCGGATCGGCGGTGCCGGAATCACCTTTGGCAGCAACGAATGGTTCAATGACTTTGGCGCCTGTCTGGCCGTCTCGGGTAGAGCCAAATGGCGCACTCAGCCGTACACCTCCAACGACTGGTAGGCTTGTCCCAATTTCTGAACTTGCCGAACTCCCCGCTGGCTGGCCAGTAGGTAACTTGGAAATCAGGCCAACGTAGTCGTTCCACTCGCCGTTCACGGCGTCCCACGAGGCCGATTCTCGAGCAATTAACTCGCTGATTGCAAGATTTGTCGGTCGTGCCGGTCCATTCTCCGACCGGATGAGATACTGCAGAAAGCGGGAACCGATACTCTGAGCAACTCGTCCAGTTTCCGTCGCGTCTTCGCCAACAACGCGGATGCGAGCACCGTAGCAACCGTCCAACTTCGCGGGAATCAATTCGGCTTGCGTTATGCGGGACTCGTTCAGCCCACCGGTCGTGGCGAGTGCTTTGACCGTGTTTTCAATCACTCCCACGTTCAATGCGGATCCAATGAGTCGAGAGAGATCTTCTTCGCTCACTGCCACCATTGTGGAGTGTTTTGTCGCTGCGCCCTCGGTTTTCGCCAGCTGAATGTCGAATGTAACCGTGCAACGAGATTTTTCCTGCGGCAGGACAAGAAGACCGTAAAGGAGTAACGTTGAAAACACGAGCAGGAAGGTTGGCAGTCCTTGCCGAAGATGAGGGACGCATTGGCGCAGAATGGCCCTCTGGGAGTTGTACAACTCCCGCATCCAGGTGCCTGTGTCAAGACGGCGATTCATGGTGACATCCTACGAACGACATCGCGCGGATTGACCACGCGCATTCACCGCGCGGAGTGGTCGCGCGGATAACTCTGTTTTAGGTTGATCGACTCGGCCCACTTGATCGCTTTACAATGATTTGCTTGGTTTTTCGGGTTGTTCACTTTGCGATCTACTCAGCAACCGCAAATCGCTCATTAGTTAGGCTGTGCGGTAAATGGGAAATATAGGTAATCCTAAAGGGGCGATTTGTCGGCTAGCTTCCAATCCTTTAGCTGGCGGGTTGGTGGGTGGGTGCCCTATCTTGGTGGCTGGACTTTTAGCTAGGGAGAACCGGAGACTCTTATTCCGTCGCTGACGCTTCGGGTTACGGTGGAGTGCGATAGACCGATGATTCGAGTCAAAATCTGTGGAATAACGACGGTCGAGGACGCTCGCATGGCCAGCGAGGCCGGTGCCGATGCATTGGGATTCAACTTCTACCAACAGAGTCCTCGCAGCGTATCGGTTGAAATGGCCGTGCAAATCGCTCATGCCATTCCTGCAGATGTGGTTCGAGTTGGTGTGTTCGTCAATGAGACGGTTCAGTCGATTCGAAGAGTGGTGGAGCAAGTCGGACTTGATCAGGTGCAATTGCATGGCGACGAACCTCCCGAGTTCTTGGCCAACTTTGTCGACGTGTCGTTGATTCGGGCGTTTCGATGTCGCGATGAGGGGTGGGGCCCCGTCCAGTCCTACCTGGAACAATGCACGAAGCAAAATGTGACGCCAGCGGCCGTTTTGTTGGATGCCTATTCCGCGAACTCCTACGGAGGCACTGGTCACCGACTTGACTGGCACATGGTCGCCGATCGGGAGCGATCGATCGGTGACATGCCAACGCTATTGGCTGGCGGACTGAATCCAGATAACGTTGGTGACGCGATCACGATCGCCCGCCCGACTGGCGTCGATGTGGCCAGCGGTGTTGAAACGGAACCTGGGATCAAGTCAAAAGAGCTGGTCACTCGATTCGTGAACGCCTCGCGAAGGGCATTCGAAAATCCTCAATGACAAGCCCCTGGCTCTAATGGGGGCCCCTGGCTCTAATGGGGGGGTGTTCGGTTGCGGTCAGCCGACGGGGTTGTCAAACTCAGCAATTCTCTCGTCGAAACAACAAATTGACAAGGTTTGGTAGATGCCCAAAATTCAGGCTTTTCACGGACTAAGGTACGGCATGGGTCATGTCGGATCACTCAGTGATGTGATTGCACCGCCATACGACGTGATCGATTCCGATTTGCAGGACGAGCTTTACAAGCGACACCCGGCGAATGTGATCCGCTTGATCCTAAACCGTGATGAACCGGGTGACGAAGCGGACGACCGATATCGTCGTGCGGCGCGATACCTCAAAAACTGGGTCGGTGAGGGCGTATTACAGACCGAAAGCGACCCGGCGATTTACGTCTATCACCAGCAGTTTGACTATGACGGGCACACATTCGTTCGGCGTGGGTTCATGTGTCGGGTACGGCTCGAGCCGTTTGGCACTGGCAACATTTTCCCACACGAGGAAACACACGCTGCTGCGAAGGCCGACCGATTGCTCTTGATCAAAGCCTGTCAAGCAAACCTGAGCCAGATATTCGGCATCTATCCGGACCCGGATAACAAGGCTCAAGATGCTCTTGAGGCACAAATTGAAGGTGTGCAGCCGATCGAAGCGATTGACCATCTAGGAGTGATCCATCGTCTCTGGCCGGTGATTGATGTCAACACGATCGGTGAGGTTTCGGCTCTAATCGCCAACCAACCGATGTTCGTTGCCGATGGCCATCATCGATACGAGACCGCTTGCAACTACCGAGAGTATCTGCGAGCCGAGGGCAAGTGCGACGAAAACCACCCGGCCAATTTCGTGATGACCATGTGTGTCAGCATGAACGATCCCGGGATGATTGTGCTGCCGACCCATCGTCTGTTTCGAGGTGTTCCGGCCCTAGATTCCGATTCACTCCAGCGGAAGCTCGATGGTTATTTTGAAACACGAGTCGCTGGCGAAGGAGTCGATTTGGCGAACACCCTGTGGTCTCAAATAGAAATGGATGATGACCAGGGTCAATTGGCGTTTTACTGTCGAAAGGACCAACGGTGGCTGCTCTGCAACGTGACAGACCAAGGGCGGGCCCGTCTTGCCGAAGTTGCCGGTGATCGCAGTGAGGAGTGGCGGTCGTTGGGGGTCAGTTTGCTACACCGTTTGGTTGTGGAATCACTTTTGGGCCATGTCGACTTGCCCAAACCGAAATACGTTCATTTGGTGGATGAACTTATCGATGGACTCGATGGCGACGATGGCGAATTCGAGTTAGCTGCCTTGGTCATGCCCGCCACCTTGGGCCACATTCGGGCCGTGAGCGTGAATCAAGAGCGCATGCCAGCCAAAAGCACCTATTTCTACCCCAAGCTATTGAGTGGGTTGGTTATTAATCCGCTGCATTAGTGGTTCCATCCATGTGACTCAGCCAGCGAAACCGCCTGCTCACTTGAAGGCACAAATCACGGAAACCGGGCAAACGACGGCTACGACGGTCGTCTCGACGTAATTTGCCTTTCCTACTTGACTAGCTTGTTTCACGGGAAACAGGCGTCTTGTGCATCTTGTCGAGCTTCTGTAATTGTTGCACGTGAAACCGAGCGAAAATTGCCGTTCCGGAATCTCCACATGGCCGGTTACAATCGCCAGTCACGCCACGAGTAAAACAATTGTCCATCCTGCCGATGTCGCGGCGACGGAAATTGCGTGAAGGGTGAGTTTGCAAGGAGGCGAACGCCGTGGGTCGTATTCTGTGTGTAGCCAACCAAAAAGGTGGCGTGGGAAAAACCACAACCGCCATTAATTTGGCTGCCGCTTTTGCTCGCAGTGGTTCACACGTTCTCCTGGTCGACCTAGACCCGCAGTGCAACGCCACGACCGGAGTTGGTGAGGCACCTACTGTGCGACACGCGCTCATTGGCCCGGACCCTATCCGGGAACGGCTGGTGACATTGAGCGAGCCGAATTTCTTCCTGCTTCCGGGAAGCCGTTCATTTGAAGACGTGGACATGCTGGTGCGCGAAGGCGAGCGCGATTCGGATCGATTGCGTCGTCACCTGCGAGATGGCATACATGGATTCGACTACGTCCTCATCGATTGCCCCCCATCACTCGGAACGCTGACGCAAACGGCGTTGGCCGCATCCACAGAAGTACTGATGCCGATCCAGTGCGAGTACTTCGCGATGGAGGGTTTGACACAGATGATCCAGATCATCCGCAAAGTGATGGAAGCGGATCCTGGTCAGCTGGAATTCGGCGGCATCTTGTTGACCATGTATGAACCTGACCTGCCACTCACGGAAGAAGTGGACGCGGAAGTTCGAGAATTTTTCGGAGACATAGTTTTCGATACCGTCGTGCCTCGCGATGTGACATTGGCGGAAGCACCCAGTCATGGTTGTTCGGTATTCGATTACGCCCCCCGTTCGCGTGGCGCACGGGCCTATTTAGAATTATGCATGGAGGTCATGGAGATATGAGCAAAGATCGTCGCTTGGGCAAAGGACTTGCAGCGTTACTGGGAACGCCGACCGAAGCACAACCAACGGCACAAGCGGTCGGTGCCGAGTCTACGCCCGCATCCCCGCGACGGGCAAGCCAGCCCCACCAGGACGATCGCCCGACGCTGCGTGTACGATCTCACGAAGAAGAGGGTGATGATCAGCGTGAGCATACAGGACGCGAAGCGACCGGTGACCGATTGTTGTCCTTGAACGTCTATGAAATCGATGACAACCCGTTTCAACCGCGTCGTGAATTTGGCGATGCCGAAATCAACTCGCTGGCCGAAAGTCTTAAGCAACACGAGATGTTGCAGCCGATCCTTGTTCGTCTGGTTGGCGGGCGGTACCAGCTAATCTCCGGCGAACGTCGATTGCGTGCAGCAATACGAGCTGGTTGGGAACAGGTTCCCGCCAGAATCCGCGAGGCCGATGACCGGTTAGTGGCCGAACTAGCTATCGTCGAAAACCTACAACGCAAAGATCTCAACCCGATCGAAAAGGCGCTCTCGTTCAAACGATACCTGGATGAACACAAGTGTACTCAGGACGAATTCGCTCAACGGTTGAAGATTGATCGTTCGACCATTGCCAACCTCATTCGACTACTGGAACTCCCGGAATTGGTGTTGGAGAATTTACGCAACGAGACGATCTCTGCTGGTCACGCCCGCGCCTTGCTACCGTTGGGAGAAGAACCAGTTCAGCTTGAGTTCTCTCGGTTGATCCGTGAACAGGGATGGAGTGTCCGGGAGACGGAGCGCCGCGTGCAGGAGCACGTCATCGCTGAAGACGGTCTACCGACACTTGCCAGGCCGTCTCCGGACAAGCCGCCGAAACGCAGCGAGCACGTGGCCGTTTTGGAACAGGAGTTTCGCAGCCTCTTGGGGACCAAGGTCGACATCCGCGTCACCAAATCAGGCCGTGGCCGCATCATCATTCACTTCAAGAACCACGACGAGTACGAGCGATTGAGATTACAGCTGGCTGACGGTGCAACCGCATCTGATGGTGACCGATAACAGGCCCACGTCATACAGGAACCCCCCATAAGATGGGGTGGTGGGAGCGATGGTATTGGCAGGGCTTGTGTTCTCGTCAATCACGGCGTGGTGTCATGTAAGAAGGCTTCCAGTTGTCGCAGATTCTGCTGTGCCAACTCGAAGTCCGGACGAATCTCCGTGGCCTTGCGAAACGGCTCCAACGCTTCGGAATAGCGTTGCATACGCACGAGGACACTGCCAAGATTGACGTACGCCTCGACGTATTCGCGGTTCAATTCGATCGCGCTCTGGTACGACGCGATCGCCTCATTGAGTTGTCCAAGGTCTTTGAATGAGTTGCCCGCATCAAAGTGAGCTTCGTCCATTTGTCCCCATTCCGGAAAGTGTACGGTCGCGACGTGTAACAGGACTTTTAGATGTGCTAGGGCATCGCCGAATCGGCCGGATTCCTGAAGTTTCCTAGCCAGGTTGAGTCGCGATTCAAGGTTCCACCTGTTACGACTGACGTCAGCGACCGGATCCGCCACGATGGCACCGGGCAAAAGTGCACTGCGTAGCAATGGATCCAGACGGCCGTGGTCGTCCAACGCGACGACGTCGGAAATCAGCTGATCGACCGAGACGCGGCCTTTGTAAATGACAGCAAGTTGCCCATGTCGGTCAAACAGAAAGCTGCTTGGAACAGGCAGTGGGTGCCGCCACACCACAAACGAATTGTGAATTCCCTGCATCATCTTGGGCCAAGTCTCGCCAGCTCTTCCGGCCTTAAAGGGAAAGCCGATTTTTGCGATAGTGGCGGCCGGGTCAGTCACTCTCGAATCGGCTGCCAATTCATCGACTGACAATGCGTAGATTCGCAGCCCTGCGTTTCTAAGATCCTCGCGCCGCTCGGTAAGATCCGCTAGCTCCTTGAGGCACGGCGCGCACCAGCTGGCCCAAAGATTGACCAGCACTGGACGGCCGCCACTGTCGATCACCTGAGCGGCGCCCTGGAAATCACGGTATGTCGAGCCAACCGGCATCGGTACCCGGTTTTGCAAAGCGATGCGATTCATCGATGAGGTTTCGGCGACTTGCTGCTTCGCTGCTGGCAACTCTGGCGTGGGTTGACGTTGGGACAGCGACTCGGCCTCCCCAACGCCCTGCACAAGCAGGTAGCGACCGCCCGGTGTCGCGCCCGAAAATGCCTCCGCTTCTCCTCCTGGCCACCGGACCACGACACTGGTGATCACCTGTGCCGTGCCTAGACCGAAATGCAACGTCTTGGTTGACTGACTTAAGAAACCGACTCCTGCTCGCAGAGTACGGATGAGCGGTTGTGTCTCTGAGTCGCAGAAGACTTCGACGCGCGCCCCAATGGCGTCGCGCGGTGTTTGAGAGGAAATGGCTCGCAACTTGAAGGTGAGTGATTTGCCGGCTGATGGTGATTGGTTCACCAGCAACCTTAGTCGTGGCGCGTTTCGGTTCGACGTCCAAATGTCTAGATCACCGTCCCCGTCCCAGTCGACCATTGCCAGTGCGCGGCCATCGTCGGGAAAATCGATGCCAGCGATCGCGGAAATATTCGCAAATCGCCCATCTCGCGTGTTTAGAAAACAGCAATTGCGTTCATTTCCGCTAAACGATCGCCCCTGCTGTAGTAAATGAGATAGCCGCTCGTTGGCCTCCAGGTATTGGTCCCTGATCGACTCTTCAACATTGTTCTGCGATTGCGACACGACCTGTCGCCAGAAAAAGCTTCACAAGTCGTTACTGTCAACTCCGGTGATGTACCCGTTGGCGACAAGGAGGTCCAGCCAACCATCGTTGTTCAAATCGCCGAAGACGGAGCTCCATGACCAGCGGCCCATGGTCACGCCGGCATCTTGACTGACGTCTTGAAAGCGATTGTCAGAAAAGCGATTGACGAACAGAGTATTGCCGCGGGCGAATCGTCGAATGTGCGCTTTGACTTTTGGGTGATCCGGTTTGAAATGTTGTTGACTCGTTACGCGTTGCCCGGCCGAGGAGAACATGTTCCCCACGTAAAGGTCCATCGCGCCATCGCGGTTGATGTCACCCCAGGTGGCGCTCATGCCCGATGCCTGATCTTCAGCAGACCAACTCGACGCAACATCCACGAATACGGGTTTGCCTGATTCCGTCCATTGATTGAGGTACAGGTTGTTGGGTCCGAAGTCGTTGGCCACATAAAGATCTTGGTCTCCGTCGTTGTCTACGTCCTCCCAGGCCGCGGCGTAGCTGTGCCGATTGTTCGCGTCTTCCAATCCGGCTTCCGATGAAGCCTCGGTGAACAACCATTTGTCGGACAGAGAAATATCGTTGCGTAGCAACAGATTTCGACCGCCGTCAACCGAGTTGAAATACATCGTCTGCGGGGCGCCTGAGGCCGAGTGCTGTCGGTTGCCAGGTGATGTTTCACTGCGGCGAAATGAACATAGGTGCAGATCCAAATCGCCGTCAGAGTCATAATCCGCCGCGGTCAACGACATTGGATCGTTGACTTCCAAGACCAATTGAATCTCAAACCGATCGGCTCGATTGGCCGCAAAGACAACGTAGTCACTCATGGCCACGACCAAATCCTGGTCGCCATCGTTGTCCAGATCCAAGATCAAACAGCTGCGTGATGCGTCGAGCCAGTCGACACCCCAGGCAGTGGACACGTCGCGGGCCGTGCCATCAACTTGCTGCAGAAACAACCGATTGGGTAGGCCCCATTCCTGGCAGACGTACAGGTCGTCCAAGCCATCGCCATTGACGTCGGCGATGGCCAGCCCAGGTGTGCCCAACAGCTGGTCGTCACGGGTGTCCTGGCTGACGTCGAGCCAGGTGTTCATTCCGATTTGGAACTGCGTTTGGTAGCAGGCCGTGGCGCCCAGCACGGCTTGAGTGCAATCCACTAGCCAAGGGGAAGTTTGCTGGCAGAGTGTCTGGGACCATGACAATGGGCGAATGGCTGCCAAGCGGGGTGGTTTGTTAGCATCAAGGTGCCAATCCGCTTCCCAGATCGCATGCTGCTCCACCACGGTTGAGGCGTTTCTTCCCGACAACTCGATCCACTGTCGGGTCACTGCCCGGCGGCCATCCTGCTCGATGGCTACGACTTTGGCCGTGAACCGCAGATCGTCGCCCACCACTTCCGATAGGGCAACAATGGTAGTTCGCAGATCAGACGATGCCTCGTTGCCGAAGTCCGTCGTCTCTGCGCGACGCACTTCCGTTTGCTGATCCTGATAACAGACCTGAGACAAAGAGGGGGTAAGCAAGGGCGACGAAAAGCCGGGCACTGCCAACAGTCGCAATTCATCATCCTGCAGCTTGTTGGCACTTGCCAACAGTTTCCCCATCCGCTTCCATTGTTGGCTCACTTGCTGGGAAAGCGCCTCTGTTTCCCATCCATCTTCGGCTGGATCTTCTTCCAGCGGTTGGTTGCCAGTGGCGTAAAACGGCAAGGTCACATGGTCGACCAATTTCGAGGTCGGATCGGATCGCGTCTCGGTGGAAGGGCCAGGCCAATATCGGACCGCCACAAACACCAGCAATGCAGCCGCTACCAAGCACATTGCCATCCACCGACTCCGGTGAATGGAACTCGTTTGAGTCGCTTGGGCATCCGATTTGGAGTGCTTTGGAAGCTGAACACTCTCTTTCGAGTGTTGTCGGAGTCGAGAGGCTCGGCGATCGCGTTTACGACGAGGTTTCCCGGACATGAGGACGCACCACGGTCATGGGCAAAAACAAAACAGTACCAAGCAGTCTAACTCAACACTGAAGGGCCTGCTACTTGACATCGAACCCATGTTAAACTTCCAACTGCGAATTGGGTTGCGCAATTGTTGCTCCGCGCATCGATGCCTCGTTCGCGTTTGCGAGCGTTAGAACTGTATTTCGACTACCGTTTTGAATGACCGCCCTGCATGGCGATTCAATCGTAAGCGGAGTTCGCGAGATCATCTACTGATGTCCCGTTTCAACCGCCAGCGGTGTTTTGACACCGTCACCGCGTGTCACCATTCTATACGGGCGGTATGTTGGTGAGGATTCCTCGATCTCGATGAATTGATTTACGGGCACGTCGTGGAATCGCTGTGTGAGGCCTGTTGTCGGCCAAAACACTTCCAGTACGGAGATTTTCTCGGCACTTCCCAAGCCGATTTCCAGTCGAAGAGGATTCGCGCCGAAACTTCCGCCACTGTTGACCCATTTGTAGACAGATCGCCTCGATACTGGGGCACCACTGTCCACAGATTCCTCGATCTCAGCGCGCACTCTAGCCCCGATAGCGCTGCGATTAGACTGTTTTCCGATTAGCTTGATCGTAATCCAATTGTTACCGAAGCCGGGATTCTCGAAGAGCGCGTTGCCGAATTTATCGCCCGGGTATGCACCGCCCAATTCAATAAAAATGTCTTGATCGCCATCGTGGTCGAAGTCAGCGAACGCGACTCCATGCCCCTTTTGCAGATGACCGAGTCCGGCAGCGGTCGTTACGTCCGCAAATCTCTCGCCGCGTTGATTGTGAAAAAAGAGATTCGGCACCAGCGTCTCGTAGTCGGGGTCACCGGTTCCCAGATAGAAATCAGGAAACCCGTCGTTGTCGACGTCGCCAAAGTTGCAGCCCATGGGTTGTGTCGAGCGACGCAGGTTCAGTTTCTGACTGACCTCACGAAACGTCCCATCGGCGCTGCCTTGATAGACACAGTCGAACGGCGCGTCGTGAGAAAATCGCAGATAGTCAGCAGCGACGTGATTGGCGAATGTCGAATAACTGCCGACGTAAATATCCAGTACACCGTCATTGTTGAAGTCCCAGAACCAGGTTGGAAAACTGCGGATGGGCTGCTCAACGCCGAGACGCGAAGAGACGTCCGTCAGCGTGCCGTCACCGTTGTTCTGGTAGAGTTGGTTTGGGCCCTTCAAGTTGGAAACATAGAGGTCGGGAAGCCGGTCATCGTTGTAGTCGCCCCAGACGACGCCTTTGGCGAATCCATCGTGGGCGACGCCGGCGCGTTGCGCGACGTTGGTGAATCTACCGTGGCCATCGTTTTCGAAGAGTTGATTGGGAAATTCTTCGTTACCGACGTATAGATCAAGATCACCGTCGTTGTCGTAATCGGCCCAGGCCGCTGTTTGGGTCGGAAAATGACCGTCTCCCAAACCGACTTCAAGTGTAACGTCACGAAACCGTCCGCGGCCGTTGTTTTGCAATAGTGAGTTGGGGTGCTTTCCGATCCTCCCCAGCCAAGCGCCACGAAGAACCAGCACGTCGACGTCCCCGTCGTTGTCGTAATCGGCCTGAACCAAGTTCAGTCCGCCATACAAACCGGTAAGATTCGACTCCTTGGTGTGTTCCTCAAAAGTCCCGTCCCCGTTGCTAAAGAAACAACGAATCTGGCCCGCTGTGTTCCACGTCGACGTCATGATGTCCAAGAAACCGTCGTCATTGAAGTCATCGACGATCGTGCCGCCACAGAGGCTAAAGGTGTTCAAGCCCAACTCGGTTGAAATATTCACAAAACGCGGAAACACTTCATCTGATTCAAAGGCCTCCGGCGGTATCAAGTATTTTTCAGGCACCGCAGCGGGGTATTCGCCGATGGTCATGTAGGCCACATTGAGTAGCCACCGTGCCGTCAGGTTATGCGGGTTTTTTGCGAGCACGATCTCAAGATACTTGAGAGCGTTTCGGCTGCTTTCCGGCTTTTCGTGCACGCCCTCACCACGGATAGGAAACAGGCAGCTTTCGCCAGTGGTGCAATGCACGCAGTTTTCAGTTTCTCCCAATCGCAAATTTGCGACAGCCAATCGCATGGTGACCATCTCTCGAAGATCCTCAGGAACACGTGCCCCGTCCTGTGGCAGGAGATTGTATGCCTCTTCCAAACATTCGATCGCTCGTTTGTTATGGCCAACCCGCAATTCTTCGTCACCAAGTTGGGTCAGCAAACGAATGCGACTCTCCGGGCTGGTCCGATTCGTCGGCAAGTTCACTAAATCGGTTCTTAACAACGGAAGCGATCCGTCCCCAATGTAGGGATTCTCGTTTGCTGTGTTGTGGTTGATATCGGCGAGCAAATTGACCATGCTCGCATGGCTGTCTAGATAGGTCGCCGGGCTGGACGAAGGTGGTTCCACTCGCTTTTTACAGCCGAACGGATGTGCCCCGATCAAACCAACGACGACCGCGATATAACGCAGCACTTGCCAACGGCGGAGATAAGTGGGCGTCGTCATTGCCTCGGCCGAACCTAAATTTTCGTGAAACTGAGATGGGCGACAGAAGCCGTGATGAACCGCCCAGGCACGCTCATCCAGCATACCGCGTGCCCGATTGGATTCACAGTCAATTTAGATGAACCGAATGGTCGATTGATTCGGCAGAATGGCGTTTGCCCCAGCCTCAACCGAGCTGCGCGAAACAAGGAGGATCTATAACGCGCGCCGTGGTCATGTCGGAACGGCGTCGAGACCACAAAAGAGGAACCTAGTCACACAGGTCCGATGTCCGCCGAGCGTTGGATTCGGCGGGACTTAGAAAAAGTCGGGGCGGGGAGATTCGAACTCCCGACCTCCTGCTCCCAAAGCAGGCGCGCTAGCCAAGCTGCGCTACGCCCCGCGATTTTGGTGACTCGTCGACACCAATTCGCCCATGCTACTCTCTCTTATGAAAATGGGCAAGCGACCCTTACACTCCGCCCGGTGGTGGAGCGCGTCTAGAAACTCGTGTTGAGTCCCAGCGTCAGGCCGTGGACGACATAATTGTCTTCGCGAAAATTGAACCCTGGTCGGGGTGGTCCCACAGCGGGTGGCGGAGTGACCGAGGTGTCGATCTGGTTGCTCGGTTGAATCACTCGGTTCCAAGAAAGAAACATGTAACCGACCGTCAATTCAATATGGTTGTTAACACGATAACCCAAATTCAAGTCAAATTCAGGTGAGATCACGAACCGATTCTGCTCATAGGTACCGATATTGGTCGGCTGTGCATAGAGCCCACCGGCCGTTACCACCGCGATTCCTGGTGGCACAGTTACGGATTGCGAACCGCGAATTTGCATGACTTGCCGCATGTTTCCAAAGGCAACTTGTCCCTTTAAACGCAGCGACCAGTGTTCTCTAAAACTGTCGACGTGAAACCCGAAATGTCCCGCATGATACTCGTTCACCGAGTCGAATTCGTCCAGAACATCCAGCACTGTGCCGGCCAATAGTGTGGACGTTGAGTCGATACGCAGTCGTCCGTCAATCCTCGATGTGAAGTAACCGGCGGTCAGATCTACTTCCGTTCCGGGGCGTGCAACCAGCAAGCGACGAAAAGTTACGTCCGCCACCGTCACATCTGATTCGGTCGTGACGTTGATCGATCCGGTGGCAAAACCGGGTGCGGCAATAACGGCCGCGTCTTCGCCGACGATCCCGCCGCCCGATGGCGTCAGGTTGACGAACGGTCGAGCTAGAACGCTCGTATTGGTTGAGTCGTCGCTGAAGCGTACTGTTTGTCTTCCCAGCAACAACAGGCGACCTTCAATGGCCCAGCTGAGGTCCTTGTCCAGCCAGCCGCCGATTGTCAAGCGTCCGCCAGGTCGGGCTTCGCCACCTAGCGGTTCATTCCCAAACAACACTTGCGCTTGGGGAAGGACGCCATTGTTGGGGCTGGTGGTCACCAAAGGGGGCGTATTACTCTGCGACCGCCAAGCCATCAAGTATTCCCAATCGGTCCATAAACCGAGTGAAAAATATCCTTGGTCGCCACCGTATGATTCATCAGGAGTGCCATTTTCGTCCCATTCCGTTTCGGTCGGAAGCAATGACAATTCCTGCGAAACGCCGTAAAGCGTTGCAAGCATAATAGTTAAGGTGAAAGTAGCGGCCGTAACAAAACGGTGCATGGCGTTTTCTCGATCGTTGACTGTCATGAGACCCAAAACGGAGTCTGTATTATTCTTCGGAAGGAATGGTTGTGTGGATTAGGTAAACTTTGCGGATTACGAAAGGTTTAACGGCATCGCCGCAAGGTCCGATGGTTGTCAAGGACGTTCCAAATTTGGGAGACTCTAGAAAGCGAGGGTGGACGGTCGTTCGGACCAGTTCATAAACCACCCCATGGAAGACGAAGAGACTCCAAAGCGCGAGACAAGCCGGGCGATGTAAGACCCCAACTGTCTCGTTCAACAAGGCGTGCACCATGCTCATCGAAACACTTAAAACGATCGGGAGTATTCCGTTTCCCGTTTCGGCGGTCAATGTACTGGTTGGACCAAATGGCTGTGGAAAGACTCAGACCCTGTTGGATATTGCCAGGCTGTTGACTCGCCAAGATCCGTCGGACCCAAAGGACATTTCAGCCGGAGATGAGTCCGATTCACTACCGCCGACGGTGGTGTTGGAAGATGGCCAGTTTGTCAGCCCGCTGACAGAACAACGGCTGCTGTTGGGGCTTCATGTCGAGAAAAGTGACGGCGGAGAACCTCTTGTTCAGGGATTGGCTGCCACTTTGGACCGAGCCGAACAGTGTGTGATCCGCCGTGATACGTGGAGTGTGATCCAGAGGCCAGTGCTTTCCGTCTCGGCCGTCGCCAAAACCGAGTTGGGCGCATTGTTGGCCATGCGGGCGGCCTATTTGCCGGCCGTCGGGCGTCGATCCTTGGTCGCGCCCGTCAGCGCCATCGGACCCTTAGATCCACCACGCAGTTTACTTCAACGTCTGCAGTGGCAATCCGAGGGTGTTGAGGCGGCATTGAACGATCTAGTCGAGAAAGTGTTTTCGTGCCGTGTGGTATTGGATCTGTCACAGTACACGGACGTTAGTCTACGTGTGCTTCCACTGGATACCGAAGTACCTCATTTCGATTCGATTCGGGACCAAGCGACTTGGCTGAGGGACTTTCCCACGTTGGATCGTTACCAGGATGGCGTGGCGAATGTCGTTGCGATTGGACTCACCGTTTTGATGAGTACTGGTAGCGTCGTGTTGATCGATTTGCCCGAGTTGGGACTGAATCCTGACGCATGCCGGCACTTGGGCCGATGGTTGAACGAGACGGCGACTCGCCGCGAAGTACAATTATTCATGGCAACGCATTCCGGCGCCCTCATTGAAGGACTCCAAGAATCACTCGACAGTGTCAGCGTGATCCGTCTATGCCGAGTCGACGAAACGGTCGTCGCCAGGCCAATTCCACCCGCGGCACTGAGTGGACTAAGCCGGTCTCCGTACTTACTCTCGCAACATAGTGTCTCGGCAATATTCGCTGACGCAATAGTGGTGACGGACAACGAAATCGAACGATCGGCGTACGGGACTGCATTTCTCGACACGACGGACTGGGCGAATTCAGTGTTGTTCCTCCAGACCTTTGGATTAGTAGGTTTGGAGTCGGTAATGGAGACGGTGTCCGCATTGGGCATACCGGTTGTCGTTGTGAGCAATCTGGAACTCATCGGCATGCGAAATCGGTTTCACCGCCTGCTTGAATTGACTACCCAAGGAGCTCCACCGTCAGGGCTGTTGTCCAGCCGTGACAAGATTGCGGCCTGCCTTGAAGAGCAAACCACGGCGGAGTCCCTGGCGAGCAATACAAGCGAAGTTGAGGCCTTCCTTGATGAGTTGAGTAAGGATGGACACGAGGTGAAAACGCTAACCAGCCCTGATGACAGGGCCAAGCGTTGGAGGAGGTTGAGGGAAAAAGGCCTCGCTGGTTTGGATGTCGACGTGCGACGAGCGATCGATGAGCTGTGCGACGAATTAAAAAACGTCGGCATCTTCATCGCGCCTGTTGGATGTGTTCGCAACTGGTTCGATGTCGAAAATAAATCGAAGTGGTTCGAACAGGCGATGTCGCAGATTCAGCAGGAGGGTACACCGAGTCCATTGCGTGCGTTTGTAAAGGAAGTTCTTTTTCATCTGCGATCTACTATGAAGAGCTAGTTCCCGCCGGCTCCTTGCCGGTGGAAAGGCAATGCGGATTTGAGCCGCAGGCGCTAGCCTTGGGGTTTTGCAAGATCACGCGATGCAAACGACAAGACCCGACGCTAACGCGTTTAGCTCAAAAAAAGGTTTGCCGCCGGTCTTTGGTAGAGTACCTTTGCAAGCAACTCGGGCGTCCCTTCGAACGCGTCTCGACGGTAATGCCACTCCCGATCGGTTGGTACCCATTCATCCCGCAGTGGCCAGGCAACAAACGGGTCATAACCCAAGGCATCAGCTAATTTGTCGGAGACCATTGTGACGTTTCCAGCTCGCGGCGGCATTGGACCAGCGTCCTTCCGAGGGCAGCCAAATAACAGATCGGGAGGATACCCCCCCATTCGATTCACGGTCTGAGCGATTTGGTAGAGAGACAGGCGGCGGGGTCCACCCGCATGAAAAGCCCCATGCAAGTCCGTCGCTAGCACGTGACCGAAAACCGTTTGCATACAGTCGGTGTAGGTCGGCGTCCGAACTTCGTCGTAGTACAGCGTTGCCGGCTTGTCTTGTTTGAATCTGGACTGGATCCAGTCGATGGCGCCGGCGTGACCATTGAAACTGACGCCCATCGGCAGTGAAATCCGCAATATACACGCCGATGGACACTCGTGACTGACCAGCTTTTCGGCTTGGACCATCGTCTTTCCGTAGACGGTAATTGGATCGGTTGGAGCGTCCTCATCGTAACCACCACCACCTGTGCCGGAAAAAACGAGATCGATCGACAAGTGGACTAACCGACAGTGATATCGACTGACCAAATCCAGCAGGTTCTCGATACCCAAAACGTTCACTCGCCAAGCCATTTGCGGATCGAGCTCGCATGGTTTCAGCGCGCACGTCCCTTCGGCATTAAGCACCGCGGCAAAACGGTGCTTTTCGAAGAGTTCGACCAGGCGGTCACGATCATCCATATTGCAACCGATGATGCCAGGCCCGGAAAGACGCCAGTTGTCTTTTCGCCTGAGACCGACCACCTGACCGGGATACCGCCGGAAGAAGTGGTGAAATGCGTTGTAGCCAGCCACACCGGCAATGCCGGTGACCAACAACGGAAGCGGTGGATGGGGTTCAATTTCGCGCACAGCGCCATGCATCAGCAAAGTTGTTCGGGGACGTGAGAACGGTCGATTTTAGGCCGGCAGCCAGAATAAAACTATATGCAATGGCTGGAGTTCCATCCCTCCAGGTGTGCTTCGGCACACGGAACGAGGTTTGACCCGCGACGTCTCCCGGCCGCGAATGCGGCCATGCATGTAGCCGTGGGCTGCAGTCCACGGAATGCAGCCCACTCGTGCCACTACCGCCCATTTTGCCGTTGCAGGAGCAGCAGGCCCACGATCGTTTTTGCATCAACGATGTCGCACTTGTCGACCAAAGCGAGCGCATCCTCGAAGGATACGACGACATTTTCGATCTGCTCGCCAGCTTCTCGTGATGGTGGACCATCGGTCAGGTCAGTGGCCAGGTAAAGATACATCTTCTCATCGAGAATCCCGGGCGACGGATAAAACGTACGAAGCAGCTTCATCTCCCCGGCTTTGTAGCCAGTCTCTTCAGCCAATTCACGATGTGCCGTCTCTATCGGCGGCTCACCTGGCTCCATCGTGCCAGCTGGCAACTCGAGCAGCGTCTGCGCAATCGAAACCCGATAGTTGCGTATCAAACAGATTCGGCCGTCGTTGAGGACTGGCAGCAAGACAACGGCGCCAGGGTGCCGAATGACCGCTCGATTGGGATCACCTGGATAGTCTATTTTTTCAACGGAGAATCGAGACGTCTTAAGTAATTCGGTCACGATAAACTAGCGCTGATCCATCGGTACGAAGTTTCGTTCGGTGGGTCCATCGTAGATTTGGCGGGGTCGGCAGATTCGCTTAGTTGATGAACTGTGCATTTCCACCCAATGCGCGATCCAACCAGGCAATCTTCCAATGGCGAATAATACGGTGAACATCTGGACGGGAATCCCAATGGCGCGGTAAATAACGCCCGAATAGAAGTCCACGTTTGGGTAGAGTTTGCGTTCGACGAAATAGGGGTCGTTCAAAGCAACGCTTTCGAGCTCCTGCGCCACGTCAAACAATGGATCCGACAACTTCAGCTTGCCAAGTAACTTATCGCTGGCCTTTTTGATGATTAGGGCGCGAGGATCAAAGTTCTTGTACACGCGATGTCCAAAGCCCATAAGGCGAAAATTGTGTGTCTTGTCTTTTGCCAAGTCGACGTACTTTTTCACGTTACAGTCATCGGCAATGATCGTCTCAAGCATCTCAACGACGGCTTCGTTGGCACCGCCGTGCAATGGACCCCACAACGCACAGATTCCTGCCGAAACTGAAGCGAACAAGTTCGCATCGGCCGATCCGACCATTCGCACGGTTGAGGTACTGCAATTCTGTTCGTGGTCGGCATGACAGATCAACAACATGTTCAAGGCTTCAGCAAAATCCGGGTCCACCTTATAAGGTTCGCTCGGTACGGCGAACATCATTTGCAAGAAGTTCTCGCAGTACTTCAGGTCGTTCTGCGGATAGACCAGCGGTTGGCCGGTCGATTTTTTGAAACTATATGCAGCGATTGTTGGCAATTTGGCGAGCAATCGGTGCACTGAGATCTCGACCTGATCCGGATCTCCCGGTTCGAGTGAATCTTGGTAAAACGTTGATAATGCGCTGACCACCGATGAGAGAATTGCCATCGGATGCGCGTCACGCGGAAAGCCGTTGTAAAACGACCGCATGTCCTCGTGAAGCATGGTGTGGCGACGAATTGACATCCGAAAGTCTTCGATTTGCCCCTTATCTGGAAGTTCGCCATAAATCAGCAGATAGCAAACCTCGACAAAGTCGCAATTGGCGGCGAGCTCCTCAATCGGATAACCCCGATAACGAAGGATGCCCTTTTCGCCGTTAAGGAAGGTGATCGAACTTCGCGTTGAACCGGTATTTACGTAGCCCTCGTCTAGCGTGACCAAACCGGTCTCACGACGCAGAACGCTGATGTCCAATGCCGATTCCTGTTCCGTGCCCTCGAGTAGTGGAAGGTCCAGTTCCCGATCGCCGACGATCAATTTTGCGTTTTCAGCCATGGTGGTTGTCCCTCGTGCCGCACTACTCATCGTTTTTTACTCCGTGCCTGCCTGCCAACAGGTTCCATCCAAACGGACCCACACTCAATGAGTGGACACATTTGACCGAAAAACAGGTGATCGAATGAAACTGACGAGCCTATTAGAGAGGCAGTCTAACCGTCTCGTTAGCGTTCGACAATCATCCCCCTTATGGGTTATTAAAGGGGCAGGGATGGTCGATCGCCGACGTCGTGTGTCAGGATGCGCACCAACAGCCAGGTCGCCCTCGGCCTATCTGGTGACCGTACCGTCATAGATGGTCCATACGGGGACCTCGTCTTGAATACGGGCCACGTATTCCTCGAAGGCCTTTTCGCGTTTCACGCCCTGGATCTTCTTGCGAATGGCAATCTGAGCCTCTTCGAACGGCACGAAGTGCGCGTCGTTTCGTTCGAGCACTCGCACGATGTGGAATCCTCGATCGTCTCGCAGGATTTGGCTCATTCGCGCCACGGGGATCGAAAAAATGGTCTTGTCAATCACGTCCGATGCCAAGCTATCCCTTGTTGTCCAATCGTACTTTCCACCTTCTTCCGCATTGGGGCCGTGGGAACCGCGTTTCGCCACCGCCCAAAAAGGCGCACCTCCAAGGACCACTTCACGACCCATGCGCGTCATGGCCAGATAGGCATCCTGTTCTGTCTTGAACCGATCATGACGCACGGTCAACATTTCAAATTTGGCCTTAGCAGCGACGTGGTATTGCTCAATGTCGTCCTTGTACGCTCGAACTAACTCGGCGTGTGCCACATGGGGTTTACGATCGATCTTCTGAAATACGCCATACATCCCTAGTTGCCGTTCGCCGTAGAGTCGGGTCTGTTTGGCGATGGACCAACCATATTTCTGCAATTGATCGTCGAGTTCCTTGATGGAAGTCACTTCGGCCTTTTTCATGACGCTGGACAGCTGTTCGTCGCGAAACCGTTGATTGATCTGCTCCCACACGTTCGCCAACGCCTCTTCCCGTTTTTTTGGCGGAATGTTGCGAATGAAGGCCTGGTAGAGGATTTTCATTTCAATAATTGACTTCAGTTGACGCCGCATTAACAAGCTTCGCTGCTGGTCGTACTGCGACCCGGGTAATTTGTCCTTGTAGGGCGCAAGTTGTTGGTCGACCAAGCCGAGAATATCGCCAGCCAGGATTACATCTTCGCCGACACGGGCCAAAATTTTGGCCCGCTCAAATTCACCCCAGCCGTCTTGTGCTGCTGTCGCTCCAGATTGGTCCGGTGTGACGGCCGAGTTACCAGGAAAGCCGGGGACAAGGCCACCGACATTGGACTCACCGCGTTGAGGGGGGCCGAATTGGGCAAAGGCGAAAACGGGAGTCAACACTATCGCGGCCAACAACGCCATTCGACTGGCGAGTGGTTGATTACGTTCCATTGAGAATTGCTCCTCCATGAGTCTTCTCATTGCGCGGCGCAAACCGGCGGCTAAGTCTGCCGGGCGGCGAATTATACCGACCTACTCGCGGGCCGCAAGACCGATTTTGCGACCGCTACCATTTGATCGTTTGTAACTTCGGCAGGCAGCGGAAAATAGGCTGACTGCTCATCGGCAATGCGCAGGTCGAGGCCATGGAGTTCTTTAAACTGTTCGATTCGCTCCCGTGACGTGTAGCGAAACACCAGAAAGTTTTCCTCTTTTGCCACGCCGACAATCTGCCAAACGGCCGCCTCGACCTTTAGTTCCGTTCGCTCCAACAAGCCGATGACAGGCTTCGGTAGCGGTCCAAACCGATCGATTAGCTCCTCTCGAAACGCCTTGATCTCGTCCGGTTCACACACCCGGTTCAGTCGTCGATAGAGATCGATCTTGAGCCTCATATCTGCGACATACGGCGTTGGAATGTACGCCTCTCCCGGCAAGTCAACCTCGACGTCGACGGTCCATTTGGGCGGGAGCATTTTGGCTGCCCGTACGGCAGTCTCCAGTAATTGGCAATACAACTCGTATCCAACGGCTGCGATATGACCACTTTGCTGCGTTCCCAATAGATTTCCCGCTCCACGGATCTCCAAGTCCCGCATGGCGATGGAAAACCCAGCTCCCATTTCGCTGAACTCTTCGATGGCGCGGAGGCGCCTCGCCGCGTTGGGAGTGATGGACTGCCGACTATCCAGCAGCAAATAACAATACGCTTTGTGGTGATAGCGTCCCACGCGACCGCGGAGCTGATGGAGATCGGATAGTCCGTAGCGATCCGCCTCATTTACGAAAATAGTGTTCGTATTAGGAATATCGAGTCCACTCTCGATGATGGTCGTTGCTAGGAGAATGTCGAATTCATGAGCAATGAAATCGACCATCACGCTTTCCAACTTCTCTTCTGGCATCTGGGCATGCCCGATGCGAATCCTGGCTTCCGGAACAATCTGCATTAGTCGCTGTTTCACTTGTTCGATATCGTGTACGCGATTGTGGACGAAGAAGACTTGTCCATTTCGGTCAAGTTCCCGAACGATCGCATGGCGGACTAGTTCATCACTAAACCTCACCACATGGGTGTCGACTGCGAGGCGATCTTGAGGCGGCGTTTGCAGATTGGATATGTCGCGGATTCCCACGAGTGCCATATGGAGAGTTCGCGGGATCGGTGTCGCCGTCGTCGTCAAGATATCCACACTCGACCGAAAGTGTTTGAGACGTTCTTTGACGGCGACGCCAAAGCGTTGCTCCTCGTCAATGATTAGCAAACCGATGTTGTTGAAATCGATATCCTTCGAAGCCAGTCGGTGCGTTCCGATAACAATGTCAACACGCCCCGACTTGAGGCCAGCCACGACTTCTTTCTGTTCTGCCGATGTGCAGAAACGGCTTAGCTTTGCCACGTCGATGGGAAACTCGGACATCCGTTCACAAAACGAGTGGTAATGTTGTTCGGCGAGAATGGTTGTTGGAACCAGCATCGCGACTTGATACCCGCTTTCAACCGCTTTGAAAGCGGCCCGCATCGCGACCTCAGTTTTCCCAAAGCCAACGTCGCCGCACAGCAACCGATCCATCGGACGTAACGACTCCATGTCGTCCTTGATGGCGTGAATCGCCAGAGCTTGGTCGGGTGTTTCGCGGTATGGGAATGCCGCATCAAACTCACCCTGCCATTCTGAGTCGGGCGCAAACTGCAAACCGACTCGCGCCGCCCTCTTCGCCTGAACGTCGATCATCTCGGAGGCAACATCAACGACCGCCAACTCGGCCGCTCTCTTGTGCTTTACCCATGCCTTGCCTCCCACTTTGGCTAGCCGAGGTCGGGTCTTTGTTCCGCCAACGTACTTTTGGATGAGGTGAATTCGCGTGGCTGGGACGTAGATTTTCGTCTCGTCGGCGAATTCAACCGCCATATGCTCTGTCTGCTGCCCACCTTTGTCGATGTACTCCAGACCGCGGTAACGACCAATTCCATGAGACAGATGAACGACTAGATCACCCTCCCGTAAATCGATGAAACTGTCGATCGTCTTCGAGAGACGGCGAGTGCCACGTCGTCTTGGGGCAGAACGAGCAAACAGCTCGTGTCCGCTCAACACGAGTGTCTTATCTTCCGTCAGTCGGAATCCGGTTCGAATACGGCCCTCAACGTAATGGATGCGAGATCCGACAGTCGACCCGTCAAAGAGCTCTCGCAGTCGCTTCGTCTCCGCCTCGTTCTCCACCACAATGTTGACTTGGTCGTCACCGGCTATCTGTTCAAGCTCTTTCGTCACGCGGCCCACTTCACCACTAAACCGCTCGACACTGTCGATGGGAACTTGCCAAGTGACGTCGTTGCCGCCCAACGCCAAGGGTGCCATCTCTCCCCACCCGAAACGCTGGACACTTTGCCAAAGTCGCTCGACGGTCATGTCCGATGTTCGGTGAGCCAGAAAGTTCTCGGCAGCCGTCTGCAAGCGGGGGAAATCGTGTAGCAGTATCCAGGAGTCTGCGGGAAGAAACTCGGTCAATTGCATCGTCTGGCCGTCTCGAGGCCGACGTAAGACAGTGATTTCTACCGCCGTTAATGACGTAATGCTGCGCTGTGTTTCGGGTTCAAACGAACGGAGTGATTCCAGCTCGTCCCCAAACAGCTCCACTCGAACCGGGTGCGTTCGGTCGGGCGGAAAAATGTCAATAATGCCGCCACGGTGAGCAAACTCGCCAGGTAACTCGACCGCGATCGCGTTCTGGTAGCCGTGTTGGACGAGCCACTTAATGAACGTCGCCAAGTCGATATTGTCGCCTACGGCCAACTCACGGGTCGATTCAGCAAATGTGGACTGGTGAGGCAAGGGCTGCAGAAAACTCTGAATGGAGGCAACGAGTATTTGGACGTCCTGAGGACGACGAACCAAACGGTTCAATGTCCGCAGGCGGTCCCCGTACACCTCGTCAAATAGGGTGTTTTCATCGGGATCGGATTCCCAGGCGGGCAGGCGATCGACCACGCGCGGATAAAACAGCGACAATTCGTCGCAAACCGCGTCCAATTCTGCGCGACTCTCCACGACGGCAACGACTGTTCCATGGCAGGCACGTCCCAGCGAGGCGATTGCCAAGCCGCGCGCCGCACCCGACACATGGTCGATGGATATCGACCCGCGTTGGGAAAGGCACTCCACGCATGCGGAGAATCCTTCGGTGCTCGAGAACACGTCAACCAGATGATCCATGGCTGCCGTTAATTCTGACGTGACCCCTGACATCCCTCATTCACCTTCCTTGAGAGTCTGTTTGATGGCTCGTAGCTTGTCGGCGTCCTCGATATTCCGATAGAAGGCGTCGAGCGGGTAGCATCCGGACACAAGACTACTTCGTGGAGCTGTCGTGCAGTCGCTAAACGTTCGGCAGACCAGTTTGCGTTTCCATTTTCCACCTTGCGCTACATCGCGAGGTAGGTGCGGATAAGAAAGGACCATGCGGCCCAAGCCGACCGAGTCGATCCATCTCTGCCGAACAGCGGCCTGGGCAACGTGTGGCAAATAGTCTTGCAAGTACGAGTACCCCGTGCCCACCATCGGCATGTCCGCATGGGCCTGTTTGCACCGACGCGCTGCCATCATTTGGCGTTGGACACCCACCAGCGGATCTTCTGGCGGCAAATAGCCATCCGAGGGCGGAAAGATGGCCGGACGTTGTACATGTGGATTGTAGTACGGGCTTCCTGCGGTGAGATTGATCGAGGTGACACCCAGCGATTGAAGCACACCGATCAGTCGGATCGGCTCCTTCAAGTCGATTTGAGTGGGATCATCGGCTGAAATCCCGAATCCACAGTCGTATGGGTGCACCGCCGTCGCGTCCATCGGCTCTCCCACTGCTCGGCTGGTCTTGTACGGTAACGCATCAAAGATGCTCAACCGAACACCGACTTGCAAATCGGGAATTTCATTGCGAATGCGGCTCACAATCGTCCGCAGCATTCGCGTTCGGCCGTCGAAATCTCCTCCGAACGGGCCGGATCGCCGTCGAGCGCTCAAAAACTCGTGCAGCAGATATCCATGGCACGACTTGACGTCAACAAAGTGAAATCCCACATCGAACGAGATTCTGGCCGCTTGCACATATCGATCGATGAGCTGTTCCAGATGACTATCCGACCAGACAACACGGTTGTCGTGCGGATCGATTCCGAACTTCTCATCCAACAACGGGTGGTGGTAGGCGATACGTGGTTCCAATGTCGTCGAATTGGGCCGTGAGAAGCGACCTGAGTGGGTCAACTGCAATCCGACGAAGAGTCCATCCAAAGACTCGCCGATCGCCTGATGGCCGTCTTGGAGTTCGTGAAGCAGGCGACGTAGTCCCTCTCGGTTTTCGGTAGTCGCTAGAGTTTGCCGTGGATTTGCGCGGCCGTCCATTTGAACGGCCGCAGCCTCACCTCCCCAGATCCACTTTGCGCCGCTCTCACCAAATCGACGCCAACGACGTATTGTCAGCTCCGATGGACTGCCGTCCGCGTTGGCATCCCAACCCTCCATTGGGTGAATACACCAACGGTTGCCTACCGTGAAGTCACCCACTTGAAGTGTTTGCTCCATCGGTGACTCAGGGCCACTGAGCGGTGAGTCGTCGACAGGCAACTCGAGCCCGAGTTGGTTCAGACGTGCTCGTAGCGCCTCGACGTTCTTTAGTTGTGCGATCTTTAGATAGTTATTCACGGGCCTAGATTTGGTTTTTCTTTGAGTTGAGCGTCGTGTCTTGGTTTGGTCGAAAACGGTCGATTAATTACTCGCAATCGAGTTCGACGATTCGCGCCGATATGACGGTCCAGTCACGACGTTGAGCGAATGGGTCGTATCGGAGCGTGCGCCAGCACGAATTTACGTTCTGATCCTGAGAAGAACTGGATCGTTGCCCTCCGTTTTGACCCCGAGCCGCTGAGACTCACGACTTTTCCCATTCCGTGTTCGTCGTGTTCCACAAGCATTCCTTGTTCGAAACGATCTGGCAGTGAAAGACCCGATCGAGACGAGGTGGCCAACATCGCTGCAGCGGTAGTGATCGTTGGTTTTGTCGGCTTGCCGGGAGATGTCGGTACGTGGTCTGTTTCGATGCGTTGTTGGATGAACGGCTCCTCGTACGTGACCTGCGAGGCATAGTCGTCGTAAAGGAGATTGGACTGGTCGTCGAAAACAACGTCCTCGCGTGGAAACTCCACGAGAAACGGACTGGGTACAGCAGGATGCAACGCTCCACGGCGAGTTCGGTAGGCGACATGGCTGAGTGTTAAATGCCGTTTTGCCCGAGTCAGTCCAACGAAGAATAAACGACGTTCCTCCTCAACATCGCCATTTTCCTTGGAGCGTTGGTGCGGCAGCAGCCCATCCTCCACACCAATGAGGTACACGACTTCAAACTCGAGGCCTTTCGATGCATGGAGTGTCATTAACGTGACACGTTGACACGTTTCATTCCAGCCGTCGACGTCATTGACGAGCGATGCTTGTTCTAAGTACGCTTCGAGTGCACCTGGTGTTTCGCCGTGATGCTCGTCAAACTCGTGCGCGTCGTTTAGCAACTCACGAACGTTAGCCGCTCGATCTTGCTCTCCTGACGTTGCCGACGTCGCCTCGCTGGATTTCAGTAGATCATGGTAGTTTGTCAGTGAGACGACGGTGCCGAGGATTTCTTCCACTCCGGCGCCGACGAGGGTTGTCAGTTTGTCGTACAAGTCCAGGAAGCTCTTCACCGCCTGTCGAGCGCGTGCGGCTAACGCTGATCCGAGTTCCGCAGAGCGGGAAGCATCTAACAAGCAGCAGTTATTTGCATGGGCCACCGCCGAAATCCGATCGAGTGTCTTTTTACCGATTCGACGAGCAGGAACATTGATGATTCGAAGAAACGCCGCGTCATTGCGAGGGTTATTCAGCAATTGGAGGTAGGCAATTAGGTCTTTGATTTCTTTACGCTGGAAGAACGCCACGCCGCGTACGATTTGGTAGGGGACAGCGTGCTGTCTGAGTGATTTTTCCAAGAGGCGTGACAAGGCGTTCGCTCGATAGAAGATCGCAATGTCGCCGCCTTCGAATTCTCCCTTGGCCAGCATACCCGCGATCTCTCCGGCGATCGTATCGGCCTCGTCCGCTTGAGTTCGACGGCGAATGACGCGAGGAAGTTCGCCAGGTTCTTGTGCGGCGACGAGCTGCTTCGCCTTGCGTCGGTGATTATGTTTGATCACCGCATCGGCAATACGCAGTATCTCGGGTGTGCTGCGATAGTTGCGTTCCAGCCTTACGACTTGCGTCGTCGGGTAGTCACGCTCAAAGCTGAGGATGTTCTCAACGTTGGCACCGCGCCATCCGTAGATCGATTGATCCGGATCGCCGGTCACAGCAACATTGGGGTAATCGACATTCAACATCCGTACCAACCCATATTGAGCGATGTTGGTGTCCTGATACTCGTCAACCATGACGTAGCGGTATTGGTTGTCATAACCACTGCGGATCTCCGGGCACTCGCGAAGGATCGTGACCGTATGGAGCAGAAGATCGTCGAAGTCGACCGCGTTGGCCGTTTGAAGTTGACGTTGATACAGCGGATAAATTCGAGACACTAGCTCACCAATGGGACTGCCGCTGCGGGCTTGAAAAGCGTCGGCTGTTACGCCGAAGCTTTTAGCTTGTCCGATCGCTCGGCCAATGTCATGGATCGAAAACATGCCCAATGAACGGGAATCGAGTTCGATGGCCCGTTGGAGCAAGAGCTGACTGTCGCTGGTATCTAAAATCGTGTAATTGGCCGCCAGGCCAACGATTTCCGCGTGCCGCCGCAGTAGTCGTGCACAGAATCGGTGAAACGTCCCAATCCACACACCACTGGCCGGGACCATTTTTTCCACGCGCTGACGCATTTCATCGGCGGCTTTGTTAGTGAAGGTCAATGCTAGGATCCACTGTCCGGCGACGCCTCGACCTATTAGTCGAGCGATTCTCTGCGTCACAACGCGAGTTTTCCCGGATCCAGGACCAGCGAGAATGAGCAGCGGCCCTTCCAAATGCTCAACAGCCAATTTTTGGGCGTCGTTTAGTTCATCCGATGAATACATTCGTGCAATTCACGTCCATTGCAGTTTTCTATGGTCCCCGCCACGATGTGATTATAGGCTTTCAGTCAAGCTTTGTGGTCCGCGCAGATGCTCATGCCTGCTGGGAAGGCTAGAAATGTCCATTCGACCCAGAGCTCGGAAAACGCTACAATCCTCTCTGATTCGTCTTGTCGACTTGATCCGGATGGTTTTCCTGACGGGTCCCCGCAAGACAAGAAGGTCAAAGGAAGCTGACCCGGCTAAATCAAGGAGGTTTTTCAAATGGCTGTGACACGCATTCGACTCAGCACTCAAGAAGAGGCTGCTCGCAATCGCAAGGTAAAATTGGAATTAAGTACCGCCGAAATTGGTTTGAGCGTGCGGACGACCAATTGCCTGGAAGAGAAAGGAATCTTCACTGTGCGGGAATTGCTCAGGAGTTCCCGTGAGGACCTTTTGAGTATCTCTAATTTTGGTGAGAAGACTCTCGACGAGGTCTTTCAAGCGTTGGAAGCTATCGGCTTTTCACGTTGAACTCACTCGATTTTCTCCGTCCGTTCACCGCTGGACCGAAGTTGGCCGACCGACAGGGAATTTTGCTCTACTTCGGCAGCGGAAGGCAGAGTAATTTTCCTCGGTTAGCTTCATCGTGTGTGCGCGTGAAGATTACTCCGT
The DNA here is from genome assembly GCA_012959465.1 of Planctomycetaceae bacterium. Classification (GTDB taxonomy): domain Bacteria; phylum Planctomycetota; class Planctomycetia; order Pirellulales; family Pirellulaceae; genus UWMA-0346. The sequence goes on from DUDC01000029.1 coordinate 29,893, forward strand.
TGGCAAGTGCCGGAGGTGCCCGCAGGCTGTCGCTTGAGATTCGAACACTATCCAGCTGATTGAATTCGTTCGGAGTTTTAGCGAGGAGAACGATTTCGCCCTGTTTCACACGTTGGAGCAGGATCTTGTCTCCGGCAAGTACAGCATGGGCCACACCAAAATTCTGCTGCCGCCACTTGATGTCGCCGTTTTTTGCGTCGACGCAGCGGAACTCCGCGAGCGCTGCGTCCTCGCGGCCGTGCGTGCCGTAGAGGAAACCCTGCGAGAAGACGACATTGGTGTATTGGCTCGAGAGCGTCTGGTCGTCTCCCCATAACTTGGTCGGCTTGCCCAATTTCAAGCCGATCATCGCAGCTCCGATGTTGTAGCTGGCCGTCAGGAACACTTGGTCGTCGCAGATTAGTGGTGTGCAGCCTGTCACGGTCAATCCAGGAAGCCCGAAGGAAAGGGCCCAAACTTCTTCGCCGGAAGCCGGTGCCAGCGACACGAGGCGTTGACGTGTCAGGAAAAGTAATTGACTCTTTCCGCCCACGTTCCCCATGACTGGTGATGAATAACTGATTCGGTCGTCGGTGCTTTTCCAGACCGTCTCACCGGTGATCGCGTTGAGGCAAATAGCTCCCGCACCCATCCGGCCACCGAGACAGACATAGACAAGGTCTTCGACAACTAACGGTGTGGATCCGGCTCCAAAGTAACCATCTGGAGCTCGGTAGTCCTTCCCGAGTTGGCGTTTCCAAACACGTTTACCTGTCTTCAAGTCAAGGCAATGAAGGTCGGCGTCGGGACCAAATGCAAAGACGTGGTTTCCAGAGATGACCGGTGCGCTGCGGGGGCCGTTGTCCGAGTTGTAGCCACCCTCATATCGGGTCTTATCCCGATATACCCACTTTTGTTCACCCGTGTTAACCTCAAGGCACTCCACCAACACTTGGTCGTTTTCGCGATGAAAGACGATTACACTGCCGTTCGAAACGACGGGGCCAGCGAATCCGGCGCCGAGATCATGCGTCCAGCGTGGTTTGAGAGCTCCCAGCGAATTTGGCAGTGTCTCTTGTGCCACTCCGTTCCGGGTTGGGCCGAGCAGCTGCGGCCAGTCAGCAGCTGTCGCTGGCCTCGCCATCGCAACCGCCAAGCAAACGATCCAACAGCAGTAAATATTGAGGGCTCGTTTTGTCACAGTTTTGCTTCCCAGGTCGTATTTTCGGGTGTTCTTCAAGGGAATTTCACGCTCGAAGGTGCAGTGGGCGTGGTAGTTGTATCGTATCAGACTCGAATATTCCCGACAGCGGCTGGCGAGTGAAGTCGAAACGATCCACAATCAAGACTGCACCCTGAGCACGCTTGTTGGCGCGTTGGTGATTGTCCGTCAGTCAAAGAGCATAAATATCTACAGTGGAGTTCGCAAACGTCGTGGCTCGGATCTTTCGATTGTGGGAAAAAAAACGCGGCGGTCGGCAAACGACGTCGCTGTGGTTTGGCACGGTGGGTGAACCGCTGATCTACGCGGCCATTTTCCTTTTTGGAGTGTTCTCCCTTGCCGCACTGATCACCGCGCAGTTTCGGACGCCGGATCCTACTTTCTTCCAACTCGGGCTGGGCAATTGGCTGTTGCTGTTGTTGTATGTCTCGATGGTCCTCTTGGGGGGAGGCGGCTTTCTGTTTACGGTAGCCGAGATTGGAGCATCCGCCGAACGACGTTCGGCGCTTGTCGCCCGAGCAAACGATTTTGAATTTGTTCAGCACGCGACCGTGCCAGGCCGTACGCATCCGAATATTCCAGTGGGCAGCAATATCACCAATAGCCCGGGCACGAAGTTGCGATTTCGTCTCCCGAGTATGCAGTCACCTGCTTGGCCCCTTGCCGCCGGCGCTGCTTCCTTCTTGCTGTCGTCTGCGGTGGTCGCCGTGCTGGCCGTCGTGGCCATCCGCAATCACGCTGAAAGTGAACCAAGCTGGGTCCTGACTCTCTCGTTGATTCCCTTATCAAGTGTCTCGGCCTGGTCGGCCTATTTTCTCATCCGTCAAATGATGTTGCACACTGGGATTGGGCCCACTATTGTCGAGGTCGATGAGCACCCACTTCGTCCTGGCCAAACCTGCAAAGTCTCTCTGTCCCAGTTGGGGCGCTTGAGGTTAAAGTCGTTTGCTTTTTGTCTCACCTGCGAGGAGGAGGCAACGTACCACCAAGGGACAGACATTCGCAATGAATCACTGCGAGTGTTTAATCAGATCCTGTTTGATGAACACGATGTCACAATCGAGCGGGCTCAACCGTTTGAGCGAGCTGCCGAGATCCGCATCCCCGAATCGGCAATGCACTCGTTCCTTTCGTCACACAACGCGGTTCATTGGAAGCTCATCGTACATGGTCATGCCGAATCATGGCCGCCATTCGATCGCAGTTTTCCGCTAATCGTCTACCCACCTGTAGTTGAGCAGGAATAGGATGATGGAACCGCTTGTCAGCATTCGATTCAGCGACAATCGCCGGTGCTTCCGACCGGGCGAGACGTTCGATTTTGATTGTCAATTGGACGCCGTGGAACAGTCCGATTTGCAGGCAGTGGAACTCTCGGTGTTGTGGTACACCGAAGGGAAGGGTGACGAGGACATGGGCGTGCACTATTTTGAACGCCGAAAAGATACGGGTGAGACTGACTTGCGGGAATTGTACCGAGTGAGCACGAAGCTCCCCCTCAGTCCATTGAGCTACGATGGGAAGATCGTGAAGATTCGTTGGTGCGCTCGCGTGCGGTGTTTCCTCAGGAAGGGCCGCGAGGTTCATCAGGATCTCTGTTTTCAACTGCAGGCGAGTGAGGAGTAGGTTCGGGGAAATAGTCGTCGTAACGAGCAAGCGACCGCATGAATCGTGAGTCAACACCGGCAGTAAATCCGTTCTCGACGAAGTTCATTCGTCCTGCTTGCATGTCCGACTATTTGGTGTCGGGGCGCGAGCCGTTTACTCTATGGCAACGATTTCGAGATGCGGGTCTCGTCGGTCAGATTGTCGGCCAACACGGCTCCGGAAAATCAACGCTGCTGTGGCGGCTGACAGACATCATGGCAAACGAACAAATATCCAGTTATTGGCAGACATTTTGTCGCCATGACCGACTTACGTCACCACCAATGAGGGCCAATGTTCACGTGCTCGAAGGAGTCGAATGGCTTTCGACATTCGATCGGTTGCGCCTTCGTTTTCGCAGCTGGTCCGGGCGACGAATGCTGCTGACCACGCACGAACCACTTCCCGGAATTCCCGTGATCGCGAACATCGAGTCTAGCCTCGACGTTGCTCTAGAGATCGTTGCCCATTTACTCAAGGATGACGGCACGAATCACATTTGTCCGACGGACGTACAATGGTTATTCGAGAAGAACGACGGAAACTTGCGGGAGATGCTGATGGATCTCTACGATGTCTATGCGGCCGGGGGCCGCGACAAAATGGCAACGAAAGACGAGGACCGTCACCTCAATTATCGCTAGGGTGCGGGCGAACACGTCAGGAATTTCCCCGCTTTGGTCACGCCCGCAACTGAGCCGAGAAATCGCTCCAACAGCAAGCATTGGCAACATGCTGCGACGTGAGACCAGCCCGCCGCGCTTGAAGGATACCAAAACGCATCACGTCCAGTCCTTCAACGCTGTGGGCATCGGTGTTGATCACAATCGGGATTTGATGCTGCACCGCGGCCTGGCAGTGTGTGTCATGAAGGTCGAGTCGCAATGGGTTGGCATTCAGTTCGAGCATCTTGCCGTGTTGCTTGCAGGCGGAAAACACGGCGTCCATGTCAACATCGTACGCTTCACGTCGGTTGATCAGTCGGCCGGTCGGGTGTGCTACGGCGTTCACCGACGGGTGTTCGATGGCACCTAGTAGGCGATCGGTGATTTGTTGTCGTGGCTGTTTTTGTCCATAGTGAATCGCAGCTAACACCCAATCGGCTTCCGCGAGAACATCGTCCGGAAGGTCCATTCCCCCTTTCTCCAAGATGTCACATTCGATCCCTTTTAGAATATGAATGCGACCTTCGAACTCGGGTCGTATGCGGTCGATTTCGTCCCACTGTTCGCGCGCTCGCACGGAGTTTAATCCGTTGGCCATGGTTACACGCTGAGAATGATCGGTAATCGCGATGTACTCAAGGCCTCGCGTGATCGCCGCATCGATCATCTGGCGCAACGAAGCTCGTCCGTCAGTCCACGTGGTATGCATGTGCAAATCGCCCCGAATCTCGGACAGAGTCAACAACTCAGGCAGGTTATTCTTTTCGGCCCATAGGAATTCCTGTCGGCACTCGCGCAACTCTGGCGGGATCCATGGTAGTTCCAGCGTTTGGTATACATCCTCCTCGGTCTGTCCGGCGATATACGTTTCCTCTTCGCCATCGATTCGGTAAACACCCCATTCGTTGATCTTCAGGCCACGGCTCTTGGCCCTTCCCCGCAACTCGACGTTGTGTTCCTTGGATCCTGTGAAGTACTGTAGCGCTGCGCCAAACGACTCTTCAGGGACAAGTCGCAGGTCGACCTGGAGTCCCGACTGGAGGCGAATCGACATCTTCGTCCCGCCTCGAACGATCGTGTCGCGCAAGCTGGGATAGGCGGCGAATCGGTCCATGACCGCATCCGGCTCCTGCGATACAATCAGGATGTCGAGATCGCCAATTGTCTCCTTACAACGCCGGTAACTTCCGGCTAGCTCCAGTTGCTCAAGCTTGGCGGGACCTTCGAGCAAGAACTGGCGGATGTCAGAAGCAACGGCGTCTGCTTCCGACCAATAGATTCGGTCGCCCGCCGTTGCCGCGAATTCAAGGTTGGCGAGAATGGCCTGTTCCGTCTTTTCGCCGAAACCACTCAATTTTCGCACTTGACCTGTCTCGCATGCGATTTTCAATTCGTCGAGTGATTTGATGTGCAATTCCTGGTACAGGACTGCAGCCTTCTTTGGGCCCATTCCCGGAATGCGCAATAGCTGTAAAACCGTTTCGGGTATTTTCTGACGCAACTCGTCCAGCTGCGGAAGGGACCCTGTCTCGACAAGTGTGACGCATTTTTCAGCGAGGCTTTTACCTATTCCGTCAAGTTTCGTCAGTTGCTGCGGCGACTCTGCGACAATGGTCGCGATCGATTCCGATAGGTCGCTAATGACACGCGCGCTGTTTCGGTAGGACCGAATGCGAAATGGATTGGAGCTTTGGAATTCCAATAAATCGGCCAACAATTCGAAAATGGCCGCGATTTGGGCGTTGTTCATGACGACGGCTGTCCTCTACTGACGCTCAAGTGTGGATCTCGACGATATCCTTGTCATGGACGACATAGTCGCCTTTCACGATCGTACCTGGATGGACTTCACTGCCCCAAATACGGGCGGACTTGAAGTTCTCTACAAGATCCTTGTGTATCAACTCGGCGACATTTATCAATGTCTCACCTCGACGAACGGTGAAGGGCTTTTCCATGTCCGCTTCCCGATTGCTTGGCTGTTTGGTGTAGACGCGGACCACGTCCAACGCTCGATAGATCGTCTCGCGCAGTTCTTCAATGCCTTCACCGGTTGTTGCCGACGTGCGGTATTCGCGAAAGTCATACTCGCAAAACTCCTTCAACATCTTGTACCGATCATCCGCCTCCGCATCATCAATCTTGTTCAAGACGACGACTGTCTTGGTATAGGTTCTTCCCACATCCGTCTCATCGAGGTAGCTTTCGTTTGCCAGTCGCGTTTTTGTGGTATTGAGTTTTTCTTGAAGTTCACGAGCCGCGTCGATCCCATCGTCGGTGCCGATATCGATCAGCCACAGCACCAAATCGGCGCCGCGGATTAACGCTTGGACATGAGCGTCAAAGAGGTCGTGTGCGATAGGTGGCGTATCGATTAGTTGAACCATGACATCGTCGAACGGCATCATGGCGGGAGTGGCTTCGCGGGTGGTAAACGGATACGGTGCAACCTCTGGCTCTGCGCGGGTCATTGATCGAATCAGCTGGCTCTTCCCAGCGTTCGGCCCACCAATCAAGACAACACGACCGGCGCCCTGTCGTGGAATTCGCAATCGAGTTCGTTTTTCGGAAGCACTCTCGGATTCTCTCTTGACTCGACTTATCTTCTGCTTGAGGTCTGCTTGGAGTTTGTCGGTACCCTTGTGTTTGGGAAGCTCACGCAACATCAGCTGTAGCAAACGCAACTCGTCTTCGAGCGATGTCGCTCGGCGATACTCGGCTTCGGCCTTCAGGTATTGTTGTGTCAGATTCGCGGGCATGGATCGGTTGTCTGGTCAGCTGCCACCGCGGAGCGGTTTATCGATTCAGTCGCGATTTTCTGGTCCACACGACTTCAGGCGATTATATCCCAGCGACATGGTGGCGCAAGTGTCCCGCACCAGAACAAAGCCATGGCCGTACAATCGCTACAACCCAATTTTTTCGCGTAAGGTTATAGATTACCGACAGTTCGTGGTTTTTGTGTTCGTGATAACGTGACCTCGATATTGGCAAACTTGAGAAAATCTGGACGTTTTTCTGCACGAACATCGGCCTGCGGCGTACCTTTTGGGGTGGAGCTGCCGCCGGCTTTCTCTAGTTTGGGTCGCGCTGCGAATGTGGACTCATACTGGCGATTGTAACTTGACGAAACTTCAATCCTCGTTTTTGGAATATTGGTAATGGCGATCTTAGGTCGACGCTTTGCGTTCAGTGCGACTTTTTTGGCAATGTCGGTGATGGTGATCCCATCCGCTTCGGCAGGTCCGTTGATCGATTGGTTGTTCGGTCGTCGGAGTGCCGCGCCGATGCCCTGTGCCTCATGTGGCGCGACTTCGGAGCAATCAAACCGAACAGTGATTTCCTATTCGGTTCCGACATCAACCACGTACGCACCTTCCTATCGCACCGTCTGGCAGCGCGTCCCCGTGACAAATTATCGTCCGACGGTGTCGTACGATCCGACCACGCGGCAAAACGTGACGAAATTGCAGCCGTGTAGCAGCTACGAATGGCAGGCGCGGCGAGTGCCGACTCGATTGTACCGCCCGTTGCTCGGTCGACTATTCGGCACATCTCGGCCATATGACCAACGCACTTTGTTTCGTGCACCGACGTCGACGTATGCCTACACGTCTCCCCGTTATCTGAATCCGAATTCTGCCGCTTCCGCGTGGACTAACTGTCCACCCGCCGGTCGTATTCTCTCGTCGCAAGGCGAATACTATTCGCCCGGAGCGACAACGATGGGAGCCAACGAGGGTTGGGAAGACGCTGTTCGGAACCGTGATAACCAAGACGCACCCGCCGTGTCACCAGACACCGAAATTCCCGCTACGGACTATTCCAAAGAAAAGGATGCGGGTGGAGTTGACCCCGAAAACATGCAGTATCAGTTTTCTCCTCGGGAGAAAACCGGGCCGAGGTCGGCCTCGAATACGCCTTTGAATGGTCGACGTCCCCGACCCATTCCAGATCCAGACGCGACATTTCAGTCGGATCGTCCCAATCCACCTCAATTGATCCGCCCTCGCGTCAAAACGGCTGTCGCCGGACCCGAGGCAGGTGCCTTTGTGCTGATCAGTTGGCCAGAACGAACCGCTGGCCGTGTGGCTCCCGCCGTTCTTCATCAACCGACTTCGGATGGTAGTAAGTGGCGAGCGCCCACAAACAAAACCACTGATTGGCAAGACGATGGCTGGCGTTCGGTCCGATAGGCGGCGTGGTTGGTTGCGGCTGAAAAACGCGGCGCTGACCCTACCGCAAGATCTCAACGATCTGCTCAGAGAGTGGTGCTAAATCTGGATCGTTGTAGCAATCGGCTGAATTCATCACGTGCCGCGCCAATTCGTCCCGCTGTTCCGGTGTGAGCACTTTAAGAAGTTGTTGCACATAGTCGCAGGCAGACGTGTCGTTCTCGATAGTCGATTGACGCATTGCGTAGATGTCCTCTGGCTCGATGGTGTCTCCGTCTGAATGTGTTGCAAAACCAGATTGCAACACGGCGACCAGATCATCGTTCAAATTGCGACTTCCTCCCAGCATCTGCAGGACGGAGCGAAGGCAGCTACCTGCGAACACGACGGGCGATTGCCCGCGTTCCTGTTTCGTCACTGAATGTTCCACGAGTTGACGTAGCGAAAACTGCACGCGGCATTTCGTGCACTCGACTCCGGTCTGGATTCTTCGCACCGTAAGTAGCGGAAAGCTTAGAAAGGTGACGTAGTGCTTCTCGTGCACCTTGCGAGTGCGCTGTTCGGCCTCGCAGATTGGACAATCGAACGATCCATCAATTCGAGACTCGACGCAATCCGTTTTTATGTACATCACTACTCCGTGCGGCGGGCGGTCTGTGGTTGTGCGATCCAAGTGGTGGACCGGCCTGTGTGGAGTTAGTCCGACAGCGCTGGAATGCGACAGAACGGAGCCTGTATGGTAAGGAATTGTTTGGCCGAATCCAGATTACTTACCATTTTGCGGGAGATGTTCGAACAAATAGTCAGTCATCAAAGTGCGCAGATGCAACGTCGTATTTGAACCTTCGCGGATCGAATGCGTGCGGTTTGGGTATGCCATCATCGAGAACTTCTTGTTGTGTTTAACCAACTCGTTGATTAGAAGTTCGGTCGTCTGGTAATGGCAGTTGTCGTCACCCGTTCCGTGCACCAAAAGTAAATTGCCTTTTAGTGCTTTCGCGAAATGTATAGGCGAACCCTGGCGGTACCCACTTGGATTGTCGTTTGGCAGTCCCATATACCGTTCCTGATAGATGGTATCGTAGAACCTCTGATTGGGCACCGGTGCGATGGCGACCGCCGTGCGGTACAAGTCGGGGTATTTGAAGATCGCATTCAGGCTCATCGAACCGCCCCCGCTCCATCCCCACACGCCAACCCGCGTGGGATCAAGATAACTACGTTGTTTCAGCAATTCGCCAATAGCAGCCGCTTGGTCTCGCGGCGCAATGATGCCAACTTGTCGATAGATCGACTTTCGCCATGTGCGGCCCTTGGGTGCCTTCGTTCCGCGGTTGTCTATACTCACGACGACGTAGCCCTGTTGGGCCATCATTTGGTGCCAGAGAAAATTGCCACCACTCCATCGATTTGTCACGGTGCTGCCCGCCGGTTCGCCGTACACGTAGACCAGCAGTGGATATTTCTGGTCTTTATCCATCTGTGGGGGACGCATGCACCACCCGTCACACAAATGGCCGCTGGGAAGTTCGACCTTAAAAAACTCCACTGGGTTGCGGTTAACCTCGCCCCAGGTTTTGGCAAGTTGCTTGTTCTTGACCAACCGACGGATTGTCTGATGTGTCGAAAGCTCGACCAGTTCGATTGTCGGAACGGTTTCGGTTGATGACCAAGTATGGACCGCCCACCGCCCGTCTGGAGAGACAGAATAATTGTGCCATCCGGTCTCTGTGGGTGGAGTGAGTCGCTGTAATGCTGAGCCATCAAACGACTGACGGAATAAGTAGCGGCAGGTTGCGTCATCCGGTGACGCGATGAAGTAAAGCCAGTGACCCGACTCGTCGACATGAAGAAGCCGTATGACATCGGACTCACCCGGAGTGGCGCAACGCGAGTTGCCTTTGCGATCGGAGAGGTAGACGTGTCGCCATCCGTCGCGTTCGCTGGTCCAGGTAAAAGTCTCTCTGTTGTCGATCCACACCAACTCGTCACACGCCTCGACCCATGCCGGATCCTGATCGATGAAACACTCCGTCACAGTACCAGTGGCCGCTTCTGCCAGCAGAAGGCGGTTCGTGTTCTGCAGACGATTAAGCTGTTGCAATGCTATTTGCTGGTTGTCCAGCCAGTCCATTCTGGCGATATAGTGATTTCTAGGATCACCGTCTACGTTCAACCATTGGGTTTGCTGAGTCGACACGTCGGCGACACCAACTTGGCAGATTGCATTCTGTTCACCCACTTTGGGATAGGCAAACTCGTGGATTGTCGGGTAAAGCCCCTTTGTATTATCGACCAGCGAGAAGGTCCGCACTCCCTTTGTGTCAATTTGCCAGTAGGCGATTGACCGTCCATCTGGGCTCCACCGAAAGCCGTCTCGTAAACCCAGTTCCTCTTCATACACCCAGTCGAACGTGCCATTGATGACGAATGGTGACGAGGCCACTGTAAGTCGAGTTACTCGGGGTTCGCGGAGGTCTTCGACATAGATATCGCGATTGTGTACGTAGGCTACCTGATTGCCCGTCGGCGAGAACTTAGCGAACATCAGCGAGGACGCCGGAAGATCTCCACCGAGCTTTCGCAATTCTCCGCTAGCGCGGTCCAGTACCCAATAATCTCCTCGAGTCCGGCGCCGCCAAACCCTCTTTGAATTGGTATAGATAAGGACTTTTCCAAGCGACTTGGAGAACGAATACGACTCAATTTTGATCGGCGACGATTCCAAGTCGGGAGTCACTTCATGGGCCGAGACGAGGATTGTTCTCGCCCCAGTGATCGCGTCATGTCTAACAATTTCTTGGCCGCTACTCCCGTTTTCCAACGTGGTGTAACCGTGGCTGTCGGTGAGCCATTGAATCGATAGCGACTCGCCTTCGAAATCGGTTGAGTTGTAGATGCGGTCGAGACTCAATTGGGATTTCTTGTCATGAGGTTGAGCCGACAACGGCGATGCGAGTGTCGCCAGCAACGCGATGACTTTTAGGGCTTGGGAGGCAGTAGGGAGGGTGGAGTGCACGATGGCCTCATTCGATGGGTTTTCTTGTCTCTTCACAGCACCTTTAGAGTGATTTGGGGATCTCCAGGCGTCAATCCTGGGGAATCCAAAGTTTGAACGTATCCTTTTTCACCCAAGCCGATCGCTGTGATGCGGGGACGTTGAGTCGTATTGGCGAGATTCTATCCAAGCCACTAAAAACAGCCTTGTTCTTCGATTCGGGATGGTCCGAATAGTGCGATACCGCGGTTGGTGACGCCTGGATTAGCCCCATTCGATATTCTTGGACGACTTTGCGTCCGCATCTTTGAATCAATGATCATTCGCTCGTTCGGCGGACTATTCTAGAAGCCGGCAGTGGATTTCAAATCCAGTTGGCCGAAACCCGTTTCCAGCCTCTTGGCGCGGAAAAGAAACTCCTACGAGCAGAGCCTCAACGGCTCAACACAGGATGAAATCGTGAAAAAGTTGGCGCGACTCTTTCAAGATAAATGGTGCACAGTATTTCACAGCCACCGTCGGTATTTTGTGCGCAACAATGTTGTCGTATTTTGCCGAACCTGTGATCGCCGGCTGTAGATCGACGTAATCTGTCGCGGCCGTTCTAGCGGTGGTCAAGACAACGCTGGGATTGGCGTTCCTGATGTGACGACCCGTTCCACATCTTGGGGTAGCCCTTGTTGCAGTCGCAATTTGCCGACGTCAAATAGTACGTGCATGATGGTCGCCAGTACCTGCTGACTGCTGATCGGTTCCGATGCGGGACGGCTTCCCGTTGCATCGGACTTTCCAATGACTTGGCCCATCGTCAATCCGCCGCCAGCGAAAGCTAGCGTGCACAGATTACCCCAGTGATCTCGTCCACCGTTCTTGTTGACACGCGGAGTCCTTCCGAACTCGCCAGTAATGACGAGTAGGATCTTTTGATCCAAGTGTCGCGCGGCAACGTCTTCTAGGAATGCTGATACGGCCTTATCCACGGCCGGGGTCAGGGAGTTCAAACCGTCTTTCATCGTGAACTCTTTACCGCCGCCGTGCATATCCCACCCACCACACGTGACGGTCACGAAACCGCAGCCGGCTTCGCAGAGCCGCCGAGCCAAGAGCATCTGTTTGCCGAGCGCGACGGGTGCGAATTGCGCTGCGTACGAGTTGCGATTCTTAACAGCAGCCGTCGGTTCCATGTGGCTGGTATCGTACTTTGCCATTGTGCGAGCATCTTCACGTGACAAGTCGAAGGCACTGGCGACTCCTCGCGTGAGCACGTCGAACGCCTGGCGGCGGAACGTGTCCGAGGCTGCCAGAGAGGATTGGCGATCAACGCCGCGTCGTAGCCTGTCCAATTGAGCCAACAAGGCGCGACGATCGTCCAGACGGGAGCCGTCCAGGTTCAGTCGCATGTTGTCAATGATCTCACCACCTGCACTCGGGTCGAACGGGCGGTAAGCCGTTGGAAGTGTACCCGACTGGGATACGCGGTCCACGCTAGTGTAGAGATCCTTGTAGTCCTTGCTAATCGCATGTGACGTGACGAGCGCATTCTGTGGCATCCCAGTGCGTTCGTTTGTCAGTCCAGCGCACCGGGCGAACAATGCCCCCATCATCGCGCCCGTGGCGTTTCCTCCAGCCATTACGTGCATTGCCGCCGGACCATGACTCGAAATTCCGTGTCGGTAGGAGCGGACGATCGCCATACGATGGGCCAAACTCGCCAGACGGGGCAGGGTCCCACCAAATGTCACGCCCGGTATCGACGTGGAAACTTCGCCAGTGATCGAGCGGATCTCTTGCGGCGCCGACATCTTGGGATCGAACATCTCGAATTGAGTTGGGCCGCCCTGCAAGTTGAGCACGATGACCGATCGGTTCCGCATCGCGTCACGAACAGCGGCACTACCGTTGGACGAAAGTCGATCGAACAGCGAGAGTCCAGCAAATGAGGAAAGGCCGACTCGGAGGAGTTCGCGTCGCGTTCCGCTGTTACGTTGATCGAAAATGG
>DUDC01000030.1:0-16126 GCA_012959465.1 Planctomycetaceae bacterium
GTCCGCTGGATTAAATCCGCTATATCCACCCGAAGAACCACCGCGGCTAGAGGATCCACCACGGCTAGAGGACCCACCGGAGGATCCACCGCGTCCGCGGTCACCACCAGAAAATCCACCGCGTCCGCGGTCACCACCCGGCTGCGCGTAACAGTCAAGAGTCCAAAGGGCGGTCAGAAGAACTGCAAGCGTAGCGACAAGAAAACTTCGCGACATTTTTCCTGCTCCTGGCAAATTAAGCCAACTTCCCCCAACGAAATCGTCACAAGGGAGTGGTGAAACTCGAGGGCACATATTCTCTAAGTGTAACTACAGTCAGTAGTTCCACAATCGCAAAGGCGAAAAATGGCCAGATCGGTCAAACCAATCTAGCCCCACCTGAGGATATTAACCCTTAGCACACCCCCGAGTTTCGACAATTCGCGGTAATTTTCCGGGCAGAAACGGTTGGTTAGCCGAATCAAATTCTCCGTCATCAGGGCCAGTTGATCGGACGATTTCTCGCGCCATCTGACATTGGCCGGACGATGTTGACCATCGCCCGCCTCCCCGATCAAGAAAAGGCTTGAGAATTCGTCGCGCATCTCCCATATTTACCGCGAATCGACAACGATTGCCTTCGTCCACGAAGCCCTTGACCAGTCCAACCACAGGAGTCCTACAAATGTCCAAGGCTATTTGCCTGGTGTCCCTCATGGTCGCCAGCGTCGCCGCGCCAATCACATCAGTTCACGCGGATGTCCGCGAGGACGTCACAAAAATCATGACCGCCGCGCGAGCGGGCGACTTGGATTTGGCCCTTAAGACCTTTGAGGCCAGCTTAAAAAACCACCCCAAAGATGCCAGGTTGCGTTCTCAAGCGACATTGCTTTGGAGTTATTTAAGCCGAGCCAATCGTCATGAAGACGCGGGCCGACTTGTTGACGAATTCCTATCTTGGGCCGTCGACAACGAGAGGTATAACGTCGTCCCCAGCGCAGTGTCGAGATTGAGCACCACACGGCAGAAGCTGAACTCTACGAAACAGTTTCAACAGACGCTACGAAACTACAGTGCTTCATTGTCAAAGAAAGAGAACATCGACGCGGTTTCCGCGTGGGCGAGTATGACGGTCATCCTTGCGAAAGCCGACGTCGCGGAGGAGCGTAACGACGAAGCCGCGAATCGTTTCCAACCGGTCGTTGCCCGGGCTCGCAAGTTGTGCATCGGACACGAAGAAGAACCGCGATATCTGCGCGTCCTCACCAGCACGCTTTCCGATTATGCAAACTTGGTTACCGACAACAACCAGCAAAATGAGCTCAATGCCGAAGCGTTCAAGATTCTGCGGCAAGCAATCGACAAAAAAGTCCCACAGTTTGAATCTCTGCTGATGCCCTTGGCTAGTAAATTCCAGCTTCAGATCAGTCAACTGTCTGCCAACAACGACTTCTCCGGCGCCGAAAAACTCTTGGCAGAGTTAAATTCCGTTATTGAGAGCTTGGAGCAAGACGTACCAATTAGGAAATCGCTAGAGCGAACGACGGCCAGCATCGAAAGCCGATTGGCTGCCGCGCGGAAGCACTTCGAATTGATAGGAAAGCGAGCGTTCCCTCTGGAGGTGGTCTCTTGGGTTAATGGAGAGCCTTTGGCCGATGATGATTTGCGAGGGAAAGTCGTCATCCTCGACTTTTGGGCCGTCTGGTGTGGTCCGTGCATTGCGACTTTTCCGCACTTACGAGAATGGCACGAAAAATACGCCGAAAAAGGACTCGTCATCATCGGTGTTACACGCTACTACAATTACGGATGGGATGCGGAAGCAAAAAGGGCCTCTCGGCAGAACGCGATTTCTCAAAGCGACGAAGAAAAGGCGATGGTCGAATTTGCCGTCCATCACGAATTGAAACACCGCTTTGCAATTCAACCTTCCGGGAGCGAGTTTTCAAAGCTCTACGGAGTACGAGGTATTCCACAAGCCGTTGTGATCGATCGCGAGGGAAAGATCCGCATGATCAAAGTCGGCTCGGGAAGCAAGAACTCGGATGCGATTGACGAATTACTTGCCGAGCTTTTCGGAAACGACGCGACTTAACCATCACGTCGCCAACCCTCTTCTCAAGATGGTCGGTGAACCGTCACCGCGTTCGTGTCGGTTCACTGACGGTTGGGTAGTGCTGCGACGATGACAACAATCGTCTCGCCGTTTTTGGCAGGAAGTTTCGTTCGACGAACTCGGGGTCGTAGCGAGTCCAGGTCTCTCGAAATGCGGTAGAGCGGACTTCTCGCATGACCCCACCGTCGAACCATCGAGTGACGTACTCGCCTCGACGCCAGTCGTAATGAGGGAATTGTGCGTCTCGTTTCAGCGGACGCCAGTCCCGAATTTGGAACCGCTTGTCGTATTCATTCCACTCGTAGAAAATGGTCTGATCGAGAACGTGCCGCCCGTTGTCGTAGTAGTGGTTCACCTCAATCAGGGCGACTCGGTCCACTACTGTGCGGTCCACCGAATTGCCCGTGAACGTGGCAAGCAAGAGGGTTAGCGTGAAAGTCATGGCGATCCTCCTTGATCAGCTCATTCCGTGTACGCCTGTAGCACCACATCAAAAATCGGCTGAGTACCGTAACCGGCTCCAGACAAAGACGTGACTAGCCATAAGAATCCGTATAGTCGCTGCCCGCATGCCATTCCTGGCAGCAGGACAACCACTTGCCAATTTCCATAAAACCAGCTCTCTTTCTTGCCAACCACCCGCCAAACGAGTCAAAATAGAATAATGAAGTAGTGGTCGCGGTGCCGCTTATACTCAATGTCGACGAGTTTTCGAAAGAGCTAAACGGGCAAAAAAGGGCCAATTTGTGGCTGAGAGTTACGCCAATCAAGATTACCGCAGCGCCCCACGCTACCCAGCGTGGCTATTCTCGCTCGTATTGCACGCGTCCCTGGTGCCTCTGGTCATTTTCATGTTCGCACCATCTGCGCCCAAAGGGCTCGGAGTCGGAGCGGAAACGACCCGCGAGGTTTCGATCGTGGTCGCCCGCGACCAACGGTACGAAGCTGTTCGATCGCCCTCCTCAGAAGCGGCCGCCGCTCAATCAAAACAGGCCGCCTCGTTTCTACCGCCCAGCACGGAAGAAACACCGCTGTTGCCGGAGATGGAATTGCCTTCCATTAATTTTCCAAAACATGCGGGGCTTGTTGGCGCACCGTCGACCTTGTCGGCACGTGGAAGCCCGCAGGCGACGACAACGTTTGATTACAGCAACGTCTTGGCGGACGCCGAAGCTCGTCGCGCTGCTCGGGCCGCTCAGGGCAATTCGGTCAACATGTCGTTGTTTGGCGGACCGAATGCTCAGGGGCGATCGTTTGTATTCGTCATCGACCGCTCGAAGAGCATGGGGACATCTGGGCTAGACGCGTTGAGTGACGTGGCAGTGGAATTGGAAACTGCACTATCACATTTGGAACCGGTTCATCGTTTTACAGTCATCGCATACCATCACCAGCCATACTACCTGGACGGGCGAAAACTCTTACCAGCCACCGAAGAAAACAAAAAACGGATTGCAAAGTTCTTCCGCAATCTGGCAGCATTCGGGCAAACCGAACACGAGATGGGACTGAAAGCGGCGTTATTCCTCAACCCGGATGTCGTCTACTTGATGACCGACGGCGGTCTACCAGCTTTGGACAAGCCGAAGCGAGACCTCATTCGACGCGAAGCTCGCCGCTCCGGTTCGACCATCCACTGCATTCACTTTGGCACGCGTCCTCGCCCTCAAGATGGCCACTTCATGATGCTGCTAGCAAAGGAAAATGCCGGTGGCTACTCGTACGTTCGCAAACAGTGAAATCACGTCGAACGCACAACCAGAGCGGGTAGCTCACGAGTGCATTACTTGCCCACCGTCCACGTTAACGGTTTGACCCGTGATGTTCTTGGCGCGAGGCGACATCAAGAAGACGGCCGCATTGGCGACATCCTCGGCAGTCTGCCAACGAGCCAATGGGGCAATCTTGTCGATCTTCTCCGCCGCCCAAGCGTCGTAATCGACTCGCTCTTCCTCGGGAGTTTGATCGTGCCACGATTTCCAGACAGCCCGATTGAGTGGCGTCTGCACCATACCGGGAGCGATAGCGTTGACACGTACGTCGTAGGGGGCGAGGTCTTTCGCGGCACACTGCGCGAAATTGATCACGGCCGCCTTGGCGGCCGAATACGGCGGATCAGTTTGCGATCCGATTTGGCCAGCCACTGAGGCGAACAACAGAAGTGTCCCCGGGGCGTTTTCCCGCAGCGGACCCTGAACCGCGTCGGCGACAATTGCCGAGCCAAGGATATTCACGTCCAGTACACGCCGCCAATCGGCCGGCTTGAGATTCCAGAACGGAAACCCGAATTTCCCGGATCCAGTTCCGGCGGCAACAACAACGTGCTGCAACCCATCCCAGGCATCGATCGTCTGCTGGACGACAGAGCGAACGTCTTGTTCGTCCGTAATATCGGCTACGTGCCCTCGGCAATCGCCACTCGGCGAAAGCCCATTGGCCACGGCAACCCCGTCGTTGCTCAAATCGGAAACGACAACTCGCATTCCCTCGGCGAGCATTTGTTGGACAATCGCCAAACCAATTCCGCTGGCCCCGCCGAAAACAATGCCAACCTGCCTATCAAGCTGTAGGTCCATCACGCAACCCGCTCCTTATACTCAGTCTTCGATTTGGGCCGTTCCGGGCGGAGTGCAAAGTTCGATGCAGTAACCGTCTGGATCTGTAACGTTGATTTGGTACGCGTTGTCAGGACGAATCCGTCGAGGCGCATGTTCTATGCCAAGTTCCGAGAAGTGGCTCTCCCAAAGGTCGATGTCATCGACGAGCAGGGCGAAGTGTGTTCCGCGGTGTTTCGAGTTCACGACCTGGTCGCGATCTCCTATCAAGTGCAATTCCTGACGTTCACCCAGCCGAAACCAGGCACCGTGGAAGCTAAATGGGGGACGCGGAATCGACTCGAGCTTGAGTACGTTCGCATAAAACTCGCTACTCTGTTCAACGTCACAGACGTGAAGCGCTACATGGTCCAACTGTAAGAAACGCATCTTGTTTCCTTGAGGAATCTACAACATGGGCGGTGTCGCCAGAATGACCGCACGAGTCGAGACATGGTACCATGATAGAGTCGGTTGTGGCCATTCGGTCAAACACCAAAAAAACGCGCATGGGCGCGATCTTTCAGACAGTCGCCTATAATGCGCTATCACACCTCCAGTCCATTCAGCGTTTCTCTTGCCAACATTTCAGACCTATCATCCAGCCAAGACTCACCCAATCGCGGGCGATTCCATACCACTCGATGGAGCATGGTATTGAGTTTAGGCGAAGACAAGACGGAGACATCGGCAGCCTTGGATCAATTGTGTCATCAGTACTGGTACCCGATTTACGCCTTTGCCCGCCGGCATGGATCCGATGCCGCGACGGCGGCCGATCTAACTCAAGCTTTTTTTTGCGACGTCTTGGAACGTGACGTTCTCTCCGAAGCATCGCCCGAGCGAGGTCGTTTTCGCACGTTCCTGCTGGCATGTTTCAAGAACTTCCAGCGAAATGAACATCGCCGCGAGACCACCAAGAAACGTGGAGGACAAGTCCAGACCTTTTCGATCGACGCCGAACTGGGCGAATCTCGGTATCAACATGAGCCGTCACACGAGGAAACACCCGACAATCTCTTCGAAAGACGTTGGGCAATGCAACTGCTCGATCAAGCTCTTGCCAGGCTGGATGACGAGTTCTCTTGTTCCGGAAAACACGAACTGTATGCCGCCCTTAAACCATTCCTTTCCGGTACGCCTGCCACGTCCTCGTACCGCGAAGTGTCGGAGCAGTTCCTGATGTCACCGACAGCGATTAAAGTGACCATGCATCGCATTCGCCAACGCTACAAGGACCTGCTGCAGGACGAAGTCCGTCAAACAGTCTCCTCTTCCGAGGAAGTAGAAGAAGAATTGGGGCGGCTCTTCGAGTCGTTTTCGTAACCGCTTTCTGGTCGGACCGGAAACCGGGCCTTCGGGTGCGGAACAGGGCGCTGGCGCAGGACGTTAGCCCACGCGATGGAGACTAGGATAAGGAAACTAGTGGTTTGTCAATTTTGAAACTTCGGATAGAGCCGAAGAGTTTGTAACCCGATGCGTCCAACCCTACTTTTTGTCGTTTTCAAGATTATCTGAAAAAAGTCTGTAACCATCCCTCGCCAAACGTTTAGGGGCCTTACAATTCCAGACACGTTTCAACACGGGAGTTTGGCGACTTGCGACGAGCAATGGTGACCGGTGGCGGTGGTTTTTTGGGCGCGACGCTCGTGCGTCAACTCCTTGCCCATGGTCATGAGGTACGCGGTTTTTCGCGTCAACGTTATCCTGATCTTGAACGGTTAGGTGCGACTTGGGTCACCGGCGATCTGCGGGATTCGAGCCGAGTCGCGGACGCGTGCCAGGGCATCGATGTCGTCTTTCACACCGCCGCATTGGCGGGCGTTTGGGGGAGTTGGAAGACGTATTTTGAGATCAATGCTCAAGGCACGCAAAACGTCATCGATGGATGCCATCGACATCATGTCGGACACTTGGTCTACACAAGCAGTCCCAGCGTGACGTTTGCTGGAGGCGATCAACAGGGCGTTGACGAATCGGCACCCTATCCCCGGAAGTTCCTGGCGAATTACCCCCGTTCCAAAGCGATTGCCGAACAGAAGATTCTTGCAGCCAATGACGAGAACCTTCGTACTTGTGCCCTCCGGCCGCATTTAATCTGGGGGCCTGATGACCCCCATTTAATACCGCGGCTCATCGAACGAGCTCGGCGGGGTCGACTGCGTCGAATTGGTGACGGTCAGAATTTGATCGACATCTGTTATGTCGACAATGGCGCGGAGGCACATTGCCTGGCAGCGGATGACTTGTTCGAACAGGGTCGATCGGCGGGCAAGGCCTATTTCATTTCGCAGGGTGAGCCCGTTCGATGCTGGGACTGGATCGATGAGGTACTGGAAATGGCAGGTGAGCCACCGCTTGAACGGTCGATCAGCTACCGGGCCGCGTACGCCATCGGAGCCGTGTTAGAGGGCGTTTATTGGGGCCTGCGGCGAGGCGATGAACCGCCAATGACTCGTTTCGTGGCCGCACAGCTCGCCACTTCGCACTTTTTCGATATCACAGCGGCGAAACGCGACTTTGCCTACACCCCGACGGTATCGACCGACGAGGGGATGGATCGGCTGAAGCGTGCCTGGCAGGAAAGCCGCCGAAACAACGCACCCTAGCGTCCGCCGGCACATTTTGCTGCGGGCGACAGCGAAGCACGACTCGCAGTAAACACCAGCGATATCACCGTTTGTAGCGATTGTTGCCCCGTACCGGGCGGCTTGCCAATCCGTGTTCAAATAGGTAATTTCAAGGGTTTCCCAACAGCCCATGAGTTTGTGTATGCCCGCCGACCTACCGGATCATCAGCGCGTCGTGATTACCGGCGTTGGTTTGACGGCACCTAACGGCAACAATCTGCCGGAATTCCGCGAAGCCTTACTGCAAGGCCGTAGTGGCGTGCGCGATTACGAGATTCGATATATTGGCGCAACCCATGCTGGCGTATGTGATTTCGACACCCAACGTCATCAGTCCAAGAAGGACGTGCGGCGCGGCACACGAGCGGGCAGCGTCGGCGTCTACGCGAGCAATGAGGCGATCCTGGACGCCGGGATCGAGTGGGATGCGGTCGACACGTCTCGAGTCGGAATCTACTTGGGAGTGACCGAGCACGGAAATGTCGAGACCGAAAACGAGATTTACGAGCTGACTGGCTACGATTACGACGTCAGTTTTTGGTCCCACCACCACAATCCGAGAACGGTCGCCAACAATCCGGCCGGTGAAGTTGCTCTGAACATGGGCATCCATGGCCCGCATTATACGATCGGAGCCGCTTGTGCCGCTGGCAATGCGGGCCTTATCCAAGGCCTGCAGATGTTACGTTTAAACGAATGCGACCTAGCCCTCGCCGGCGGTGTTTCGGAGAGCATTCGTACGTTTGGGATTTTCGCCAGCTTCAAGAGCCAAGGGGCACTGGCACACCATGAAGATCCTACCAAGGCGAGTCGCCCGTTCGATGTGGCGCGAAGTGGGATCGTAGTCGCCGAGGGTGCGGCCGTCTATACGCTGGAGCGGCTCGCGGATGCGAAACAGCGGGATGCAAAAATCTACGGCGAAATTGTCGGCTACGCGATGAATACCGACGCGACCGACTTTGTGCTCCCCAACAACGAACGACAAGCGGAATGTGTGGAACTAGCGCTGAGGCGGGCGGGACTTTCGGCCAACCAGATCGACATCGTCAGCACGCACGCGACGGGCACTTCCTCTGGCGACTTGCAAGAGTGCAAGGCACTCAGGAAGGTGTTTAAAAACTCGGCAAACACGCGTTTCAACAACACAAAGAGCTTTATCGGACACGCGATGGGTGCCGCCGGCGCCTTGGAGTTGGCGGGTAATCTCGGTTCGTTTACCGACGGTCAATGTCATGCAACGATCAATGTTGACGACCTTGACCCCGACTGTGATTTGCCCGGGCTGGTACTCAATGAACCACAAGAATTCGGCTCGGTGAACTATATACTGAACAACTCATTTGGCATGTTGGGAATCAACTCGGTTGTAATTGTAAAACGCATATAAGAGACCAATGGACGGCCCGTTCGCTTGCCATTGCGAGCTGGCCCGAAATTCATGGCGTCCGATAGAGGAAGAAAAAATAATGACTCCAGCACAGATACGTGACGAGATCATCGCCATTCTGGAAGACATTGCACCAGATGACGATTTGTCCGACTTGAAGGATGAAGTCCCATTCCGCGAGCAGTTGGAATTGGACAGCATGGACTTCCTAGACATCGTTATGGAGTTGCGAAAGCGACATCGGGTTCAAATTCCGGAAGAAGAATACGAGCAATTGCAGAGCATGCAATCGACGGTCAACTACTTGACGCCGCTAATGGTGAATATCGGCTAGTACGTTGATTGGTCGACTTCGTTTTGCTTTGACCCACTGGCCCTGTGCCGGTCGTTTTGCCACCGCAGGACACCGAGTAAAGCCCGCTGGGGATTCTCTATGGCAGAGTAGATCAACAGCCCGCTTGGAACGCGGGAGGTGAGTCGAGACAAGAGCTACCAGACCCATGTCCACATATGACACGATCATTATCGGTGCTGGCATGTCTGGGCTAGCGGCTGGCATTCGTTTGGCACACTTTGACCGTCGCGTGTGCATTCTTGAGCGGCACTATACGATCGGTGGTCTCAACTCGTTTTATCGCCTCCGTGGCCGCGACTACGACGTCGGCTTGCACGCCGTGACCAACTTCACACCCAAGGGTACCAAACGCGGCCCGCTGGCTCGTTTGTTACGACAGCTTCGATTTCGCTGGGATGATTTTCAGCTCTCACCACAGGTCGGTTCGCGGATCGTGTTTCCAGGCACTGAACTGGGCTTTGGAAACGACATCGATATTCTTCGCGGAGAAATTGCTCGAGAATTCCCCAGTGAACGAGACAACTTTGAAAGGTTGTTGGAACGGTTAGTGGACTACGACGATCTGGACCAGGAGGCGTACGACACATCGGCCCGCGCCGTCCTGAACGAGATCATCGCTACACCGTTACTGCGAGAAATGCTGCTCTGTCCGTTGATGTGGTACGGCAACGCTCGTGAGCGGGACATGGACTTCGGGCAGTTTTGCATCATGTTCCGCAGCATTTTTCTGGAGGGATTTGCGCGACCCTTCGCTGGCGTACGACTGATACTCAAAAACCTGGTCCGTCGGTTTCGATCTCTGGGCGGTGAACTGCGATTGCGAAGTGGCGTGAAACGCATTTGCGTTGATAACGGCCATGTTGCCGGTGTGGTCCTCGACAACGGAGACGAACTTACTGCCAACAACGTGCTGTCGTCCGCAGGATGGGTCGAAACGATGCGGATGTGCGACGACGTCAGCGAGCACGTCGAAACCAAACCAGGACAATTGTCATTTACCGAATGCGTGTCGGTCCTGGACACAGAACCCAAAAAACTTGGCAACCCGAACACGATCGTTTTTTACAACGATTCGGAGAACTTCCATTGGGAGAAACCCGACCAAGACCTCTGCGACGTCCGCACGGGTGTCATCTGTTCTCCAAATAATTTCTGTTATTCGCCGTCCGACGGCGAACTACCTGATGGAGTGGTGCGAATAACGTCTCTGGCCAATTTCCCCCGTTGGAATGATCTGACGGAGGAGCAATATGAAGTGGAAAAACTGAAGTGGTTTGACCGAATCAACGAGTCGGCAGTACGATTTGTGCCGGATTACCGCAATCGGGTTGTGGACTATGATATGTTCACACCAACCACGATTCGTCGCTTTACGTGGCACGACAATGGGGCCGTATATGGTGCACCAGATAAGCACTTTGACGGACGTACTCACCTGAACAATCTGTTTATATGTGGGACCGATCAGGGATTTGTCGGAATCATTGGCGCGATCGTAAGTGGAATATCCATCACCAATCAGTACCTCCTCCGCGACTGAACGAGTTTAATCTTGACTCGAATCGACCAGATTTCCTGAGCAGCCACTCGACGAGACCTCCAACCATGCCACGCGACTTCCTCAAGGGCGTCAAAGACGAATACGATGTCATCGTCGTTGGCAGTGGACTCGCTGGAATGACGACTGCCAATGTACTCGGTCGGGCTGGACATTCGGTGCTGCTCTTAGAACAACACTACAAATTGGGCGGCATGGCCACGTGGTTCAAACGCCCTGGCGGGCATATCTTCGACATCTCGCTTCACGGCTTCCCCGTTGGGATGATCAAGAGCTGCCGACGGTATTGGACAAAGGAACTTGCTGACTCGATCGTTCAACTGAAGAACATTCGCTTCGACAACCCGATGTTCTCGTTAACAACGACGTTCAATCGAGTTGATTTCACTCGACTGTTGATTTCCGATTTTGGCATCACCGAAGAGACCGTCAACGAGTTCTTTGATGCAGCACGCGGAATGAACTTCTACGACGACCGAAGCATGACGGTCCGCGAGTTGTTTGAAAAGTATTTCCCGGGACGAGAAGATGTCATTCGTCTTCTCATGGAGCCGATCACGTATGCCAACGGATCGACGCTGGAAGATCCGGCTCTTACCTATGGCATCGTGTTCTCGAATTTCATGTCCAAAGGAGTCTACACGTACCGGGGTGGAACGGATGAAATGGTATCGAGGATGCAAACAGCGATGGAGAACAACGGCGTAGACATCCGAATCCGCTGTGATGTCGAGAAAATCCTTGTGGAGCGAAGCCAGATAAAGGGAGTCGAAGTCAACGGTCGTACGATTCGATCGTCGGTCGTCGTCTCCAATTCGAATTTAATGTCGACTATCTTCCGCATGATCGGTGAAGAGAAATTTGACGCCGACTTCATCGAAGAAGCCCGCAATGTGCGACTGAACAATTCGAGCACTCAGGTCTACATGGCATTGGGACCGGACGATCACGTGGAAGAATCGACCGGCGACCTTCTTTTTAGTTCCACCGCTCCATATTTTCGCACAGATGCGCTGCTGAGCCGCGACATCACCAGCCGCACGTTCTCGTTTTACTACCCGCACGCAAGGCCTGAGAAACGGCCGCGGTGCCTGATCGTCTCTAGTACGAATGCCAACTATGAAGACTGGGCTAACCTGTCATCCGAGGATTACGAGGAGAGCAAACGCGACTTGGTCAACACAACGCTGGATGCATTGGAAAAGTACTTACCGAACTGCCGCCAACGGATCGTGCATGCGGAAGCTGCGACCCCTCAGACGTTTCAACACTATACGAAGCACGTGCTCGGCGCTAGCTTTGGCACCAAGTTCGAGGGACTTGGTGTGAGCCGCGCACTCCCAGAACAGATTCGGGGCCTGTACCATGCCGGAAGTGTGGGTATCATCATGTCGGGTTGGCTCGGGGCCATCAACTACGGTGTAATTGTTGCAAACGACGTGGACAGCCTGCTCTTTAATGCCAACAACTCCCCCTCTTCGGCCATCGCCGAAAACGGCGGCCACGTATGACCCAGAACTCGACAGCGTCCGAAATGAACCTTGAGCAGATACAGAAGGCCATCCCGCACCGCGCTCCGATGTTGTTGGTGGACGAGATCGTCAGCCAGGATGACAACCAAATTGTTTGCCGAAAGACGATTTCGGCCGATGAGTTTTTTTTGCAGGGACATTACCCCGACTCTCCCGTCGTGCCTGGTATCATTCTCTGTGAGTTCGGCATGCAGTCAGGTGCGATCCTCTTGTCGCGTCATCTGGACGAGGCGACAGCCGGCGTTCCTGTCGCCACTCGATTAAACAACGTCCGCTTTCGCAAGATGATCCGCCCCGGTGACAGGATCGAAGCCCACGTATCACTCACTGAGAGACTGGCCGACGCTTTCTTTCTTGAAGCCAAAATCCTTCATGAGGGCAAGACGGCCGTCCGTTTCGACTTCGCCTGCACGATCGCACACGTAAAGGGCGCCTAGATGAGTTTTCTACAGCTTGATGGAAAGTCCGTTCTCGTGTTCGGAGTCGCCAATCGCAAGAGCGTCGCCTTCCACATCGCCAGAGTCCTCGAGGAAGAGGGGGCTCGGGTCGTCTATGTCGTCCGCAGCCAGCAGCGAAAGCAATCACTGGACAAGCTGCTCGCCAACCGCGAAATACACGTCTGCGATGTCGAATCGGAAGAGCAGATCCAGGAACTGGCCAGTCGCCTGAGAGAGGATGAGACGCAGACGTTTGCCGGTGTCGTCCATTCGATCGCGTTCGCCGACTATGACGGAGTGGCTAAACCATTTCACGAAACGAGCAAATCCCAGTTCCTACGAGCCGTCGATATCTCCTGTTTCTCGCTCGTCGCCATCTGCAACGCGTTGAAAAATGGTTTACTAACGGACGATGCGTCAGTCGTCACGATTTCGATTTCCACAACGCGGATGGCAAGTGAGAACTACGGGTTCATGGGTCCAGTCAAAGCGGCTCTCGATTCGTCCCTCGCTTTCCTGGCTAAGTCATTTAGTCAGTTCTCAAAAATTCGCTTCAATGCGGTCGGACCGAGTCTGCTCAAGACTTCCGCCTCGGCGGGAATCCCCGGTTACGTTGATTCCTACCTCTATGCAGAGCAGGTCATCCCGCGAGGCAAAGCAGTACAGACCGTGGAAGCGGCGAACGTCGCTGCTTTTCTTCTCAGCCCACGCTCGGCCGGAATCAATGCGCAGACATTGGTCGTCGATGCTGGCATGTCGATCAACTATTTCGACGCCGATATTGTTCGACGAGTCGTCGATTCATAGTGGCCCTGGCTCGGCCAGAGCTATCAGCCGCTGGGCACCCACCGACCCTGTGCCGGTGGGGATTACGCTGTTCCTCGACGATACTGCGGCTACGGCGTACAATGGCGGAACCTCGGGAAAGGAGTCGATGGCATGAGTTCTTTGCAGCACGGATGGCAGCTTCATCAAGCCGGTGAACACCACGAAGCCGAGATGATCTATCGCCAAGCTCTGTTGGCACCAAGCCAACAGGCCAATGCCTGGTGTTATTTGGGCATTCTCTTCTACGATACGGGCAAATTCGGCGACTCGCTGAGCGCCTATGAAAAGGCGATCGCCCTGCAACCTTCATTTCCTGTGGCTTTGAGCAACCGCGCCAATACGCTGAGTGCCATGGGGAAATTCGAAGAGGCAGTCGCTAGCTGCGATGCCGCATTGGCGTTGAAGCCCGACTACGCGACCGCCTGGACGAACCTGGGCGCCGTACGCACGAAGATGGGCGAGTTTGACGCAGCGGCGGAGTGTTTTCGGCAATCGCTTGAAGTCAGCCCTGACAATAACGAACCTGCTCACCGAAATCTGGGAGCCACATTGGTCCGGCAGGGTCGGTTTCAAGAGGGTTCTGAGCAGACCGCCCGCGCATTGCAAATCAACCCGCGCAACGCCGACGCGCACCGCAATCGGGCGATCATTAACCTGCTTCGAGGAGAGTTTGAAGAAGGATGGGAAGAGTACGAATGGCGCTGGCATTGTGCGGATCTGTCACTGCCAACTTTCGACGTGCCTTTTTATGCGGGCGAACCGCTCGAGGGAAAGACGCTACTGTTGCATGCTGAACAGGGACTGGGAGACACACTGCAATTCGTCCGCTACGGAGAACTTGCCAAAAGACGCGGAGCACAAGTCGTGGTGCACTGTCAGGAACCGTTGTGCCGCATCTTGCAAAGCTACGAATTTAGTGACGCCGTCATTCCTCGCGGCGCAGCGCTCCCCTCCATTGACTTCCATCTGCCCATGATGAGCGCGCCACGCGTCTTTGAAACACGTTTGAAATCGATTCCATGCCAAACTCCCTACCTGTCGGCCGATCCCTTTTTGCAACGCCGTTGGGCGACATGGCTGGAAAAACTGGAAGGTCTGCGAATCGGCCTCGTCTGGCAGGGAAGTCGGCAACATCACGCGGACACGCAACGATCGTTCAGGTTGACCGACCTCGCTTGTTTGGGTCGGGACGAGATTACGTTTGTACCGCTTCAGGTCGGCAAAGAACGAGAACAATTGGCATCTGCGCCCACAACAATGCACTTCGCGGATCCGGGAGAACAGCTCGACCGCGACTGTGGGGCGTTCATGGACACGGCGGCAATTGTTAGTCAACTTGATCTTGTCATCTGCTGCGACACGGCCATCGCTCACTTGGCCGGCGCACTCCATGTGCCAACTTGGATTGCCCTTAGCGTCTCACCCGATTGGAGGTGGTTGCTAGACCGCGACGATTCACCTTGGTACCCGTCAGTACGTCTTTTTCGACAAACCAAAGTGCAGCAGTGGGGCGACGTGATGGCAGCGATGGCGGACGAGTTGGGCCGCGTCCCGAGTCGAATCAAGCCCGATCCACACAGTATTCGAGTCGAAATTGGCGCCGGCGAGTTGTTGGACAAAATGACGATTTTGGAAATCAAACAACAACGGATGAGCGATAGCGCAAAGCTCGCTAATGTCGAAATCGAACTTGAAGTACTGCGGCAAACCCAGCGCCACGAGTTGCCGTTGACCTCCCGATTGGAGGCGCTGTTTCAAGAACTCAAGGCGATCAACGAACAACTATGGGATATCGAAGACCAGATACGCATTTGTGAAAAGCAAGGCGATTTCGGGGCAACGTTTATCGAACTAGCCCGCTTGGTCTACGTGACCAACGAACGACGCGCAACGGTAAAACGCCAAATCAACGACGCGGCCGGGTCACGACTGGTCGAAGAAAAATCGTATGCCTGAAGTCCGTGGTCCTCACCGGACCAGCCAACGTCTCTGCCCATTTCGCCGACGGTTCGATGTTCGGAAGGAGCAGGAGGCAAATCCATAAACACCGTTGACGGACAACCTCAGTCGCCTTCGTGTCTACAAAAAAACAGGGGCAACTCATTTGAGTCGCCCCTGCGGGGAATGGTCCACCTACAAAATGAAGGTGATTCTATTCAGAACATGCGGTGCTATTGGATCGGACGATCACCACTGGGTCGATCACCACTACTGGGACGACCACCACGGTCACCACCGGGACGCCCACCACCGGGACGGCCACCTCGATCACCACCCGTGCGACCACGTCCAAAGGACTGACGCTCGGGGAAATCAAACTTCTCGCCCTTCATCTTCTCAAAATCTTTACGTTGCGTGGAAGTCAGAACTTCCAATCGCAGTTTTTCCGTGTCCTTCTGCATGTTTTCCATATCTTCACGCATCTTCTGGAATGCTTCGGTGTTGAACCCACCTCGGCCACCGCCGGCTCCGCGGTCACCACCAGCTCCGCGATCGCCATCGGGACGTCCGCCAGCGTTACCACCACCGCCACCACGGTTTCCGAAGAGGCCGCGAATCATCTCGCTACGTTTTTCGTTTTGTGATTCGGTGACCTTAGCCATCTTGGCTTTTTGCTCGGCGGTGACCGACAGTTTCTTGGCGATCACTTCGTGGGAGAATGAGTTGCTGTTGTAACGTTGGACGAACAATTCCCAAACGCGATCCAGCT
>DUDC01000030.1:16158-25438 GCA_012959465.1 Planctomycetaceae bacterium
ATCCAAGCCCTTCTGCAGCTTGGTCACCTTTTCGGTCATTTCCTTGCGTTCTTCGTCGGATTCCGGTCGTGAGCGGAAAAGTTCTCGGACGCCATCGCTGACCTTCTGTCGGGCCTCGTTGTACTCGGCAATTTGTTCCTCGCTCATGTCGATTTCTTTCTGCACTTCAGAAATAGACACAATGGAGGAGAGCGAAGGAGCACCACCGGTACCGCCACGTCCGCCGCCGAAACCACCAAATCCACCACCTCGCCCTCCTCGGCCACCTGGTTGCTGGGCGGCAGCAGTTGCGGTCATTACGGCGACCAAACAGAGGACCAATAAAGCAAAAGTTGCTCGACGTCGCATGATTTTCTCTCTCCTGATTAATGATTTTTGCATCGATGAGCCCAGAAAAGTCGGCACCCATAGGAGCCGAAACCTACAAATTAACCTCTTACCATAAACACGCGGAGCGACCACAAGTTTCTACGTTTTTTCTAAATATTTTGGGTTAGGCAGTCGAATACGGTAAGTTGGTGGCTCGGCCGACTCATTCGATGCCGGGAATCCGTGCTGGCATCCCCGCCAGCGCCCTACCGATCCGCTAAACTTTTGGCCCACCGATAGGCGATGCATCGAAAGGGTGAAACGGAAACTCGAACCTAATTGAGGTGATTCATGAGTGTTGGTGAAGGAGCGACGACGAGTTTCGAGACGATGCGAGGACGCAATTTCCCCACGATTCGCCAATTTACCGTTTTCTTGGAGAATCGCGTCGGTCAGCTCTTGGAAGTCGTGCGAAGGTTTGAAGGGAGCAAGGTACGGATTGTCGCCTTGTCGATCAATGACGCGACGGAATGTTCGTTCGTGCGATTTCTTCTCAGCCACCCGGAACAAGGCCGTGAAATCCTTGAACGGGGCGGACTTGCGATGATCGAAAGCGATCTAATTGGCGTCGAACTGCCTGATGGAGCTCAGCCGCTGCTACAAGTCTGTACGGCATTGTTGCAGGCGGAGGTGAATATCGTCCAAGCCTACCCGCTGATCATCCGTCCGCACGGTCGCCCCTCCGTCGCCCTCATGGTGGACAACATCGAGATGGGCCAAGACACGCTGAATTCCAAGGGTTTTCAGATGATTACCGAAGGCGACCTCACGGACGCTGAATAAATCGTTGGTTGGCCGTGCCGAGTGCCATGGGGCGACATCTACTTGCCTTCCTCGTTCCCGCGAAACGCAATCCAGGCCTGTCGCGCGTTTTGTCGTTCTTCTTCGCTCGCAAATCCAGCCAAGTGGGCATTGATGCCGGCAAGTTGGCTTTGGACTCCGTCGGCAAATCCTTTTTCAGTCGGATCGATGCCATGCATTGTCCAAAGAACGGCCAAGGCAACGTCGCCGACCGTCGTAGTGAACGTCTTTTTATTGAGGCTAAAGACGGCATATCGATCGGGTGCGCCTAAGAACCGCTCCAAAACCTTTTTTTCGGGCTCGCCACCAAATTGCCCGCCGACCAACAGTGCCTCCACGAGCACGCTCTTCGAGTTGCCGCCTGGTCGTAGAATCTCGCCAGCTAGAATCTTGCTCGCTTTCTCCAGTCCTACTTGTTTCAGGTCAAACAGCATGCAGCAACGCAACGCTGCCACCAATTCACGATCTTCTTGGGCAACGAGACAAGCCAACATTTCCTTTAGGGTGCCGGCATGCTGTCCGGTTGTCGCCTCGGTGCGAATCTTGGCGTTGTAACGGATGGTGGCGAAAATCTTCGTGTTGACATTCGAGAGGTTTTCGGGGGCCTGTAAACTACAAAAGGACAGTGCGGCCATACTGCCGACTGAAAATGTCGGGCTGCCGAAGACCGTGCCGCTTCGATTTGCCTTGTTGATCCAACCGCCAATGGCCTTGGCGAGCCGCTCTCGGTCACCTTCGAGAAACAGCATCAACTCTGGCGACGATCGCAACATCAATGCGAACAGAACTCGGTTGGCTTTGGTATCACCGAATTGAGTGGCGAAACGGCCCCAACTCGAGATGGCAGCCGCTTCCGTGTTACCCGCTTCGAACATGGAGATTCGGTTTTGGTAGTCCTGCTGGAGTATTCGCAAATAGATCGCGATCGCCCGGGATCGGACCTCACGGTCACCGCTTTCGCGGGCCAATTGCAACCGCGGCAGAGCCGGGGAACCAACCTCGACCAGAGCGACAACGGCCGCTTCACGCCGCTGAAAGGTCGCGGCACCCAACTCCGCAATCCAATGATCCAACTGTTCAGAGAGGGTACCTTGCCGCCCCTGGTCGACTTGTGCCGGTGACTGTCGTGTCGGTGCTGGCGGATCAAGATCCTGCCCGACGAGCGGAAATTCCGCCATCAAACCCGTAACAAGCAATACGATAACAATCCGTCGCATAGTCCCTTATTCCCCGGTTTATCGCTGATCATCCACGGACTATTGTAAACGAATGTCTGCATTATCACGAACCCAAGGTGTTGCCGCGACCGCGAGCCTCTACTAAAATGCCAGCGACCTAGGGATTTGCGGCCGCTTGCAGCCTTTCTATCTGCTAAAGAGCCACTGCGCGTTGTGACGGATCGCAGCGTACCGCTTCCCGACGGGCCCATAGGGCACGACGGAAAAGCCCCTCACGGGCCGGGAGTGTGTGTGGTTCGAAAGTTCGGTTTCGAACGGCAGATGTGGAGGCCGCCTCGAGTCCTCAACGACACCACGTTTGAACACATCGAGCCTTCACGAGTTGGGTAACCACTATGTCATTTCCTTCCGACCGTTCGGGGCCTCGGTCTGAGCAGCGCCTGCCTGGTCCGTCGACACTTGCCGTACATGCCGGTGAAGACCGACACAAGCTTGGGCATGCCATCACGGACCCGGTGATCTGCGCGTCGACCTTTACGTTCAAAGACTCACAGGCCGTCATCGATTACATCGAACAAGATCAGGAGAGGGGCGAGTACGGGCGTTATGGAACTCCGGGCGAAATGGTTGTCGAACGCAAGTTGGCTGCCATGGAGGGCGGCGAAGAAGCGATTCTCTATTCCAGTGGAATGGCAGCCATTGTCGGACTATTCATGTCCAAATTGAATTCTGGCGACGAAGTCGTGTTCTTCGATGAGTGTTACCATCGCAGTCGAGAATTCTGTGCCAAGCATCTCTCGCGGTTTGGAGTTGTCACTCGGCAGGTTAAGGCCTGCGACTACGAGGCAATGGAGGCGGCGATCACACCTCAGACGCGGTTGGTGGTGAGTGAGTCCCCGACGAATCCACACCTCAGCGTGGTCGATTTGGAACGTTTTGCCGACCTGGGACGGCGGCATGGTGTCGATACTCTGATCGACGCCACACTCGCTACTCCTTACAACGCGAGACCGATCGAGTTTGGCATCGATTTTGTCTTGCATTCGGCCACGAAGTACATGGGTGGGCACAACGATCTGCTGGCGGGAGTCATCGTGGGGCAGAGCGAAAAACTGGCCGACGTTCGCACACTGCGCGGCATCATGGGCGCGGTAAACTCGGCTCACAATCTATACCTGCTGCAACGTGGCCTGAAAACTTTCGAGTTGCGGATGCTACGTCACAATGCAAACGGACAAGCTGTGGCCGAATTTCTGGAGAATCACCCGGCTGTGGAACGAGTCTATTATCCGGGTCTCGCCAGTCATCCGTATCACGAAGTGGCCCGCCGGACGATGCGTGGATACGGTGGATTGGTGACGTTCTTAATCAAGAACGCCGATTGGCGGGTGACCGCCGACGTCGTCGATCGCTCGAGAATTGCCCGCATCGCGCCCAGTTTGGGTGGCGTGGAGACACTGATTGAGCAACCGCTGGTCATGAGCTATTACCAGTGCACCGTCGAGGAACGGAAGCGGTTCGGCATTCCAGACAACATGATTCGCCTGGCATGCGGCATCGAAAACGAGGAAGACATTATTGCGGACCTCGAACAAGCGCTAGCGGGTGTTCAACGAACCTAGAAAAAACAAGACTCGGACAACTCGTTCGACGCCAAACCAGGCCGCCTTATCAAGACGACCACAACCAACAAGGCCCGTTCGTCATGCATTTTCGCACTCGTGCCGTCCATGTCGGCAATGAGAAGGACCCGGCCACGGGCGCCGTGGTTCCACCAATTCATGTAGCCAGCACTTTCGTCCAGCCCGGCGCCGGGGAATGGGGCGAGTTTGATTATGCGCGCAGCGGGAGCCCGACCCGAAAGGCACTGGAAACGACCGTTGCCTCTTTGGAAGCGGGTTCCCATGCATTGGCCTACGCCTCGGGAATGTCCGCAACTCACGGCGCAATGATGCTCCTGAATGCGGGTGATCACATCGTGGCCGGAAGTGACATTTACGGAGGGACCTATCGTCTCCTTCACAAGATCCTCAACCGCAATGGAGTGAGTGTGTCGCTGGCAAAGTCAGTCGACTTGCAGGCTTTTGAAGCGGCGTTCAACGACAAGACAAGATTGGCGTGGATCGAGTCTCCCGGCAATCCGCTGATGACGATTACCGACATAGCCGCCTGCGCCGAAATCGCGCACCGACACGGGGCGTTACTGGCTGTCGACAATACGTTTGCCACACCCGTGCTCACCCGACCGCTGGAATTGGGCGCGGATATCGTGATGCACTCGGCGACCAAGTACTTGGGTGGACACAGTGATGCACTTGGCGGAATGCTCGTCGTTGCCGACCAGGAATTGCATGACGCACTGTACTTCGTCCAGAACTCAACCGGTGCAGTGATGGGCTCGTTCGCCACATTCTTGATCGCTCGCGGACTTAAGACGCTGGAACTTCGTGTTCGAGAGCAGAGTCGTTCGGCCCTTTTTCTAGCGCATCAATTGTCGCAGCACCCGAGGGTGTCACGGGTCCTCTATCCGGGCCTGGAGTCACACCCTGGACACGACTTGGCCGGGCGGCAAATGGATGGCGCATTCGGAGCGATGATGTCGTTCGAACTGTCGGGCAATTACGAAGAAACACAACGAGTGGCAGAGTCCACTCGCCTTTTCCAACTTGCCGTTAGTCTTGGCGCCGTCGAGTCGCTGATCGAGCAGCCGGCATCGATGTCGCATGCCTCGTACGATGCGGCGGATCGCCAGACCCATGGGATCGTCGACGGGCTCATCCGCTTATCGGTCGGATTGGAACATCCTGATGACCTCTGGGAAGATTTGCAACAGGCGATCGCGGCGGAGGACAAACTAGCCTGATCGCGCCTGAATATCTTTCGAGATCCGCTCGTCGCGGCTATGAATCGAGGGCGACAGCGACAGAGTCGCTCCCGCCCTCAATGTAAGAATCGCCACCGTTTTCGTTAGTCCCGCAGGGGATTGTGTGGCACTGTGACCGCTCGAATTACGGTAGTGACGGCGCGAGCGTGTTGGACCGGCCGCATCGTCACGGACAAACGGGCCGGTACTCCATCCGTTTGTTTTTGGTACGTGGTTCGTTGAATGACCGAGTGATTCTTCAATTGTGTTTCCCGAAGCTTCGGCGCGGCGCGTTGATGCGGCGGGGAGTATCGACCCTCCATTCGGACGGGTGTCGGTGTGACGGACCTCGGCGTCTCGACAATGATCTCTTCCACTGTCATGGGACCGACGCTCACGGCGCCGTCACAACCACAACTTGGCGCGTATCGCCCACCGAGGCACGAGCAACGATTGGCACACATCGAGCAACAGAAGACCTTCTTAAGCAGGCAATCGACACTTCGAAGCACTTGAGGTATCAGCGGGAGGCAACAGCGTTGGCAGGGCGCACAGCGACCGGCCGTCACCAGTGGCACGGGTGTTGCATGCTGACCGCAACTGCATCCCACGTGTTGATGTTGTGCTTGGCAGGGCCTGTACGGCGTGGCAGCGAACAACGTCGTTGTCAGTACCATGGTGAGGGTAACCATACCTACAGCGATAGTTCCTGAACGGAGCATGTTTCGAATCCTCTCCTGACGCCTTGACTGGAAACCGAGTCGTTGGATTGCGGTCGGGCCGCGTCAGGACTTATCGAACCGTCATGACCGATTCGATCAGGTGTTTTTTCGCTACCGGTAAAGTCAACGCACTCAACCCAGTTTAATAATTAACTAGGGAGGCGTGAGATCCAATTCGAGGTGACGGACTGGCCCGCGAAGTTCCGTTGTGGAAACTGGTCTAACGTCGATCCATAAAGAACGAGCCGTTGTCTGCCACATTGAAAAGCGGTCGATAGTAGTCCTGACCGCTGGAACACCGACTCCCTGGATACCAAACCAAACCGAGGCCCACATTCCAGGACTCCTCGACGAACCCACCCGCCGCGGTACTCTCCTCGGGAATCAAGTAACTGAATCCGCCCTCGAGAGCCCAACACTCGTTGGCCGCCCATTGGAAATCACCACCCAACAATCCATCGCTCTCGCTAGTGAAGCCAGCAAAAAGTCGCCAGTTGCCGAGGTCGTTCAGGCGGCGATAGAAAAAGGCGTATTGGTCGGTGCCCTCAAACGTCTCGGGAACGGGAGCACCGTTGATGATCGAAACGACTTGGTCGGTCTGCGTTGCCGCTGTAAAGAAAGAGCCAATCTCGTGGCAGTTTGGGTAAACCCAACTCAGTTCACCACGCAATTGGACTAGATCGACTTCCGCGTACCAATTGTCGTGCATGTAATCGACGACAACGCCGCCTTGAAGACCCCAATCCACGCGTCGAAAGATCCCGCCTGTGGCAAAAAACTGATCACGTTGATTGGTCGTGAAAGCAGCGCCAGACAAGTTGGACTGGACGAAGCGAACGCCCAATTGGGCACCGAGTTCTCCACAACCGATGCAGGGAAGTTGAGCACCCCAGTTCGCTCCCTCGTAAAAACCAAAACTGCCCGACTGGCCTCGGTTTCCTGGCCCAGTGAACCCATTGACTCCCATCGTCCATTCGATGTTGTTGAACGATATCCTCGGGCAGGGGATCAAACAGCCCGTGCGACACACGCCACCCGAACCACACGAGCCGCACGCACACGCCGCAGTCAAGTCGCCTTCCCAAAACTCCAACAAGTCCGGCTCCTGTGGTGCCAATTCGCCTGGCCCCAGTTCGATTTCCTCTTCCTTCATCGGCGGATCCGTCAGAAACAGTTCGCTAATGGGCTGTTCGATGGTCGGCTCACGCACCACGATGGTTGTCGAGCGGCGTCGCTGCGGTGCAGTGTATGTCCCACGATCTGAGGACTGGGCGACGGCAAGCGACGGCGGGAGAACAGCAAGAATGAGCGTCATGGCGAAGGGGAGCGTTTTCATCGTCGATTCTTCCTTTTCCTGATCGATGCCTTGCCGCGAAAGGCGGGCGTCTCGGAAGATGGTATCGTCGATTGCCTAACCAGAACTTTCGTAAAATCTGATTTAATCAGCAAACTTTTCTTAAACAACTCATTTTAACAAGCCAAAGAGGTACGACTTCCCATGTTGGCTTGGAGCCACTATAGTACCCGTTTGGAATATCGGGCAGTTGAGCCGTTTAGTCGGCCGTTGAAGATACACTGAACTTATTACCACAAAAGCACTTACTACGAGACAACGATCCGATGACGGGAAGCGACCACTGGCGGTCAGTTAATGAATTACTCGGTAATGATGTGCCACCAGAACCGGTGGAACAAGTTCGTGAAGAGGCGGAACCTGAAGCGGCCATTGCGACCGATTCGTCTTCAACGGACGTTGTCGATGCGGACGTTGTCGATGCCGAAGTCGTTCAAGCTGACGAACCGGCAAGTCTGACTTCCGATGCAGAATCGTCGGCGGATGCCGTGGCCAATGACGGATTCGGAAGCGGTCTGTTGTCAGCCGACTCACCAGCTCCGAGCGAAACTGCTGGACTTGATTTGTTGGGAAGTTGTGAAAGTGCCGACGTTGCGCCAACTGTTGCGCCAACTGCGGAGGCAGCGCCGATGGCGACTGATCGACCGGCCAAGAAAACCGTTCGCAAACCAAGGAAAAAGAAGGTTAGTCATTGGGGCGACGTCGGCCGTGATCTAGGCGTGCCAGCGGATCAACTGCAAGAGGAAGAAGAGCAAGAGGAGGATTTTGACGAACTTGAAGAGGTCGTGGAGGAAGTAGAGAACGAAACGGCCGACTCGACGAGTCAACGGCCTACGTTTGACGAGGCATCGAGCGAGGAAGCGGACGATCTGCTTTCGGACGCCGAGTTTGAAGCTCAACTCGATCTTGATTCGCACATGGCAACGTGGAACCAACCGCGAGACGACCGCGCGTCGGAGCCCCAAAAGTCCAGCGGGACTCGCGTCCGCGAAGAGCGCAGCAAGACGCGCGTTCCGGAGGAGCGCAGCAAGTCGACCGAGACACCTGAGGAAACGACCGAGACACCTGAGGAAACGACCGAGTCTCAGGATGATGCTGCCGAGTCTCAGGATGATGCTGCCGAGGTGACGTCGAACGAGGAGAAGGTCGAGGGTGACGAGCGTCCCAAGCGGAAACGACCTCGGCGTCGCGGACGACGAGGCGGACGCCGCCGCGAGCGCAGCGAAAACGAACAATCGACTGACTCATCAACGGGTGAGCAGGAAGCCAAATCGGAATTGGATGAAGTCGTGAGCGAAGGCGCCGAAGACGCTGTTGAACAGAAGGACGAAGAGAAACCGGAAAAGAGCCGGCGACGGCGTCGGAAGCCACGTTCGCGGAAGCCAGCCGAGTCCAAGCCAGCCGAGTCCAAACCAGCCGAGTCCAAACCAGCCGAGACTCAATCAGCCGAGTCCCAATCAGCCGAAATGGATGCCCTGGACGACGATGATGACGACGACGATGACGGGGAGGAGACATCGCAGAGACGAACAATCCCCACGTGGGAAGAAGCGGTATCCGTTGTCGTTGAATCCAATCTTGCCACACGCAAGTCGTCGGATCGAGGGAAACGACAGCGGGGACGATAGGAACGCGGTTTTAGAGTCCATTTCAATAAGGGTCTTTGGTGAAACTCATCCGTGTCGCGGCCGCGGTACTAAATCAAACTCCCTTGGATTGGGAAAACAACCGTGCCAACATCGTCGACGCGATCGAAGCTGCCCGCCACCAAAGTACCTGTGTACTCTGTCTGCCTGAACTCTGCATTACCGGTTACGGTTGCGAAGACGCGTTCCAGGCACCTCATGTTCACCGTGAAGCCTGGCGAGTGCTCGAATCGATTGCCGACACGACACATGACATGATCGTGTCGGTGGGTCTTCCTGTCTGGCACCAGGGAGCGTTGTTCAATGCTGCGGCCCTGTTGGTTGACGGCAAGATCGTCGGCTTGACG
>DUDC01000030.1:25448-42552 GCA_012959465.1 Planctomycetaceae bacterium
ATGTGGCAGCTGTGATTGTTGATGGCGAATTATTGGGCCTAGTTGGGAAACAGCACCTAGCGGGTGACGGGATTCACTATGAACCGAGGTGGTTTAAGGCTTGGCCCGCAGAGCACACCGTGACCACCGAGCAGAACGATCAGTCCTATCCGTTCGGCGACCTAATATATCGCGTCGGCGGCATCGCATTTGGATTTGAAATCTGCGAGGACGCTTGGTCTGTCCGTCGCCCGGGATCTGGCTTGGCGAACCGCGGGGTCGATGTGATTCTCAACCCCAGCGCCAGTCATTTCGCCTTTGGCAAACACAGTGTTCGCCGTCGCTTCGTGTTGGAAGGAGCTCGCGCATTCTCGGTAACGTACATTTACGCCAATCTGGTCGGCAACGAGGCTGGTCGCGCCATCTATGACGGGGATGCGATGATCGCCTCACACGGCGACTTGATCGGCTTGGGGTCTCGATTTTCGTTCCAACGTTTTGCCATTACCACGGCCGTGTCGGATGTCGACCGAACCCGTCTGGAACGGGCCAAGCGCGACAGTTTCCAGCCCGACCTCAATGACGACGATGCGATGGTTGACGTACCGTTCGATTATCCGGCAATCACAACATTGCCAGTGGAACCAACCGCGACGGCAAGCTGGGAACAGACGGGGCACGAGAAGGAGGAAGAGTTCGCTCGGGCGGTCGCATTGGGCCTGTTCGATTACATGAGAAAGACGCGTTCGAATGGCTATGTTGTATCCCTGAGTGGCGGAGCCGACTCATCGGCGGTCGCTTGCCTGATTGCATTGAGTCTCCGATTCGCCAGAGCAGAATTGGGGCCGGCAGCGTTTTCGAAGACGCTTGAATATCTCGAAAACGCCATCGTCGCCAATGAACTCGCGACGGACCGGGAGATCATCAATCAACTACTTGTCTGCGTATATCAGGCGACTCGAAACAGCGGCGACGTTACCTACAATGCTGCAGAAGCACTTGCGACTGCTTTGGGTTCGGAATTTCATCGCTGGGAGATTGACGACCTTGTCTGCGGCTACCGGTCGCTGATTGAAGAATCGCAAGGACGAGAGTTGACTTGGGAACGCGACGACATCACCCTGCAGAATATTCAAGCTCGAGCCCGTTCGCCAAGTATCTGGATGCTTGCCAACATGCGGTCGGCGCTACTTGTAGCGACTAGTAACCGTTCTGAGGCTGCGGTCGGATATGCGACCATGGATGGCGACACGTCGGGTGGGCTGGCTCCGATTGCCGGTATCGACAAGGCATTCCTGAGGCACTGGTTGCGTTGGCTTGAAACCGATGGCGTCTACGGAATCGGAGCGTTTCCAGAATTGCAATCGGTTAACGAACAATCACCGACCGCCGAACTACGTCCGCCAGAGGCCACACAAACGGACGAAGG
Organism: Planctomycetaceae bacterium; assembly: GCA_012959465.1. GTDB lineage: Bacteria > Planctomycetota > Planctomycetia > Pirellulales > Pirellulaceae > UWMA-0346. The sequence goes on from DUDC01000030.1 coordinate 26,857, forward strand.
TGACTTGATGCCGTACGAGATCCTCGACGCTGTCGAAAAAGCGGCCATCCGTGACAAACGGTCTCCTGTTGAGTGCGTTCGCACCATTCGCGAGCAGTTTTCTCAATTCCCTTTGCCCGTCTTGGCAGGCTATGTGGAGCGGTTCTTTCAACTCTGGTGTCGCAATCAATGGAAACGCGAACGATATGCCCCCTCGTTCCATTTGGACGACGAGAACCTCGATCCAAAAACCTGGTGTCGCTTCCCCATTCTTTCAGGCGGATTTCAACAAGAGCTCACCGAGATGAGGCAGTACATCGAGTCTCAAGATGAGGATCCAATCGAATCATGACGGGGCGCACTCCGGAAGCGAAAGAACTCTACCATGGGAATTTTCTGTCGATCGTCACCGTCGGTTCTTGGGAGTATGTCCGTCGAATCAACGCCAGCGGCGTGATCGCGATTGTGCCGATTACCGATCAGCACGAGATTGTCTTGATCTCGCAATACCGTCCACCGCTGCAAGGCTTGGTGCTGGAATTGCCGGCTGGCCTCGTCGGCGACGAGCCTGGCGCGGAAGACGAATCGCTGCATGTGGCTGCCGAACGGGAGTTACTGGAAGAGACCGGATACCGCGCCGGTAAAATCGAACAGGTCTTTACTGCCGCCTCCTCGGCGGGCCTGACCGACGAGATGATCACTTTCTTCCTCGCTACCGAATTGAGCCGCGTGGGCCCGGGTGGTGGAGTGGCCGGTGAATCGATAGAAACGGTCGTCATCCCATTGGACAAAGTCGATCAATATCTGACTGAGATGGCGCAGTCGGGGTGCTTCATCGATGCCAAACTGCTAACCGGTTTGTATCTGGCGCGAAGGGCAAAAAAGTAACGGCTTTGAGAACACCGAACAAAAAAACACGTATCGATGCCGCGCCATTGTGTCTTCTATAATCTTTGTGCCTTTGTGAGAAAAATGAATTGTTCTCACACAACGACACTAAGAACACTCTTCAAAATCGACCGGGCCCAATGGCACTTCTTCAGCTTTCGGCACACCGTCTTTTTTCGGCGGCAATACGACATCCGGACGCGGCGTTCTCAGGAAATCAAACAAAGGCAGACCTAAGACTCCTTCCGCCTGTCGGCGGTGAATGTCTAATTCGGCGCGGATTCGCAACGTCCCCTGGTCGTGCAACAAGTCGGCCGATAGGCCTCGGAACCACTGCAACACGGGAGCCTGAAACCGCCCGGCCGCATCGTCGGTTAGGGCCGTGGAAGTCCAATGAGACGTAGCGCCGCTGCCGGTCACCACATAGTCTCCACCGAGTGGACAGATTGGTGAGGATCCGCCTAGCTGCTCGGCAACCGCTCTCGCTCGGTCAGGTGGCAACGATAGCTGCTGGCCGAGATAATTCATCCAGCGGGCACCGCCGATCGACGAGAGCCAGGCGCGGCGGTACTGCAGACCATCGATAAACGGCCGCAGGCTACTCTGACTTAAATCGCCCACATGAAGGCGGACTTGAGCCAGTTGTTGGCCGTCAACGACTTTCAGGTGATTCGCAACCCAACCCAACAACTCTGGATGAAATCCGATCGCCGTGAAAAGTTCGCGATCGAGTCTCCACAAACCAAATGGCAGCCGCATGTACCCCATCGCGTCCGGGGCGGAGTGTAGCCGAATAGGAAACTGATCAAGCAAACCGAGCCTGGGCCAACTGGCGATGTAGGCCGGCGTTGAACGTACAAGCTGAAGCGTATCCCATAGAGTTTCTGGTGGCATTGGCCATGCCGTCGCAGAGTCCTGCAAACCAAACAAGACGTGGTGAGTGCCAAGTTGAGGTGCCATGGTTCCGCCCTGAACGGCTGCCTGGAGAAAGACGACGTCACCCGGTGAAGGAGCAATTCGCTGTGCGGTCGGTGGAGCGAGCAACGAAGTGTATTTGTGAAGTTTCTGCTCATCAAATGGCGACGCCTGAATCAGCAACGAGACGCGTTCAACATCTCTGGCGTCCGCCAGGCGATGCCGTTTTGCCGCAACCATTAGTGGATCGAACTGTCTCCAATGCTCAACAAAAAATCGGTTGCGGGCCGCTACTTGGCCTGACTCTGTCGCCGTGACACGTTCGACAGGCGTGTCCGGTATTGGCAAATAAGTGCCTCGTGGTCCCCGCAGTCGGTCCACGTATCCGTCTCCCTGCACAGCAAACTGAGCTGCGACCTGACTGTCAGCAAACAGCGGTGGCAACAAATTCGCTCGGAGCATTTCTTGAACAGATCTCTCGATCCCTTCTCTTTGTGCGACATGCTTGGCGAGTATCAACGTCTGAATTGACGCCTGGGAACGAAAGCGACGAGACAGTTCGACCTGATAGTGGGGACTAGTAATATTCTGAAAGAAAGGGGAGGAAAAAAAGGCGAATAGAGTGTCGTCACTGTCGAACGGGTGATGAAGGCGAGCGTGACGAAATTGAGCTAACCCCGCCAACGAACGCCGTTTCTCCGCTGGCAATAAGAACTCCTCGATCAATCGTCGGCAGTTGGTGACCAGATGAAAGGCACCGTCATGGGCGTAGAACGAGCGGAGTCGGTTATCCGGTGTCGAAACACAAGAGACTTCCGTGTCACCGACCAAGAAAGTCTCTTCCTTTCCACCTTCGTCGGCCGACCGAGCAAGTGCAGCGCGACGCTGCTTCTGTAAATCAATACCCAACAGGTTGTTCCGAGCATGAAACAACACACCCATTGCGGCGCCATCGGCCGTGTACAGGTCGTAACCGATCAGTGCCACATCGGAAATCACTCGGTCACCGACCAAATCGGCCAACGCACTCTGTTGCAAACCGAGTTGATCTTGCAGCCGTTTCGACGCCGCTTCGTCCGTGGAACGCAACGTGACCATGGCCGCCAAGTCGCCTCCGTACTCGTCGAGCAAGCGTTGAAACCACAGGTAGTTCGAGAACGTGCCGAAACGGATATAAAAGCACTGCTCAGGAGTGCGTGTCGCGAGTGGTTCCACGGCCACATCCACCACGTGGTCGGGACCAACATCGGTCCAGGCTGGCATGTGGGGAAGCGATTGATCTTGTACCTCCAGTGGCGTATCCCAGAGGTTGGCGATGGTCTTTGCGCGCAACCGCTCAACACCCAGCAGAAACTCGAGAGCATTCCAGGCTTCACTCTGCTCCTGCTTCTTCACCTTGTCTCGAATGCGCGCGATCCGTTCGGCTGGCTGAATTCGGGCTGCCAACATTTCCCGGAAGTACGAGGCGGCCGCTGCGGGTACGAGTTGATGTTCGTATTCCCGATCTGCCACTGCCTGATACTCCCTCCACCATCGATTGAGTACTCGCCGGTATTGACGGTCGTTGGCAATCACGCGGAGACCGTACTTACGGGGCACCGGGCCGTGAACCGTCACTTCGGTCGGAGGTCGTCCGCGAAACAGGAAAAAGAGTTGAGTGGGGGCCTTGCCCGACGTAGCACCCAGCGCCTCCAGGACTCGGCCGCCGCTGACGACTGGATAGAGGACTTCCCCATCAGGGGTCGTGATTCGGTAACCAGACACCTGGTGGACGGAGTCATCAGGGGCACCTGCGCCCAACGGCACGTGCACAACACCAAACGGTTCACCGGGAATGGCCAAACCCACTTGAGCTCGTACCTGCCCACTGCCGAGGCTCGCGAGAAGCATCGTGACGACGAATGCGGTCCGAGTTCGCCCCCCCGAGGAATCAGGTCGGAACCCCCCAAGAAAACTAATAACTTCCGACACCATCTCTGCACCACCCATTGCCTACCTTTGACTTCAAAAAGTGAAATATCGTAGCGAGAACAACGCCTCTGGCCGGTATTGTACGAGAGATCGTCGACGTAGAGGTTCAATTGGCGCATAATCGAAAAAATGTGCCCATTTCTGGGACATAGCGGAACTTCTCAGCTTTAAGTCTCGTCCGATGCCAGGAGAGGAAGTGTTTGACGACTCCGAGTTAATTCGATCCACCCTTGCTGGAAAGAGCGAAGCGTACGGGGAATTGGTGCAACGGCACCAGGCTCGTTTGTTTCGAATGGTCTTTCAACTGACGGGTGATCGGCAGGAAGCGGAGGATGTTTCGCAAGAGACGTTTGTACAGGCCTACGTGAAACTCGAGTCATTTCATGGCGCAAGTGCTTTTTTCACATGGCTTTACAGAATCGCATTCAATATTACGGTAAGCCGTAGCCGAAAGAAAAGGCCAACGGTGTCAGTGGATGCGGCTCGTGAGAAGGGGAACGAGCCGGAGACGGACATGCCGCATGTTGGGAACGATTTGGAACGGGAAGAGGACATCCAGCGGCTTCGAACGGCACTGGATCAACTGAGTGAGGAGCACCGGTCGATTCTGCTACTTCGCGAGATCGAAGGATTTGACTACGAGACGATTGCCGACATGCTTCAAGTGCGTGTGGGAACGGTCCGAAGTCGGCTTCATCGAGCGAGAGCAAGCCTGCGGGAGTTATTGGTAAAGGAGGAAACGGAACAGAGCACCCGTGACTGATCATGGTGGAAAAAACGCGACATGATCGGTTGGGAACCTACGGAAAACTCGTTGTTTTCCCAGGAGGGAGTTCCTAGGGTCAGCGGAGATTTACGAGGCCTAAACCGTTACGGGAAGGACGGTCGGCAAAAAAATGATGAATAATCAATGGCACGACGAGCTGATCAGCGCATATCTCGATGACGAGTTGACTCGCGATGAAGCAGCGCGCGTCGAGTACTTGCTGGAAAACGATGAGCAGTGTCGAGAGACGTATGACGCGTTTCTCTCGGTACGTAGTGCCATCCAGAATTTTCCGCAGGAATCGCTGACAGTCGACCTCAGTTCGTCGGTCATGTCTCAGTTAGGTCACAGCCCAAACACAAACCGTCGACGCGGGCGGAATCTTCAAATCGCTCTTTGGGGAGCGTTTGTCGCTGCGGCGGTTGTTTTCCTCATCGTCCGTTTTGGGCAAGATTCACCGACGCCCATCGACCAAGATGATGTTCAAACGGCCAACCGAGACGACGCCCAAATCGGTGACAACCCGCAGGACAACCAGGATATTGTCGTTGATTCGCCGCGGCAGGACGACCCGAAAAACCCCAGCAACAATGACGTGCAGTCGACCAATGGCGGTGGTGGACTGGTCAAAAACAACCCTGATTCCGGCAACACGGTAACGAGCGACGACGACGATCCCAATAATCTGCGAACTGTCGTCAACGACCCGCCAAAAAGTCCCCTGGTTAATGATCCTCGCGATCCGCGGGTGAATGACCCTGTGACACCCCACAGCATCGGAGTGGACCTCACCGTGGTGTATGACGTCGTGGTCAAGGGGTCTCCCCGCGACGATCAGTGGTTTCGGAAAATGCTACGCGAATCTGGCATCAACCTCCGCGATGGCGTCGTAACCGTTGACGATGACGTGGCCACCAAGATACAGAAGGGGTTAATTGCTGGAGCTGTGCCGGGAGACATCGCCCCAGTAGATCCAGTGGACTCGGGATCTGATGACGAAGGGCCCGCCTTGCGATTAGTCTATGTTCGCAGCACGGGAGCAAAGCTCGAAGCCCTTTACGGCCGATTGCAGTCGTCGACCGACGAAGTCAAAGTGGTCGTGCCGGGGATCGCTTTAGGCGTAGAGCAATTGCTGTTGAGGTCGGCGAAATTGGGTGACGCAACCGGTGTTGTGATTGGCATGGGCAGCAAAGTCACCGAGCAATTCGTTTCTTCGATGGGAGGAGCTCCCAAGCCCGTCGTTCAAGACCGCCCGACCATGCTCTCTGGAACCGGGCAAGACACATTGTTCGGACTGCTGATCGTGCTGCGGAATCCCGCATCGCTCAAGTAGGTCCTTGTCCAGTGGTCCGCCGATCCATCGCTCCATCGGAATGAGAAACGACTCCGTTTGCGCCGATGTTAACGATGCTGCGGCAAACGTTCATTAGAACGTTGGTCTTACAACCTGATTCGGTCGGGCGACCTCCAGCAGATCCAGTCGGTAATGCAGACATCCGCAGTCGACGGCAACGTTGTCCTGGAACAGTCCCTGGCAGACCTGGTCGCCGAAAAGAGAATCACCATGGCCACGGTCCAAGAATGGATGCGCGAGCCGAGCGTGTTTCACTCCCGTCTCCAACAAGCGACGCCCACCGCTTGAATGTGTGGCACTGGCTCCGCCAGTGTTTCGTGAACTTACAAAACCCGAGGCTGGCGCCTTGGACGCAAATCAGCGCTGCAACCCGTCTCTTGCTCTCGCTACCGACGCCCTGGCGTAGCCGATCAAGACCAGATCCTCGTCGTGCATGAAATACGGAATGGTCTCCAGCACCGCGACCCCTGACGGTAGCCGCTTCTGGAGGTCGCGCCAGTGCCTCTTCGTCGTAATCACTCGGTGCCGTTGATCCATGGTTAAGAATTTCTCTGGTGTCGTGGCTCGACGAGGAGACCAGAACTCGTCTTGGGGAGGGCCGTCGGACAACTGATCGTCGTCACCCAATTGCCAGATTGGTTCCCTCAGGTAGAAAACCCAACTCGGCTCAAGAACGCGGTAACACGCCAGGTCGATGTCACCATCGGCCGTGAAATTCAATCCGGCGACCAGGTCGTCAGCTCGTTGATGGTCGGAAACACGGTCGGCAATCACGGCAAATGCGAACAGCATCAAGACTCCCGCACCGGCAACGTTCAATCTCACGAACCACTGTCGGCGCTCCCTCTTGAGGGCCCAAAAACCAATGACGGCGACCCCCAGCGGAATCAACGCAATGACAGACAACCAGCGTTCCTCGGGAAACAAGATGCCAAAGGCGATCGGCAGACCTACGGCGCAGCCGACGCCAACAACGGCCATGGCAGCCATCGACCAGTAGGGCCACCACGCCGCAGCAAGCGACTCCCTGCGCGACCAAGCGTGCAAGTATGAACCCACCAACATGGCCAACCCCGGATAGACGGGCGTGATGTAACTCGGCAATTTAGTTCGTGCGCACGTGAATAGGCCGACCCAAACCACCACCCAACAGATTGCAAACAGGTGCTCATAGGCGGCTGGCCGCCGCACTCGTCGCGCCGACTCGATAAGAACAGGGAGAGCAAAAATCGACCAGGGAAAGAACCCGGCCAAGATGGCGAGTGGATAGTAGAAAAACGGTCCTTGATGACCTTCCATGGCCTGCGCGGCGCGGCCGACGTTGTGCTCCAGAAAGAACCCTCGCAACCACATTCCGTCGGTGCGAACTCCCACCAAATAGTACCAGGGACCGGCGACGACCAGGCAAGCAACGATCGCCGTGATCGGGCGCATTTGCCAGCATGTTCTCAGGAAGTACCCCGGTAACCAACAGCCAAGACGGAACCATGATCGGCCGGCATTCGTCGCCGATTGTGAAGATCGCTCCGCAAAATGAACCAACAACAGGAACATCCCAATGATCGCCGTGGGCAACACCAGACCGATGGGCCCTTTTGCCAGTACGCCGAGCCCCATCGAGCCATAAACCAACACGGCGGCGCGCCAGGAAGGCATTCCCCCGTTGACCAACGTCAATGTCCCGTCCTGCTGATTCCGCTGGAACGCGAATCTCACATAGAGAGCCAAAGTGAGCGTGACACAGAATATCAGGACGGAATCAGGGGTGGCCGCTCGGGAAGCCACGGTGAACATCAGCGTCGACACCAGAATACAACTGCTCAATAATGCCACACCCGATGAAAACAGTCTCGCGGCGATCAGGTAGGTCAACAAAACGGTTGCCATTCCCAAGACAGCGGACGGGAAACGGGCCGAAAACTCGCTGACGCCGAATGCGGAATACGAGACCATCGTCAACCAATAGAGGAGTGCCGGCTTGTGCGTCCTCAGTTCGCCATTAAACGTCGGAACAACCCAATCACCCCGCTGCAGCATCTCCTGGGCACATCCGGCGTTCCGCGGCTCGTCGCGGTCCCAAAGGCCCGGCCCACCCAAATTGGTAAACAGAAGTAATACCGAGAAGCAAGCCACACAACAAAGGTGGCGAAACGCTGTGGTCATCGCATTCCCTGCGCAAAGTCCCGGTTGCTGAGCCAAACACTGGCTGGGAGTTTAGTGATCGGCGGCAGGGGGCTCAACATCAATTGAGCCACGTTGGCGAGAAGGGGAAGATACCTCGCGACCGCCACGCTACTTTCGCAGCGCACCTAACACGTCGCCAACGCCCTCATGCGCTTCCAGCGGAGCGCGAACAACCATCAAAAACAGCGGTCGGTAGTAGATAATCGTCCCGGGTCCACCGTTCACATCCCAAGTCTTGGGGGAAATAGTCGACTGAATCAACTGCACCAGGGCAGGGCCGAAATCGACGACGCCGGCGGCGGCAAATCCACCTCTTCGCGTCACTTCGTCCACCAAGCGTGCTGGCCCACCCAGTGTGTTTCCGACGAACGATAACTGGTCGGAAACAACTCGCGACACCAGGTCATCTGCCAGCGGACTTTTCGCCTCTGAGAGCGATACCACTTTCTTGAGTTCACGTTTTTTGAGCTCCCGCTCTATGTCCTTCTTCGCCAGTCGCAGCTTAGCAGCGACTCGACGTCGATAACCTTGCAGCACATCGCTACGACGGAAGCGGGGGTCTGATACCAGGTCCCGATGCACATTCACCAAATCACAGACGGCTTGAGACACCTCATCGTCGGATCGAGCGATCGACACTTTCCGAATGACCTGCGATATCCGCTGGTTGATTTTATGAAACCCTGGCAATTTCTCGTCGGCCACAACCGAATCGGCACTGGCGGACAGAATCAGTCCCATGCACCCGAGCAATAGGGCAGAGCCCCAACTTGCCAATGCCGCGGAATTACAGCGTCTTCGCCGCCTGAGCATCTTCTCACCTCCTGAAAAAAGCCCATCTGTCCAGTCACTCGTCGCAAAAACCAGACCAGCCCACAACATAACCGTTACGATCGTCGATCGTCAAAACGGCTGTCGCATATCGCCCGGAGAATGTACGTACCGAGTTACGAAGTCTGGTTCTGTCGCAGCGCCGAAGGTTGACGAGGTGCAAAAAGAGGAGCCAACAGACATGCAACCGCAGCGCCCGCGAACACATCACTCGGGAAGTGGGCGCCGGCAACCACGCGCTGTAGTCCCGCGAGAACGGCGAACAGGGGAAAGAGGTAGCGACCTCGCGGGTAGGCATAACTGAGGCCGATCGCCAGGCCGACAGCCGTCGCCGTATGCCCTGAGGGAAATGACTGCATCGCGTGATCAAAGGCCTCGCTGAAACCGTCGGTACGGATCACTGGTATCCACCCGGCAAAACTGGCAAGGACCGAGTCATCCAAATTCGCCACCGTCGGACGTCGTCTGGCAATGAGGAGTTTTCCGGCGCTGGCGACCAAGCCGGGAAGGTATGCGCAGGCGGCGATGCGGGCCACATTACTCCAACCACGACGATCCAAGGCGCTGATGGCCAGGAGGATGAAGGCGACGCCAAAGGAATGCGCAAAGACCTCGGATAGTTGGATGGCCTTGCGCAAATCGCCTGGCAACGCATCGGAGTTTCTCAGAGCCAGCGAAATACGAAAGTCAGCGGGAAGCACGAACAATGCGAGCAACACAAGCGGTACCGCCGCCCAAAAGTAATAGCGACGCGGTAGATTCTGGCCTGGCGCCATCGTGGACCTCATGCCCGTCTTTGGCCATTTAGTTGATCAGAACAGGCCGTACGAGTGCCGGGTTGGCATTGGGAAAGGGATTTCGATACGGCTGTTTCTTGAGATGGTCTATCATCTCTTGTTCCAGCTTGTCGAGTCCTTTGGGGAAATACTGCTTGAAAATCTGGAGATTCTCCTGGCAGATCGCCGCGTTGGGCGGAAACGCATGGACCGATTCAAGCGGTCGCAATTCGCTCATTTTTCGCACCATCTGGTGGAATCTTGACCGTTCGTTCTTCGATAAATGGTGGACCAGAGACCAGGCAAATGCGTAACCGGTGGAAGTTAGGTTCGTCGCGCCGACCGTTTCCTTGATCACACGCCCATCCGTTGCCTGCCGCTGTTTTCGCAAGTAACTCTCAATCTCGAACATTCGCATGTTGTTCACCTTGCCCGCGCCGCTCCATGTCAACCGTCGGCCCAATTGGGTCGGAGCGAAGAACTCCGCCATTCCTTCACTCAGCCAGAGCGGCCACCGCGACAGGCGTTGCTGAACTCCGATATTGTGAAGGATTTGGTGGGCGCCTTCGTGCGCGATCGTCGACAGCGATTGCTGGATCCCCAAGTCGGGCCGCGATCGCATCAACTTAGACTCTTCATACAGGACGACGTGGTTGCTGATCGGATCGTAGTACGCCACAACACCAGCTGGCACGCGCTTGTAATTTTGAAACTCCTTCTCCGTGCGAAACATGATGACGACCAGCGGTGCTGGCGGCTCACGGGTGGGAATTCGTTGAGCTTTGGCATACGTGCCTACGCCCGACATCATGCTTTCCAATACCCGCCGTGTCGTCGCGGCGAATAGGGGACTGGTGTTGAACACAAAAATGTGGCGGTGGGACGGATGGACGCGGAAACTGGGAAATTGTTTTTCCAGTCGCTCGGCCAACGCCGTTTCGTGCAGTGTGACAAAGCGGCGAGTCGTCGGCTTTGTTTGAGCGAAAGCTCGCTCCTGCAAAGAACCGTCGGGCATTAGGAAGATGCGTTGTGTCGCCACCTCGACGTGCAGCCTCGCCACGACTTCGTTGCCGGCCCGATCCCGTACCAGATAATTCTCCCGCGGCTCGGGATATCGTATCTGGCCACCGGCAACGCCGAATCCAAAGAGACGCGGTGAAATAGTGTGGGGCTCTTGGGTGAACGCCTTGCCACTCACTAGGCAAAAAAAGCCGACGGTCAAGAGAGCAGACACTACCAGCCGACGGTCGTGGGCCTGGGTTGTGCGTTTGTTGGGCATCACGTGGAAGCTCCCACTACTGTTTGCGTCACCTTCGTAACCCGTTGCACCAGCACGGGATACGCTGTAAATTATGGCGTTCCCGCGGTCGCGTAACACCAACTTTCACTCCCGTTCAACGTCGCATGAAGAAACCAGGTAACTCGACTCAGCGATGGAGTTTAGGGGATTTCTGTGAATTGGCGAAACGTTTTCATCTCCAGAGGGTTAATTTCTTTATAGTACTGAACCGCAGCCCGGTCGTGTATGCTCGTCTCAAAAAAACGGCATAATCCTTTACTCAACAAGGAGATATGTCATTAATTTGAGTAGCGAAAATTCGTCCTCTCGATTAGTCTTAGAGTTGAAACCGTCTGGCCGATTCCGTCAGACCTGCAATTAGTTTTACCTAAACACTGGCCACTACATTATTTGCGGAGATGAACCTTGTTCCGTCGCAAACGACTCATCGCGGCCCTTGCCGCGTCCCTGTTCCTTCCCCAACTTCTCGCGAATGCAGCTGACGAACAGTTTGTCGGCTCGTTAGCATTGGCCGTACGGGAGGACATCGCTGCGAAACTGAAACTAGACGACACCACTCGAGAGAAGTTGCTGGATTTGATCGACCGTCGTGAAAGCGAAGCTTTCAAGATGGCGTTTGAGCTACGTGACTTGCCGACAGTGGAAGTCGCCCGGCGACTGGAACCGTTCGTGGCCGAGTCGGAGCGACTTGGCTTCGTGTTCTTGAGCCTTACCCAGCGAGAGATGCTGAAGCAAATCCTCGTCGCAGAACAGGGAATGAATTCGCTGGCCGAAGAGGAAATATCGCAAATTCTAGGATTGTCGAAAATGCAGCGCGAGCAGGTTGCCAAATTGATGAGCCAGCGACGCGGCGATTTGGCCGACGCTGGCGGTTCGCAACAACGAATCACTCGCGCCCTCTACGAGCGTCGACTCTCTGGCGTAATGACAGAAGACCAGCGAGTTGCCTGGGAGAAAATAGCCGGCGTCGCGGCTCCCCAGCCCCAACGGGTTGCTGAGGTGACTACACCCACGGTGGCACAGAATTCAGAGAACGACGACGGACAAGACGAAACACAGGCCAAAGAAACACAGGCCGATGAGGGCAAACAAGAGGATCCTGACCGTGACCCAATGGAAACGGCCTCAGACTCTCCCTCCGACCGAGAAGGTGACGTCACAGTTCCCCGTTCGACAGGGCGTGCAGTCATAGGTCGTGGAAAAAGTGATTCGACGGAAAAACGCCACCTGACCTTTAACTTCAAGAAGGCCGATTGGGAAGATGTCATAGAGTGGTTTCTCGAGGAAGCCGACTTGGCAGCGAACATTGATTATTACCCCTTGGGCACTTTCAGTTATCAAGACAACCAAGAGTTTACTACCAAGGAATCGTTGGACCTACTGAACAGCGTGCTGCTCAACAAGGGTTGGACCATCGTGCGTCGCGGACGCTTGGTCATGCTGCTGAACTTAGAGTTAGGGGCGGAAGTCCCGCAAGAATTACTGGAATTAGTGCCGCTTTCGGAATTGGATCAACGAGGCGACTTTGAATTAGTAAAGTCAATATTCTCGTTGGCAAAAATGAGTCCGGAGGACGCCGAGGGCGAGATCGCCCGCTTGATTGGCCCGGGACGAACCATGATTGTGCTGCCAAAAGCAAGACAAATCCTGGTCACCGAAACGGCCGGTAAACTGCGTGTCATTCGCAGTGTGATCGAGGCAATCGAAAACCCAGATAGCGATCGCAAGAAAGTCATCGAAGTCAAACTCAAACACGTGCTCGCCGAAACAGTGCTCGTCACCGCGCGACCGCTACTTGGTCTCGAGCCCGACGTCAACACGAACGACCAGATCAACATTGCGACCGACGCATTCGGTTCACGCATCTTCGCCACAGGCACGGAAGAAGCGATCGAACAGCTGCGAGAAATCGTCGTACTGATGGATATTGAGCACGAAGAGAGTGAGTTGGCTGGTCCCACTTTGGAAGCGCCCGATCTTCGTACCTATCCTATCTCGGCCGCGGACCCTGCCACGGTCAACGAAGTGCTACAAACGCTGATGGCTGGCTTGCCGGACGTCCGTTTGGCGATCGACCCGTTGTCCAACAAGCTGATCGCGATGGCCCGACCGTCGGACCATCAGTTGATTGTGGCCACCCTGCAAAAACTGGAGGGGGATGCGCCAAGATTTGAAGTGATTCAATTGCGAATCACGGAACCCGACCTGATGGTGATGTCGATCAACAAACTGATGGGGATTACCGAGGAGGGTGGGCCGGACGGTCTCCAAGTCGACGCGGACATTACGGCCAGACGGCTGTTAATCCGTGGTACGTCAGCTCAGATCGCTCAGATCCAAGATCTGGTTGTCAAATTGGAAGGCGAATCCGGAGTCTACAACGATAGCCCCATGCGGTTCATTCCGATGGACAGTCGCCAAACCGACCAACTGCTCGGCCAGGTCGAAGCGTTCTGGCCCCAAGTTTCAAAAACGAAAATTCGCATCTTGGCACCAGCAGACCCCGACGCGAATAACGGAGTCCGCGAAATTGAGATCACGCCGAGTGTGGAACCGATCGTGCCACCCACGAACCCGCTCGTTCCACCGCAACCGCCTCGTCGAGAGAGGCTCGAAGAAACGAGTGCGCCCTCTATGACTCGAACGGCTGCGGAGGTGAGCCAATTCGTTTTTTTTCCGCAACAGCCTGAAACAGCTGGCGACGCATCCCCCAACGATGTCGCACCAGTTGTGATCCAACGCGACGAGAACGCAGCCACCGGCGATTCACCGATCGTTATCCAACGCGCCCCGGGCGGCATCTGGATTTACGGTGAACCTAAAGAATTGAACCAACTGGAAGAGCTGCTCAACAGGCTGAACATGGCAAACGGCGCGGGCAGCGGGTTGGTCAGTCAGGAGATCGGCGTCTATTACTTGCGGCACACCACCGCTGAAGTGGCCACCCAACTGCTCGGAGATATTCTCGGCGCGACATCGTCTTCCAGTTCGCTGATCGGTGACATGGCGACCAATATGATTGGCGGGATGGGCGGCGGAATGGGAGGAATGTTGGGGGCCTTGATGGGTGGCGGCGGCAGTGCGCCGGTTTCGACACTCACTACAGGAACGATGACCATCGTGCCCGATCCTCGACTGAACCGACTGATCATCATGGGCAGCGGCGCGGAACTGGATCAAGTGGAAGAACTCTTGAAGATCATCGACAAAGATCAGAGTATCACCGATATCGAAACCGCGGGACGCCCATGGGTTATTCCCATCATTTATACCGAGGCAAGCAAAATTGCCGACGTTGTCAACGGCACATTTGCCGGACGCGTTGGCAGTGGGACGAGTACCCAAGGCGGCCAAAGCGGCCGAGGTGGTCAACAGCAACGAGGTGGTTCCCCCGAGGATCTTATTCGAATGATGCGTGGCGGAGGTCGAAGCAGCCAGCCAAATCGCGGCGCTCTGCCGAAAATGACCGTCACCGTACACGAGGACAGCAACTCGCTGATCGTGATGGCTCCCGAACCGCTCTACAAACAGGTGTTACAGTTAGTCGAAGAGATCGACAGGCTGGATGAAGATTACTCCGAACGGATCGTCGTGATTGGTGTGGAGGGAGTGAACCCAGAGGTCATGCAACAAGCGCTGGGTAGTGTCTTTGGCAATGTGGGCTCGAGCGGAAGCAGCCCAACGAACCCATCATCTTCTCAGAACGGCTCCAACTCGAACTCAGCCGATGCCGCCGCGGCCCAGCGTCGTCAAGAATTCTTGCAGCGAATCATGGGCGCTCGTGGTGGTGGTGGAAGTGGATTTAGCGGATTTGGTAGCCGTGGCGGTGGCCCCACCCGTGGCGGTGGCCCCACCCGTGGCGGTGGGTTTGAGGGTTTCCGCGGCGGAACCGGCGGTGGAACGCGCGGTGGAACGCCCAGTGGCCCCACCCGTGGTGGCGGTGGTGGATCCGGCAGTGGCGGTGGTCGCGGTCGATAACAGTCCTGAATTTCCGCTCGTAAACGGCCAATGGAAATACAAGCACGAAGCGCAAGCGAGTCTCGAGAGCGGCAAAAAACTCACTCGCTGGCGCTTCGTGCTTGTATTGCTGGCTCGTCAAGATGTTAATGAAATGACAGAACGCTAAGGATTGAGAAGGCGCTGGCAGAGTCGGCGGAGCCAGTGCCACACATCTACGCACCAGGTCGGATTGGACAGGCTCGCCAATTCACGGTAGGCTGAGCGTAAGGAACTATTGGCAACTGCCCAATGGGTCCGGTCTTCTCTTCCTTTTCACTCGTTACGTCCTAGTGTTCGTCGGCCATCTTTCGCAGGGGGCCTGCTCCGTGAACGCGCGAAATGATTTCTTCGTTGCTGTCGTGACATTTGTGGCAACGGTTTTCGTCGCATTTGTCGCCTGGACATTGTTAGGCGCGAACCTACAACCACCGCCAGTGATGGAATCTCTCCCCATTGTGCGAGATACGTCTCACGCTGTTCGCACACAGCCGGGACGCAATGCGAGGCAAGGCATTGAACTTTCCGCGGCCCGCGCACGAATCGCCGTGCTGAAAAAGGCGCTGCAGAGCAGAGATTCCCGCTACGCCGCGGCTCGTAAAGAGGCGCAACGGCAACGCCTCGACGGTGCAACCGAACGAGAACAACTTTCGGATACCGTCGCCTTGCTGGAAAGGGCCCTCCGCTTGGCCGTTGCGGCTGAAAACGAAACAGCGGATCCGGTGAGCACGCCACC
>DUDC01000031.1:0-6937 GCA_012959465.1 Planctomycetaceae bacterium
CTGCGGTCTGTGTAAGACCTCCTATTCATTGCCGATCAAGAGAATGCCACAACGACCAATTGCTGTTGAACATGATTCCGCTAATCGTGCAAACTGACTCGTCGCGGGTGATTAGTGTTATGATACAGGATCATCAAGTTGTACCGAAACTCGACGGCGTCTCGCTGGAACACCACAACCTGTCCCATCACGGACGAGACGAAGTCAAAATCCAACAGCTCAAGAAAATCGAAAAGGCGCTTGTGAATTGTATTGACGATCTGTTGGGCCAGATGAAAGCGAAACGTGAAGGAGCGACCTCGCTGCTAGACAATACGAGCGTGCTCTTTGGCAGTAACTTTGGCAACGCCAACGCCCACGACCCCCGTAATCTTCCCATCCTCTTGGCTGGTGGCGGCTACCAGCATGGCAGTCACATTGCACTGAATAGGCACGACAATACGCCGGTTTGTAACCTGTTTTTCAGCATGCTGAACAAGATGGACATCGAGACGAAGTCATTTGCAACCAGTTCGGGAGAGTTGACGTGGTAGCACGTTGGATCATGCGGAGAATTACATGGACCAATTCGGAGGAAAGACGGCGGTGCACCGCGTTAGCGTCGGTTACGGCTCGGCACGATCGAGCCGTTCGTGAGTGCGTACGAATACTGGCTTCCTTATTGATTATTTTTATCTCGACTGCAGCATCCGCGGACGAATCTGTCAGTGACAATTTAAGACAGATCGAGTTTTTCGAGACAAAAATACGCCCCTTGTTGGTGGACCGATGTTACAAATGTCACAGCGCCAAGTCTCAGCCGTTGAAGGCCGGATTTCGGATCGACAGCAAGGCTGGTCTGCTCAAAGGCGGTGATTCTGGACCGGCGATTGTGCCTGGCAAGCCTGATGAAAGTCTGTTGATCGAGTCGATCCGGTACGAGTCAAACGAAATGCCGCCGAATGAGAAGTTAAGTGACGCAGAAATCTCGGCCCTGACCAAGTGGGTCGCATTGGGTGCGCCTTGGCCCAAGGAATCCACTGCGGCCGTACCGTCCACGGATAAGGGCTACGACTGGCAAGTCTTGTCGCGTCACTGGGCCTGGCAGCCGGTGCGGAAAGGGGAACCGCCTGCGGGCGAAGGCCATGATCGCATTCGAAATCCGATCGATCAGTTTGTTACCGCCGGCCTCCGGGACGCCGGGCTGAAGCAGGCGGAAACAGCACCCGCGGCCGTGTTTGTGCGACGTGCCTTTGTGGATCTGATTGGAATGCCGCCAGCGCCCAGCGAACTCGAAGACTGGACGAAACGGCTTGCCGCAAACTCGGGCAGCGAATTGAATGACGCCGCGGTAAGGCAACTTGTTGATACATTGCTCGAGCGTCCGCAATACGGCGAGCGATGGGGGAGGCACTGGCTGGACGTGGCGCGGTATAGCGAGTTGGGCGGCTGGACGCAAGACAACAGGCCGCATCCAATGGCTTGGCGATATAGAGATTGGGTCGTGCGAGCATTCAATGCGGACCTGCCCTACAACGAGTTCGTGCGGCATCAAATTGCCGGTGACAAAATCGGCAGGGAGGCGGCCGTGGGAACAGGGTTCTTTGCTCTGGGGCCGAATTACTCGTCCGACGGCGGTGACCCGGAGAGCGTCGCGCAGGCGAAGAGTGAAACGCTTGACGATCGAGTTGACACGTTTTCGCGAGCTTTTCTCGCCCTGACGGTGGCGTGTGCAAGATGTCATGATCACAAGTTCGATCCGATTCCGACGCAGGACTATTATTCGATTGCTGGAGTGTTTTACAACTCACGCGAGGGTGAAACTGCCCTCGTCGACGATCACGTGATGCGAGACTATCACGATCAACAGCGAGCGATCAGCGAGTTACTCAATAAAATCAAGAAGTCCCGCCAAACGGCCAAGCAGGAGAAACGAGAGATATCGGAGGAGGAACAGGAGCAGATCGATCGATGGCAGAAGGACGCTGACGATCGAAAGGCAAAAGCGCCGCCAAAATACGATTTTGCTCACACGATTCACGATTCCGATAGTCGCGACATGCAAGTTGCGTTGCGTGGCAACATGCTGAAGCCGGGTGGTGTGGCACCGCGGCGATTCCTGCGTATCGTGGCCGGAGAAGAGCGAGAACACTTCACCGAAGGCAGCGGGCGACAGCAACTCGCAGACGCCGTCGTGGATCCAGACAATCCGCTCACGGCTCGAGTGATCGTCAACCGTATTTGGTTACATCACTTTGGCATGGCGTTGGTTCGGACTCCCAATAATTTCGGGACGCTGGGCGAGAGGCCAACTCATCCAGAGTTGCTCGACTGGCTGGCCGCCACATTCATCGAGTCCGACTGGTCGATCAAATCGATGCACCGGTTGATCATGACGTCCGCGACGTATCGGACTAGCAGCGCGTTCAATGAAACAGCTTTCGCCTTGGATGGAGACCACCGTTCCATTTGGAGAATGAACCCTCGGCGCATGGACGTCGAAACGTGGCGAGACTCACTGTTGTCGGTTACCGGGGAATTGGATGCGACCATGGGCGGTCCATCTGTCGATAACATAGTCAACAGTAACCGCCGTACCCTCTACGCGAAGATCAGCCGCAACGATCCACTCGCATCGGATGAGTTTCTGCGGTTGTTTGATTTCCCGATTCCACGCGCGAGCAGTGCCAAACGAACATCCTACGTGATCCCGCAGCAGTTTCTCTTCATGATGAATAGCCAATTCATGCTCGATCGAGCCACGGCATTGGCCAAACGACTGCAGCACGAATCGAATGAGCCCAAGTCAAGAATCGAACGTGCCTACACGCTGCTGTACGGGCGTAAACCAAGCGACCGAGAATCACAGCTCGCAACGCGTTTTTTAGAATCCGAGCCACCATCAGGTAGCGGTCCCAATCGTTGGCAACAGTACTGCCAAGTGCTTCTGAGTGCAAATGAGTTCATGTACGTTCGATAATGTAGAAGTGCGTCAATCCACACTCCCAAGTTAGGCTGCTAAGGCCCTCCAATAAACACAGAAACGCCATTGGAACAAATATGCCGCACTACAATTCCCGGTTACCGGTTTCTCGTCGAGACGCCTTGCACCGCATTGGTGCCGGATTCGGTAGCCTCGGTCTGGCTGCTATGCTTGCTGACGCGCAGGTCACCGCTCAAGACGGGAATTCGCCGCCTTCACCGCTGGCCCCGAAGGCGCCCCACTTCGCGCCGAAAGCGAAGCATGTAATTCAACTATTCATGCCTGGCGGCCCGTCGCAGGTCGACACCTTCGATTACAAGCCGATGATCGCAAAGTATGCCGGGCAGCGTCCGAAGACTGTCGATCGTAAGACGCTGCGGAACACGAAGAACGGCCTGTTTCCGTCGCCGTTCGGCTTCAAGAAGTACGGTCAGTGCGGCAAGTGGGTGAGTGATGTTTTTCCCCACACTGCGGCTTGCGTCGACGACATCTGTTTCATTCACTCGATGCATACTGATATTCCGGAACACGCCGGTGCCATGATGATGTTCAATTTGGGCCACCTGCAACCAACTCGCCCGAGTTTGGGGTCCTGGTTGTGCTACGGCCTGGGTACTGAAAACCAGGAGTTGCCTGGATTTGTCGCCATGAGTCCACGCGCACAACCCCGCGGCAAGGCGGCAAACTGGGGCAACGCATTTCTTCCTGGCGCGTATTCTGGAATCTACGCCAATATCGCTAGTATGAAACCTGACAGCATCCTGCGAGATTTGAAGAACCCCCACCTGAGCCGCGCCGAACAAAGGGAACAGGCCGACCTGCTGGCCCAACTCAATCGGTTCGATCTTGAACGTCAGCACCAAGACCAGAAACTGGAATCCAGTATTCAGGCAATGGAAATGGCGTTCCAAATGCAATTTGCCGTCCCCGAGGCGTTTGACACGACCAGTGAAACAAAAGCCACTTTGGAGATGTATGGCGATAGTGAATTCGCCAAAGGCTGCCTGCTCGCGCGGCGACTTGTCGAACGCGGCGTGCGGATGGTTCAGTTATCGCATTCGGTCGATGGGTACGACATCGCCTGGGACACGGGACACGGGAATATCGAACACCACCGTGAGTTGGCTCACAAGAGTGACCAGGGTATTGCCGCGTTGATCCGCGACCTCAAGCAGCACGGTCTCTTTGATGATACGCTCGTTATCTGGGGTGGTGAATTCGGTCGAGCCCCAACGTCAGAAGGTCAGAAAGGTCGAGACCACGATCACTACGGTTTCACGGTTTGGATGGCCGGCGGAGGAGTCAAGCCGGGTTTCACCTACGGAGCGACCGACGAGTTCGGTTGCACCGCCGTCCAGAACCGTGCCCACGTCCACGACCTGCACGCGACCATTCTGCACCTGATGGGGTTGGATCACGAACAACTTACCTATCGCTACTCGGGCCGAGATTTTCGGCTGACAGATGTGTCCGGAAACGTCATGCATGAGGTGATTGCCTGACGCCTTTGTAATGCTTGGCAAGGAAGCGGCAGTTCTTGTCGTAAGCCGCCAACAAGCCCAGCGAAGTTGCGGCAAGCGCGCAATCACACGCACTTGATTGCATTCAGATGCACTTTGAGGGGGTAGTTTTGGACGAAAAGGGGTAGTCGGGGGTAGTGGCAACCTGAGGTCGCCTGCGCCAGAGATCTTGCAGTCACTGGGCGGCGAAGGTGGCTAAACTACTTTTGATGTGCCAAATCGAGAGCACTTGGGGCGACCAGTATGCGGAATTACGGCAAATAGCCGCAGCCTTCAGCCCAGTGCCGCGTTAAACGCCGGCGAAAAGAGATGTCCACGATTGCGCAGGATAAGTGGTAACTGTAGATGGTCGGCTTGCTGCCTGATAGGCGATTTCATGTTTCCACTTGGGCGTCGATCAGCGGCGGCCGGTCACCTTTATCGAAATCCACCTGCAGCTGAGCGGCGCCTACATAGTCCGCGACACCTCGCTGAGTCAATAATGCACGATTCGATGTCCACCAACCTATGAGCTTTGGTCGCCAATTAGATGGATAACTCCGACGACAAGAGAGATCGCGTGATGAAAGCAGCGCTGGACTGCCGCACGGAACTGATCGCGTACGCCCGCTCGCTGCTCGGCAACTATGCCGCAGCGGACGATGTCTTGCAGGAAGCGTTGCTCGTGGTCTTCAAGAAATTTGACCAGTTCCAAGCAGGGACCTCGATGCTCGCCTGGTGCCGCTCGATCTTGCGCATCGAAGTACTGCGGGCGAAACAGCGGCATCAGCGCGAGAGATCGCTGGCTGAGCGGCTGCTAGACGACGCAGTTGATGCGGCCTTCGACGAGTTTCAAACGGCACGGCGACACGACGATGTGGAATCTTGGCGAGAGGCGCTGAGGGGCTGTCTGGAACGGGTGCCGGAGCGCGGGCAAGGCGTGCTGAGAGCGCGGTTCGTGGACGAACTGAGTTATCCGCAGATCAGTGAGCGACTCGGAATGACCATCGAGGCGGTGCGGAAGGCGCTATTTCGACTCAAGAAGCAAGTACGTTTGTGCGTAGAAACCAGCCTGAGGGCGGCAAAATGAACGACAAAAACAACTGGGAAGAACTGATCGATCGCCACTTGCGTGGCGAATTGGACGAAGCCGAGAAGGAACGTCTCGCGAAACTGCTCGACAGCAACGCCGACGCGCGGCAGGAGTTCGTTGAGCATGTACAGTGGGATACCGAGATGTCGGAGGCGGTGCGCGAAAGCAGCCATTCGCCCCGCGATGCAGACATCTTGGCCGCAGAGCGAGCAAAGACGGATGGCCAGTGGGCGTCGAAGCCCACATTCTTGCGGTTCACGCTGGCCGCCGCTGCCGTGGTCATCGTGGCACTTTCGGCAGGCTTGATCTACCAACTGGCATATCCAGTGGGTGAGGCCCCTAAAACCAACAACGTTGCCACACAGCATCGCGTTTCGGACGAGTCCATTGCCAGGATCACCGGCTTGAGTGGATTGCTGATCTGGACTGGCGACCGCGGGCAAATCGTTCGAGATGTGAAAGTCGGGACGGAACTGGCGGGCGGTACGATCGAAGGCATGACGCCCGACTCGTGGTTTGAAATTCAGTTCAACGATGGTTCGACCGTGATGATTTCTGGTACTTCGACGCTGACGATTACCGACCCTGGACAAAAAGAATTGCGGCTGAGGGAAGGCTTTTTTTCAGCCAATGTCGTCCCACAGCCAAAAGGCAAGCCGATGTTGATCCACACGCGGTCCGCTCTGCTCGAGGTCCTGGGAACGCAATTCGACGTCGAAGCTAACCTGGCTTCCACCATGCTGAATGTCACGGAAGGCAAAGTTCGGGTGAGGCGGCTGAGCGATGGTCTCGAGGTTGACGTTCCGGCAAAATATCGTGTGATTGCAGAGGGGGGCGGTGACCTGACGCCCCAGCCGGTTCCAGAATCGGTGATTCATTGGAAGAGTCAGCTTCACCTGCGGCCTGGATGCTATGGAAAGTGGCTACCGGCAACAGAACAGCGGGCGGCTGCTCAGAAAGCGATCCCCCTGGTACCGCCGGAAAACCCCGGCATTACGCTTTATCTACTGGGGATTCCGGTGTCCCGCAGCGATGGTCCACCAGTGGTTGTCCGGTCGGATTCCCAATTCGTTGTCCGCGGTCGCCTCAAGAAGCCTGCCAAGGTTTATTTCGGCATCGCGGTGTCGTATGCCAACGGCGACTTCGCGGGGAAGTTCCGCGGGGACCTTGATCGCCAGCAACCGATTTCCGAGCCAGACGAGGCCGGTCAGTTCGAGGTCGTCTATCGAATAAGCGACTTTACACTCGATCCGTGCGTTCATGATCGGAAAGAGGAATTAGCACCAATGCCCGACGACCTGGTTCTCAATGGCGTTTGGGCGTTTACCCATACTGGCGGTCCGAATGGTTTGGAAATCACCGAAGTCGAATTGGTACCACCAG
>DUDC01000031.1:7019-7485 GCA_012959465.1 Planctomycetaceae bacterium
CGCCTGTGTGCCACTGGCTCTGCCAGTGTTTTCATGATCCACAGGGCACTGGCAGAGCCAGTGGCACACATCACGATATCGCTGCCGGATGACCCTTGTTCCTGGCCTCGACCTTCGACACGGAATCACGTCAACAAGACAAGTGAACGATTGCTTCGGAACGAGTGAGATGAATCGCCGACGAACATACAACCACGAATCGTTGCTCAGGGAGGCCCCTCCGGCTCCCATACGCGCCGGAAGTTCGTTCCTGTCCCTCATGTTTACCGGGCTCGTCATGTCAGTCGCCAGCGTCGACGCCGGTGAGCGTCCGAACGTCGTCCTGCTGCTGGCCGATGATCTGGGATGGAAGGACATCGGTTGCTACGACGGTCCCGTCAAAACACCGACGCTCGATTCCCTTGCAGAAAACGGAGTGCGATTCACAGATTTCTATTCCGGTGCAGCCGTGTGTTCACCGTCTCGC
>DUDC01000032.1 GCA_012959465.1 Planctomycetaceae bacterium
GTGAACTTCCATTCGACCCATTGATCCGTCGTACTCCAATTTGTCACGATGGTATTCAGACCATCCGGTTGGCCTACTAGGTTGTCGCCGTGCAGTTTCGCCGTTACAGGCGTCAAATTCACGCGACCGTTCGCCTCTTGCATCACCATCGTGGCCGAGTCGCTAGTGGAAATAGACGGGGTGTCAGCCGTGTCACCCTTGTCATCTTTCGGTTGATCTTCACCGTCAACTTTCTGCTCACCCCTGTTCATCGCTTGACCAATGGCCCAAACAGCGCCGGCCACACCGCCAATTGCTAAGACAAACATCAGCAAAGTGCCGAGGAGCGACTTCTTGCGGCGACGGCTGGACCGAACGGTGGGTGTGATGATCCGGCCGATAGCTACATCGCCAGGCACCGGTGGTGGCGTGGCCGTCTGAGGCGAAGCGGATACCCCGGCCGGCGGATTCATCGCACCTTGCGTAGGACCTGCCGGCGCCATCGGGTCGGCCACCGCTGTTCCCAAAGGAGCCATCGGGCTCGCCATGGTCGTCGGCACGGCTATTTGCACATCAACTTCGACGGGCTCTCCTCGCAATTGTCGGTCGTAGTTGGCCCGAGTTTCGTCGTCCGTGAGGCAGATTCGCGCCGCCGAAATCTCGTTGAGAAGCTGCTGTGTTAACGCTCCACGAGGACCTGTCTGGAACGTTCGAATATGCGTCATCCGACTATCGGCTGCCTCGTCGATCCGCTCGACGTCCGAAATGAACATCTCCACTCCCAACAACTGATAGTGGTGGGGCGGCTGGTCCTCTGGCGGTATACTCAGCCACTTTTCATACGCATCAAATGATTCGCTATCGCTCATGGCAGACTGGCAAGTTCATTCCCGTCGTGCGGGCTCTACAATCTCATGTCCTCGTAAACGGCACCACTACTATCGGCTCCCTGACCGACCACTGCAACCCACCTGTTGTCGTGGCGTTGCATTCACGAGTCGAAGGCCCAGCGATATGCCCAGCCCAGCCAGTTCATGCTACCACGCTGGGTCCCTAACACGAAAATCTAGCCGTCGTTGGCCATATGTGCTGAATACTGTCGAGCCCACCGGCCCCGTCTCACTGTACGGCCCAACGTCTGATTAAAAAACCTGGTTGTTTAGGTCCGTAACTTCTTTCAGTTGTCGGACAGATGGCATGCGTAAGGTCGACGTTCGATTTGTCATTAGTTGTTTGTCAACGGTCGTTTGTCATTTCATTTTCGCAGTTTTATTGGACGCGGTTAGAATGCGATACGGCTGTTTGAGCCGAGCCTCCCAACGTACATCTGCCTTCCTAGGAAAATGAGAATTGACAAATAACTAATGAAAAATATCCGAGGAGAATCCGTGGACCTTCACTGTCTGGCTGACCAAATAGACCAACCACCGATCATTCTCAATTCACTGTAAAAATCCAGTTTGCGAACATGCACCTACTGGCTGGTGCAACGGCTTGTGCCAGGCTGAACTGACTTGTGTGGTACAGTGAGCGGGCCCTGTGCCGGTGGATTCGGGTTTGGCAACTACCTGGGCCAACACCGCAACCACAGTTCATTACGTTCGGGCCGTCGTTGGCGGCTCAACGAGAATGAGCTTATAGTCTTGAGATGCGAAGTTCGCACGGCACATAGATCGGCACTCACCATTTTCCCAATTTCATTGCCCAATGTCAGACAAGCAAACAGAGATTCTGCGGATTACCGGGTCGGTCACCACGCCGAGTCACTGGAGCTATTCCGATTTGCGACAAATTCTGTCGCAGGAGTTGGACCTTTCAACGCTCGGTGCACGGTGGCCGTACGGAGGATTACCTCTGATCGCTGTTGGGGAAATCGTTAAGCCACATGCGAGTGTGAACCGAATTCGACTCTGCAGCTCGGCCGACAATTTCGAGCGAACCGTACCGTGGCAGGCGGTACGCGACGTGGGTTGGATCGTCTATCGCCACGGTGAGCAACCACTAGACCGAGACCAAGGCGGGCCGGTGCGACTCTGGATCAGCGGTCACACTCCGTGCGGCATCACGGAGTTGGACGCCTGCGTCAATATCAAGTTCCTCGATACACTCGAATTCCTTACGGGAGCATCGCATGGAGAGGCCTGATGCAACCAAGGTGTCGACTGAAAAACGACGCCGACGCTGGTCTGCCAAGTTTGCTGACTCACTTCGCGGATTTCGCTTCGCCATTGAAGAGAGGAGTTTTCGAGTCCACCTCACCGTGTCGGTGATCGTCGTTGGCGTTGGAGTCGTCGTCCGTCCATCGGTCATCGAGTGGATGTTTCTGCTGTCCGTTGTCGGCCTAGTGCTGGTGACCGAAATCGTGAATACGGCACTGGAACGAATGGCGCGAGCGATAGCGGTTGAACAGCATCCTCTCGTCGGTCAATCGCTGGATTTGGCATCCGCAGCCGTGCTCACAGCATCGGCATTAGCGGTCATCGTCGGCGCGGCCATCTTCGGCCCCAAGTGCCTCGCCTGGCTGCAAAGTTTCTGGAGCTGAATGCGCAACTTGCCGTGTGGAAGGCGGCGAGCGACTACTCCAATCGATGCGCACCGGCCGGCGGTATCCGCAATCCAGCTACTTCGCCCATGCGATTGCTGGGAAGGAACCTCGGTTCAATGTTAAATCGAACGCCAAAGCTGTTTCGGCTCTCGTCGATATTAAAGCCAAACCGAGCGAGAGTTGATTCGCCGATTCGAGTCAGGCCAAATGATTGGCCGATGTTGCCGGTGGGACCCAGGTCATACGACGCACCGCCAGTGAAGATCCACTTTTCGCTCATTCGGTAGCTCAAAGAGCCGTTAATGACGTTGCTGGTAATCGGCCCATCGATCGAACGAAAACCCAAATACAACCGGCCTTTTCCGGGTTGGCTGATAAGACCGCCCGCAGAAACGGTCCTCAGGCCATCGATGAACAAGTCCGCGTAGCCGTCGGACAACAACGCCAGCCGATCGCCAATGTGCCAGCGGAAATCGTAATTTAACATTCCCAAGTTCTGACCAAAATTGTCGCGACCGGGTTTCGGAAAGAATGACCCTTCGACATCGAACGTGATCCAATCGACCGTCCGCTCGCGACCTGGCATTCCGCGTTTGGTCTGCCACCTCTGTCGAATTGCCATACGGGCCATCATGAGGTCCTCGGCAATCTCGGTTGAAGGTGCGGAGACCCAACTTTGCATGCCAGAGCGATGCGCATAGTAACGCTCGTCGAATTGAAGCGGCACATTCGCTCCAGGCAACAGTCCAAACGTGTCAATTAGGAACCGCCGCCGAGCGAATTCGATCGCATCGTCGTCCAATGGATCATAGAGCGTAAGTCGCGACAGGTCTTGGTCGACATCGGAATAGAGGATCTCCGCTTCCCATGTCACTTTGTGCGCCAAGCCCTTGAGGTTGAATAACGTGTTCCTGACCGTCGGATCAACCGTCCACATCGGCAAGCTCGCTCGTACACCGGTCTGACCGTAGAGGCGAGTGACGTCGTCCCCGGCGATGTCTTCATGCCAATAGGCTGCCTCGCCCAGCAAGTAGGGGACCAAACGGATGGGACCAAAGTCCAACGGTAAATTGAATTCATGCCGAGTGGCGGCGCGAACTCCTTCACGGTCGTCCTGTCCGGCGGGAGTATTGAATTCCTCCCAAGCCAACCAGTCAAATTTCATGAGATTTGCCGGATCCTGCGGTACGGTAGCATTGCTGATTCGACCATAACCAACCTGGGAATGAGCGTTCCACGTGAGTCGGTTAGCAAGGAAAGAGTGCCCCAGGATGTGGTGATCCAATCGTGGCATCCACTCGGTCTGAGTAAAAAAATCGTTCACGTGTGCCGAGGCGGCGAGATCGATGGTCTGGTGATTCAGGTATTTCTTCAACTCAATGCCGGTAGTTTGGTCCTTCTCCTGATCCCATTCATTTTCAAGATACTGTTCGAGGAAATCGCGATCACTGATGTAACCCAACTCGCTGCTCAGCTGGATATCAAAAGGCAATTCGTGCCGATGCCTGGCGAGAATGCGGCCGCGAAAGTCCTTCTCTGGCTGCAGTGCACGCCGATCCCAACCCAGATTGTCAACACCGTGGTCGTCGATTCCCCATGCATCGAATAATCCGCGGTTGGCGCCAAAAAACGCGACACTTTCCGGGCGGTTGTACTCAACATGAGTGCCGCCAGCGAATCCTCGGTCACTCAGATAGTCCGTGGAAAACGTCCAATCAACGCCCTCCGGTGGCTTTGAAATCCCGAAGACTTGGAACGTGTCCCAATCAGCGAAGAACTGCGTGCCAAACACGTTGTCGTTCTTGATCCTCATATTGTCTAAGTAGTACGTTGGTTTTCGCAGGTCCGTTGCCAGCGTCGGCCAGTAGAAGATTGGCCAGCCACCGACATAGACAAAGTTGTTTCGGCTGCTGGCCAGCAGATTGTGGTCAACGTCAAGTCGACCGCTGATCGGGTCGATCGCCGGCACACCGGTCTGCGGGTCGGTACGAACGACCTGTTCGTCTTCAATTGTGATCTGCCCCGACTGCAACCAGTAGCGGGGATGACCGATCAAGCTGGATGTTATCGCCGCCCCGTACGCTTCAAAATGTTGCTGGTCGACCATCTGCAGAACGTCGGCCTTGAGGCGTAACAACCCTTCGTAATCTTTTACCGGCGCCAACATCTCGGTGTCACGAATTACACCTCGTTTTTTTTGGACATCGTAGTACATCCGCTCGGCGTAAATGGCGCGCCGGCCCTGTAGGAAAACGATGTTCCCTTCAAGATAGATCTCCCACGGCGCCTGCCGCGGGTTGAATTTTTGGCCGGATTCCGAATCGCCCGAATCCGATCCTCCCAGACCGCGAGTCCAAAGCACTGCACTATCCGCTTCAATCTCGATCGTGCCAAGACTCTGCAGATCGGGCGCAGCGCCGTCGATTGTCACGTCGCGGATCTCAAGGCGAATTCCACCAGTTGCAATCGCAACCGTCTCGTCGATGCCCGGTTGCTGATCCAGCATGCGGTAGTCTAAGCCAGTGCCGTTGCGAGGAGTAATCACGACCGAGCTGGCGCTGATGTCGTCCGACGAAATGCCTCCTGCAAATTGTGCTTGCCGGACAGCTCCATCTCCAACAGGCAGAGCAAGTTGCGGGGACCTTCGCACCAGTCCGCGATCGTAAACGGCGGGCGGACGCTGGCGGGCCATCATCCCAGGTGCCACATCGCGGATAGAAGTGATCCGCAAGTCGACTCGACTTCGTGTCAGGTAACGGTAGAGGTAATTCGCATCCACGAGCTTTTGTAGATGTCCGTCGGCTGAAACGTCGGTGACGGTCACATCGCCATCGAAGTAAGCGATCACCTTTGTTGGTCGGTCGGACGTCGGCTCCGACCGGTCAATCCAAAAAACGGCTTCCTTGGACGTCGCCGATTGGTCGCCCTGAGTCAGCTGGACATTACCTTGCGCCACCAGGATCTCGTAGATTCCCTGCCTCCAACGCTGCGCTTTTTGGGCCACGATGCGAATCGGCGTCGCCGATTCGGGACGGGGCATCGTCACGTCGTCTGCCGACAACTTCGAATGGTGACCGGCGACCAACAGACCGACAACGGCGCAGACCCAGAGCCTCGCTGACATAGAGGCTTTTTGCATTTCTTCGGGAAATCGTTGATCGATTCGTGGCATCCGTGCCGACCTATAGAAGTTGCGCCATCTGGGGAGGAGGAGTATAGGGAGGGTGTACCACCATCGCAAGGCGGTTTTCTTAACCTCGAACTTTTCCTAAATATGGGACTTAAAACGACTTACGACAAGCCCTGGCCGTCGTCTTTCCACGGACAAACGGCAATTGCCTGGAACCCAGCCGCGATTCGTCCCTGACGGTGCACGCCGGCAGTCACTCGGCTACGCCGAGTTGCTGGTGAAATTCTCGGACGCCAGGTAAGCTTACGCCATCTCGCCCCCTCCCCATCTTTGTACCACGCCGCTCTTTACGGACTGCTATGACGGCGACAAGCTGCTGTATTTGCTCGTCACTGGATTGGTAACAGCGAATGGGCGTGGCTGTTGGTTGAGGTACGAATAATGCGCGGGGCCGGAGAGTGACGTTGTAGAATTGTCATTAGCCATGTGGCAATAGTCATGAGTCATTGAAGAAGCACCAGACGAAGATGGTTGAACCAACCGGTCCGATGCAGCGGTTCATTAGCGGTTGGTTTTCTCGACGAATCGCCGTGGCGATCATTGGTTCTGTGGCGTTGTTTCTTCTCGGTGTTTGCGCCCCGAAACCTGTCTACCGAATCAGTCTTGAAGGTCTGTTCCCGGCTCACAACCCACTGATTCAGTCACAAGAGAGAGCTCGTTCCGCATTTGGGGACAACCGTTTCGTCTTGCTTGCCTACCAGGACCCAGAAGTTCTGACCGCCGAGGGAATCAAGCGAACCGCAGAAGTTGAAGGTCTGTTGCGAGAGATCTCTGCCGTTCGGGACGTGCTCTGTCTGGCAACATTGGACAAACAGCTGCAACTGCTGGGATCATCGATCACGGCGAAACGAGGAATGGCCGAGCGTTATCGCCAGATGTTCACTGGATTCACGCATGATTCTCAACACAGCGTTGCCGGGTTCATCTGTCTACTTGCCCCGTTAGACGACCTGGAAGAAGAGGTGCAGTTGGTCGCTCAGCTTCGCAATACGATCAGCCGTCCCCCAACCGGTCTCGGCAGTGGAATTGTCGTTGGCGAGCCGGTATTGGTCGCCGATGCATATTCGAGCATCCGACGAGACTCTGTTCGATTGCAGTTTGCCGCGACACTCCTATTGGCACTTGTGCTCGCCTTTTGCCTGCGCAGTCTGGGATGGGTAATTGTCGTATTTTCCATTGTGCAATTATCGATTTGGGCGGCGACTGGTGCCGCAGGAATACTGAATCTGCATTGGTCGCTTCTCAGTTCGATGTTTCCGGCAATCATTGTTGTCATTGGTGCCGGTGCATTAACACACTTGGCCGTATGGAGTCGGCGCCTGTTAAGTGAACAGGGTTCAGCGGAAGCCGCGGTGATGGCCGCTGTCGATCGATTAGCATGGCCGATCTTGGCGACGTGCGTCACCGATGCAATGGGATTTCTAGCGTTATTGGTGTCGCCGGTTGTCCCGCTTCGTGAGTTCGCATTGATGGTCACACTGGGCATCTTCTTCTTGCTTGTAAGCTCATGTTGTCTCTTCCCGCTATTCGGTTGTTGGGCACTTCGAAATGGTGCCCTGTTAAAAGAGGATTATCGTCGGAACACACCGCAGAACACCGCGGCGTTCTTCGTCCGCTCACGTCGAGGCCTATTGGTTTACGTCGGCATCGTACTGATCGCCTCAACGGGCGTGACACGATTGCAACTGGAAACCGACATTACCAAGAGCTTTCGAGATGATTCGAAATTGGCAGGTTCATTTAGGTTTGTTGAACAGCGAATGGGTGGTGCCGGGATCTGGGAAGTCCATATTCCGGTCGAAGGTACTTTATCGCGATCTTTAATGATTCGAATAGGAAAACTATCGAGTGACCTGCGAGAACTGCAGATCCCCATCGACGCAGCGCAACCCAACGAAATGGAACGCCCTATCACCAACGTGGTCAGTTTGGCCGATGTGCTAACCGCGGCGGACGGCACGAACTTCCTATTGGCCGCCGCACCGATGCCCCTTCGTGTTCAGGGTATCAAGACAGCGATGCCTGTTTTTTACAGCACAATGTTCGGTCAGACCGATGACGGTCGCAGATATTTGCGAATCCTGGTTCGTTCACCCGATGCGCGGGATGTGCAATGGAAACGGGAACTGATCGACACAGTCGACAATATGGCTCGTGTTCAGTTTCCGATTGCGGCGGACGAAAACGATATCCGCCGCAACGAGGAGTTACGTGTCGCCGGAACATTTGTCGTGATCGCCAGAATGGTCGAAAGCCTGCTGGTCGATCAATGGCGAACACTGGGTGTAGCACTGGTTTGTGTGCTACTGACGTTGGTCGTATTCCAAAGGCGACTATTCGTTGCCGTGATCGCTTTGCTACCCAGCTTGATGGCGATCATCGCAGTTTTGGGATTGATCGGTTGGTGTCGAATCCACGTCGACTTGGGTGTCGTCATGATTGCGGCTGTTTCACTAGGGCTAGCCGTCGATGGCGCAATCCACATGCTGAATAGTATCGAACGGGAACTTGCTCGTGGCTGTCCGTATCGAGAAGCCATTCAGTTGGGTGTGCGCGCGACAGGAGGACCACTAACCTATGCTACGATAGCTGTCGTGGTTGGGTTTAGCACTTTGGCGGCCAGTGACTTCATGCCTTCGGTGACGTTCGGACTGTTGGTCGGCGTCGCCACGACGGTCGGGTTGATCGGCAATCTGACCGTGGTGCCTACGTGCCTATGTTGGTTGGGACGACGTCATTTCAGTCTTCTACGGCCGTCCACGTCGAATGAGGTGCAAGCATCACAAACGACGGAGAACGTTGAATGAACGGTAAACACCCGGCATACACTCGACTTGCCATCGTCGTTTGTTTGGCGGTCGCGGTCCGATGGGGCGCCAGCACGGCATTGCCACCAGAGCGTTTTGACGCCGATCAATACCAGGCCATCGCCACCACACTTGTGTCGCACCATGTCTTTGCCACTTTCCCCGAGCACCCAACGGCATTTCGGCCACCATTATATCCGTTCACCCTGGCACTGCTGGGGCCGACGGGCGCTTGGGCCAAAATGAGAATCGTGACGTTTCACATTGTGCTGACCGTGCTCACCGTCGTGATCACCTTTCGCCTGGCACACCGACTCGGGGCTCCTCCTACGATCGCTGCAACGATCGTCGCCCTCGACCCTATCCTGATCCGGCAATCTACCTTCGCCATGACCGAGACCCTGGCAGCCCTGTTGGCCATCGCCGGAGTTTGGGCATTGATTCAACTCACGGAGCAGCCTCGTTGGTCGCGAGGACTGGCGAGCGGAATCTTGATCGGATTGGCTTGCCTCTGTCGACCCACGTTCCTGATCTGGGGTGGTCTTGTTGCCGGTGTACTGTCAGTACAGTGCATCCGTCGAAGCTCGTTGAGGCCGACCACCTTGATGTTGGTGTTGGGAATCGGCGCGATGATCGGACCTTGGGTGGTAAGAAACGCGATCGTCATGGGGCACCCGATCATCGCCACCACGCACGGCGGGTATACACTGTGGCTGGGCAATAACGCGGATTTTTACGAACACCTCCGAACCGAGGGCCCGGCTGTTCCATGGGATTCAGCGGAATTGGATGCTCGTTTTGCGACGCTCAACAAGCAGAACGAGCACGACGAACGAGGCATCGACAGGGAGTGTTATTCTCGAGCAAAATCCGCCATTCGTGCGGATCCGAGCGGTTTCGTCATCGCGGTTGGAGTGCGCGTCGCTCGCCTCTTCCAACCGATCCCCAACCAAGTCTCGAGCGAGGGTCTGGCCATGCGCACGATTCGCTACGGCATCGGCATCTGGTACCTTTTGATCGGTGGCAGCGTTCTCGCTGGTCTGTGGAAGACTCGCCGTGATCTGTTCACTTCACGATACCTTCCTGGACTCTTGCTGGTCGTCGCGTTTATTGGGCTGCACGCGTTTTATTGGTGCAATATGAGAATGCGAGCTCCGCTCATGCCCTGGCTGGCAATCGTCGCAGCGGCTGGCTGGACTCGGCAAACGTTGGGAGATGATTGAGTCTTGGACTCTTGGTGTCGACTCTATCAAAGACGCAGCTGGAAGCGATGCAGTATGCGTTCGTGATCATGTTGCCGTCGGTGTTGCTCTCCGGATTCATGTTCCCGCGCACAGAGATGCCTCTACCGATTTATCTGGTGACCTTCGTGATACCGGTCACGTACTTCATCGAAATCCTTCGCGGTGTGATTCTGCGAGGGGCCGAACTGCGAGATCTGATCGGCCCAACGATCGGCCTGTTGGTCTGCAGTGCGGCGATCAACGGTGTGTCCGTCATAGAAGTCACAAAGGCACAAAAATATCTGAGGCAGTCCGCCAAGGGTGGTTGTGGATTTTTCTCTCAAATGACTATTGCCCCAACCCGTAGAGGATGATGTTGATCGCAATTCGGGCCGCATCTCGCTGAATATAGCCCTTACATTGAGGCGACGATTGATTTTCGAGGCCACAGCTAATGTCGTAGGGCGAGAGGACCACAGCAATGCGATCGTCGATCTTGAGCACCTCCAACTGCGGCGAAGTCCGCCGCAGACTAGCTTCCAATGGCTGATCATCACGACGAGACTGTGGATCGCGTAGCGTCACTTGTCGGACGGACGCTCCGGAGAACGTGTCGCCGAACAAATCATGGTCTGCGGGTAAGATGTCGAACGTGGCCTCCGGCACAATCGCCTGGAACTCGCGACGAAAACTGTTGCTAAACCCTTGGCTTGCACAGATCGCATCCGCGAACAGGAACCCACCGCGATCGAGATACGCCCGCAGAGCCTTGCGGTCTCGCTGGCTAAAGCGAAATTCTCGCCGTCCATGCATGAAAACGATCGGGTATTTGACCAGGTTTGGGTCCGTGGGCGAAAGCAGGAGTCGCTCGCCGCTCACACGCATGTCAACATCTTGGGTAAGTGCGCCGAGAATTCGTTGAACGGCATTCACGGCATCATCCGCACCACCACTATGTGACAGCTTAGGTAGCCGGAAGACACCTCTGGCTCCCGGCTGTTCGACAACATCGAGTGTCACGGCCACGAGATCCAATTTGTCTCGCAGTTCGCGATTGGTCGCGTATGCCAGCACGTTGATACCGACCTCGGTGCCAGCCAACACCTGCGGTTTGATGCTCTCGGGGAGATGCGCCCGGGCCAAGGGAGAGTCCAAGTCCCAATAACACGAAAGTGGCTTGGGACAATAGACGATGCTTGTTCGGCAGCACGCGTCCACTCCGTAGAGCCAAAGATCGTCGGGCAAGTCAGTCGCTCGTATGCGATGTTCGGCGTACCATACGGGGTGATCCGGGGGGAGGGATCTCAACGGCGAATCGGGAAACTGTCGCGCAACGAAGTCGCGAAATGACCGATCGAACGCCTCACCGTCACACCCTTGGCCGTCGCATGCCTCGACAAAAAGGAATCCACCTTGTTCGACATACTCCTTCAACATCCGCTCTTCTTCTACAGAGAAGCGAATAGCCTGTTGTCCGCTCAGAAACAACACGGGTGATTGGAGCAAGTCGGAGACGGCTGCATTGCGCATGCGGATGGTCTGCCAAGAGAGCGTTTTCTTCCAACTCTTTTCCACATGATGTGTCAGATTCCTCAGCGAGCGTCGATGCAGATTCCAGTCGTTCGAGTCGCCACCTGACGCGTGATTCAGCCGAGACAATAACACCGGCCGTCGACCTTTGGCTAGGAAGAGAATCGCAAACGATGACGCGACCAGCAGGTCTTGTTCAACGGGTCCATCGCCACGCCAGAAGCCCTTGAGTGAGTCTTGACGACGCAACAGAAATTTCGCACCTTCGCGATACCAATCGTGGTCGCCCAAAAAACGCTGGCCCGTTAATCGTCCAGTGCGTTCGATACCGTAAAGGAAATACATGACATAGGAGCCGCTTCCAGGGTTGCCTGTCAGGGGAAATCGGCCCAACCATCTCAGGCCCTGTCCGATTGCCGCATCTTCCTCACTGTCGCCGCAACAAACGACTTTGGTCTGATCTTTGACACCTGAATACCGCAGAGCCTCATTGCAAATAACGAGCGAACAGACAGCGGCACAGGTCATGCTACCCGTACCCGGTATCGGCGCAGCTGGGTGGTTGAAGTATGCCCAGGATCCATTGTCGCGTTGAGACAATCGAAAGTGTCTTTGCGACCGTTCCCATATCGCCGGTTCAACGTCGATGCCGATTCTCTGTGCTTCATACAAAGCGAGTAGCGCGAATTGAGTGTTAGAATTGTCTTCACGCGTATTTCGTCCATAGGACCAGGCGCCCGAGTAGGTTCCTGATTTGGTCTGGATTGCCTCTAACCACCGCACGTTTTCTTCAATGGCCAAACGGTCTTTTTCCGGTTCTGCCATGCAGAGTACCATCGTGCGGAGTGCTGTCGAATAGACCTGAACGGGTCGGCCGACAGCGCGAACTTGAGCCAATGCACGTTGGATGTGAGGAGAACGAACGTCCTCGCCGGCGGAGAGTAGGGCCAACGTTACGAGCGACGTCAGCCCTTCTGGATAGTCTTCGTAGCCGTTCCAGGAACCGGTTCGGTCATTCTGCTTGGACTTGAGGAAGGCGACACCTCGGGTAATGGACCGCAGCACGGAGTCCGCCGTAACAGCCTGGCCCCGCACAGGAGTCCCAATCCCGACGATCAGGACGATCGTCAACCACCGCCTCAGTATTCTCATCTCCATCCATCGTTCTCCGCGGACATTGTGTTCCGTTCATACAAATATCATACGATTCACAGGCGGCAGTTGTCGCCCAAGGACCCGTCGTTTTTTTTGGATGCGGCTACCCCTCCTAGGCAGGTAACCTAAAATTCCGCCAAACTGTACGTTGTCTACCCTTATTGGGTCCAAACCAGCGGCCGCTGTTCCTATAGATTCAGTCCTCCCATCCTTTTTTCTTTTGCATTGGAAACTCCTGGTGTCGTCGAAACCCAAAAGTCTCGGTGATTTTCTGCAAGAATTTGCCCAGCATCGCCATGTGATGCAGCAGGAACTTCAGAAAGTGATCATTGGCCAGGACGCCGTGATCGAACAGCTGTTCGCCGCAATCTTCACTCGAGGGCATTGTCTGCTCGAGGGCGTTCCGGGACTGGCAAAAACACTGATGGTCAGCACATTGGCTCGGATCATGGACGTCTCGTTCAAGCGTATTCAATTCACTCCGGATTTGATGCCTTCGGACATTACCGGTACGAACGTGTTGGACGAGGATGAGCATGGCCGACGTGATTTTCGCTTCGTCGAGGGCCCGATCTTCACCAACATTCTCCTAGCGGATGAAATCAACCGAACGCCTCCGAAGACGCAGGCGGCCCTGTTGCAGGCGATGCAGGAGCGTGAGGTGACCGTCGGAACGACAACCTACGACATTGCAGAACCGTTTTTCACGATCGCCACACAGAATCCGATCGAACAGGAGGGAACCTACCCACTTCCCGAAGCACAATTGGACCGCTTTATGTTCAACATCAAGGTCGACTACCCATCGGCCGACGAAGAAGAACGTATTCTGACGCTGACCACACGCAACGAAAAATCAGAAGTGCGCAAGGTGCTTTCGGCCAAGGCAATCGTCAACGTCCAGCGGTTGGTCCAATCCGTGGCAGTTAGCGAGTTCGTCGTCAAGTATGTGGCGAAGTTGGTACGGTCCACTCGCCCCGCCGATGAATCGGCTCCAGAATACGTTCAGGAAATGGTGGACTGGGGAGCTGGTCCCCGGGCTGGGCAGTTCCTCATCCAAGGCGGCAAAGCACTTGCCGCGATGGATGGGAGATTCTCTGTCGCGATCGACGACGTTCGACGGATCGCGATCCCCGTATTGCGTCATCGAATTAGTACCAACTTCCAGGCCCAGGCCGAAGGACTCAGTAACGAAGATGTGATTACTCGTCTCCTCGACGACCTGCCAGAACCCGAGGTAGCCAAGTACGAAAAGTAGTTTCCGCTGTCACAAAAAATGTGCAAACACTTGTCGCCGCACTCAATAACACCAAAATCCAATGCCATCGGTTGAACAATATCTCAAGCCGGAAGTAATCAATCAGATCAAGCGACTTGATTTGAGGGCCAAGTTCGTCGTAAAAAGTTTTCTGCAGGGACTACACGCCAGCCCGTTTCACGGTTTTTCGGTCGAATTTAGCGAACACCGACGATACGCACACGGCGACGACCCGGCTCATATCGACTGGTTGGTCTACGCGAAGACCGACAAGTACTACATCAAGAAGTTCGAGGCGGAAACGAACATCACCGGCTACCTGGCAATGGACCTCAGCAAGTCGATGGCGTACACCTATCGCCAACAGCTTAGCAAATTCGATTATTCCATTTGCCTCGCCGCCGCACTCTGTTACCTGATGGTCCACCAGCAGGACCCTGTGGGCTTGATCACCTTCGATGATAAGGTCCGACAGAACCTCCGTCCGAGTGCTCGGCGAACCCAGATCGCCAACATTCTCGCCCATCTTTCAAAATTACAACCAACCGGTCAGACAGATTTGGCGTATAGCCTGACACAAATTGGAGCTTTGCTCTCCCATCGAACCCTCGTGATGGTCTTCTCGGATTGCCTTGGTAACATCGAAAACACCATCAAATCACTGGGTCGGTTGCGCCATGCGGGTCACGACGTCATCCTCTTCCACGTACTCGACGAAGCGGAGGTCAGTTTTCCATTTCACGGAGTTGTCGAATTGGAAGATCCCGAGTCGTCGCAAATACTGCAAGTTGACGCAGATGAATTTCGTGAAGAGTATCTACGCGAAGTGACGGAGTTTCGCGACGACCTTCGCCGTGAATCAACTCAGTTGGGTGTCGACTACGTCGCGTTGGACACCAGTATGCAGTTTGACCGAGCATTGATGGAGTACCTCTTGAGTCGTCGGTCTCGTTTTTGAGCCTCAATCCTTGGGTCACACGCCCGTAATCGTGCCATGGCGATCGTCCACCTAAGTCTACTGGCCGGCGTACTGTTGATCGGAATCCCGATCGCAGTTCACTTGGCGATGCGCCCACAACCAGTACGACATCTGTTTCCAGCTCTGCAATTCGTTCGAGAGCGCCAACAAACAAGTCAACGTCGACTACAGCTAAAACGCTTTCTCTTGTTGCTGTTGCGCTGTCTGGCCATCGTCGTCGCGGCCATCGCACTGGCCCGCCCTGCCGTAACGCAACAACAATGGAGTGTCTGGGGGGCTATCGGAGCCGCCGGCCTGTTAGCCGCGATATCAGCGTTGGCAGCCGCAACCGCTTTCATTCAGGGTCGAGGTGGTGGAATCCGTTGGAGCTTGACGGGCATCGCCGGGATCCTGCTCGCGCTGACGATGAGTCTGTTCACATTGGCCATGCGTGGTGAGACGCCAACACTGCTCGGAGACCAGGAGGCTCCAGTCAGCGCCATACTGCTGATCGACACGGCACCTCGAATGGATTACCAATTTCGCAATCGATCTAGGCTGGAGGACGTTCAGAAGATTGCCAGCCATTTGATCGAGCAGTTCCCTAAAGGGAGTGAAGTTGCGGTGCTCGATACGGAGGGGTCCGAGGGTGTCTTTACGCCCGATCGTTCGTCAGCCGACACGATCCTTCAGAAATTGACCGTCAGTGGCGGCTCCCGCCCTCTCTTCGAACAACTCAATCACGCAGTGAAGCTGACGGCTGCGGCAAAGCATCCTCGCCGTGAACTCTACGTGTTCACCGACATGACCGCAGCCGCATGGAACGGCAATCGCGAAAACGCCTGGAACGCTGGGAGCATCGATCGGCTGCGCAAATCACTAAACGACTCGGAGTTGGTTCTTTATGTGATTGACGTCGGCGCACTGTCACCTCAAAACGTCGGCTTGGCTCTACCTCGACTTGAACAGGATTCCGTTGTTCGTGGCGGCGAGATTCTGCTGGACGTCCCCGTCCATGCCGTGGGCAATGGCGTCACAAGAACCGTCGAATTCTGGATGGAACCAGCCGGTGATGCAGTGCCGCAAATGGAGGATGGGCACCTGGCTGTGTCATCGATGATCAAACGAGGCAGTGTGTCGGTATCACCGACTCCAGAGTCAGGCGGTATCGCACGATTCGTAATCGGTGGTTTGGACGAGGGCATTTACCATGGCGAGGTTCGACTCCTTGGGAATGATTCACTGGAACATGACAACGTCCGGTTCCTTACGATCCACGTTCGCGAAGCGTGGCCAATCTTGGTTGTTGCCCCGAACAACGTCTCGCCGACATTTGTCGCACAATCTCTATCACCTAGCGTGCTACAAGACGAGGGCGGCTTGCGATTTGACTGCACTCT
Source organism: Planctomycetaceae bacterium (assembly GCA_012959465.1). Lineage (GTDB taxonomy): Bacteria > Planctomycetota > Planctomycetia > Pirellulales > Pirellulaceae > UWMA-0346. The sequence goes on from DUDC01000032.1 coordinate 16,046, forward strand.
GATTGGTAGTCGCGACCTTGCCAATCAACAACTGGCCGACTACGCCGCCATCTGCCTTCTCGATCCGACTCCATTTCCGGAACAACAATGGGAGCAGCTTCGCGACTACGTTGAAAATGGTGGTGGACTCGCTGTAATGTTGGGTCACAACGCTCATCCGCCACGAGCGTTTCGCACTCCGCTCGTCAGCGAGTTGTTAGGAGGCACACTCGCTCGTCAATGGAGAAACACCGACAGGTCGCTTTTTCTAACCCCACACGATTTCAACCATCCGGTGATGTTACCCTTCCGCGATATCCGTACGAGCACGCCGTGGGACCGATTTCCCGTCTTTCGACATTGGAGTTTCGATCCGTTAGCCGACATGGCAGAAGTTTTGATCCGCTTTGGGAACGGAAAAGAGGCGGTGGTCGAAAATAAACTCGCCGCCGGTCGCGTCGTCACGGTGACGACTCCGCTTTCCGACTCGGCGCGGCCGATCGGTCGAAATCCGTGGAATGAGTTCACGTTCGGAGAGGACGGCTGGCCTCAGTTTATTTTGATCAACGAAATCGTCCACTATTTGGTCAGTACCACAAACCAAACGTTGAACGTGCCGACCGGTCCGCCGGCAACATTGCACGATGATCGCGGAATCGGCGCCGATCGGTACCAGTTGTTTCCACCCGGGCAAACTCCCTATCAACTGATCGTTCAGGATAACCAAGTAACCGTGCGCGATACGCGCCACGCGGGCAACTATCGTTTGCGAGGTCGCCGAGGTGTCGATGTCATTCGTGGAATCTCGGCGAATTATGAACTGTACCAGACAGAATTGACGCGATGGGACGTCAAGAAGCTCACGGAAATATTCGGGGAAGGTCGTTACGAACTGTTGCGCGAAACTCAAGATATTGAACGGGCTCAAGGTCACAACCGAGTCGGCCGGGAATTCTATCCTATTCTGATGATCATGCTGGCAGTGATCGTTGGACTCGAACAGTTGCTGGCGAACCGTTTCTACACCTCTCGATCGGCGAAGGAGTAGAGATGGGCAACTTGCGGTTTGAACCCGTTCTCGACAGCTACCTACTTGCTACAGGCCTGTCGTTCTTGCTCTTTGCGTCGCTGGCAATTCGACCTAATTTTCGGAAAATCGCGGCAAAACGTCAGTGGATCCTCACCGCTTGCCGTACCGGTGTTGTCGTGCTGATAGCGTTAGCGCTGTTCCGTCCGGTCTGGATTCACCATACGGATTCGCGAGACACTCCGGTCGTCATGTTCCTGATCGATGTCACTCGCAGCATGTTGCTGCCAGATGCAACCGCGACCGGGACGCGTTGGGAAGCACAACAGACGCTGTTGGCAGAATGTCGTTCCGCCATTCGTGAGTTCGACGATCAATTCGAATTCCAGTTTTACGTCTATGACAAGGAAGTAGCTTCCGTAGCGGGTAATCGCTTTCCCGAGACCCCCGAAGGCCGCTCGACAGATATCGGTTCGGCGATGTACGAGGTGATTCGAAAACAGGCCGGACGTCGCATAGCGGCGATTGTCCTGTCGGGCGATGGGACACAGACGGAATTACAACCGGTCGTCGAGTTTCAAGAGGCCCTCAGAGCTCTTTCTCGCACTGGTGCGCCGTTGCTTGCCACTGCCTTTGGGCCAACCGGCGGTGCCAGTCAATCTCGCGATGTCGCGGTCGACACGCTCCCAGAACAATACTCGGTGTTTGTTAAAAATGAACTAATGGTCCGCGGCACGATACGAGTTCGTGGGTACACCAATAAAGAGATCATGACAAGCTTGGTCGTGCGGTCGGCGGACGGTACCGAACGGACCGTCAGCCGGCGACCCATCATCGTCACCAGGGACGGAGAATCCGCCGTGGTCGAAGTACCGATTGCCTTTGACGAGCCGGGACAATACAGACTAACTCTGTCGGCGGAGAGTCAACCTCGAGAACTCACCACGAAGAATAACGCTCTCAGCACATTTGTCACCGTCTTGGACGGCGGATTGCGGATCCTCTACCTCCATAGTAGTCGACTGGGTGAACAACGATACTTACGATGGTCTCTACAGGCGTCGCCCGACATCGAATTGGATCATGCGTTTATCGACGTCCGTCAGCGCAGCCAATGGCCAGACGACCGCGGCGACTTGCTGGCAAACAAGAACTATGACGTGTTCATCATCGAGGGTGTACCGGCGACGGCTTTTACGAAACAAAATCTCGAGGCACTCGCGGCTGCGGTCGATTCGGGGCGCGGCCTGATCATGCTTGGCGGTCTGTACAGCTTTGGCCCAGGTGGGTATTACGGCACAGCGTTACGAGATGTATTGCCCGTGAAGATGGATCGATTCGAACAACAGCGCGTGGGGCCGACTGTCTCGATGACCCCAGATCTGCATTGGACCGACCCCGATGGCCAAGTTCTTACACCGGTCAGGTCCCATCCGGTCGTTCGCTTGAAGACAGAATCAGAAAACAAGGCAACTTGGAACAGCCTTCCTCCTCTATTGGGGGCAAATCGGTTCACGGGTGTCAAAGAGTCAGCCGTTGTGCTGCTTGAAAACCAACATCGCGGTCCGATGCTCGTTTCTGGTGCGTTCGGCGACGGTCGTGTGTTGGCCTTTGCCGGTGATTCTACCCGCCTCTGGTGGCAACACGGCCGCCAGGACTTGCATCGTCGATTCTGGCGGCAATGCATGCTGTGGCTCGCCCAACGCGACGAGAATTCTGGTAGTGATGTCTGGCTCGAACTGCCCAATCACCGCCTTCCCCTGGGCGCCGACCTCGATTTTACCGCTGGTGTCCGCGCCGCAACGGGCGAACCGGTTGAGGACATTCAACTGACCGTCCGCTGGACCAAACCCGATGGCCAAAGTGCTGAAATCTCAACCGCTCGTGTCGAAGATCATTGGAAAGGCCGACTCCGCAATCTGACCGAACCTGGGGAATACGCCATCGAAGTGACCGCCAAACGTGGTGACCAACTCGTTGGTACGGCGCGAGCGGTCTTGGAAGTGATGGATCAAGATCTTGAACTTAGCAACCCGGCGGCCGACCCCGACCGCCTCGCTCGTCTCGCTCGGCAAACTCTCGACGTGGGTGGCGCGCTGGTCGCGGCGGAAGAACTACCCGCGCGGTTGCGGCAGATCTTAACAGAGCCAAGAATGTCCACCGTCACCATTCAATCCAAATGGAGATTGGGCGATCGCCTCTGGGAAGCTTGGATCTTCTTTCTATTCCTCGTCACGCTGCTAGGCGTCGAATGGCTACTACGTCGTCATTGGGGACTAGTCTAAACTCCCGTCGCGTCTGGACTAAAACGCTAAGGCTCACACGAAGACACAAAGTTGCTATGGGCCTAGTTTGCGATTCGATGAATGCCTGTCTTTAATAGTGCTTCGCCAAAGTTGATAAGAAGTCCGAGTCTGAGTCCTACGCAGCCCACCGAAGGGAAACGAAGAAGACGGCCCGACCGTGACATACCACTGGCAGTTAACACCGTGACTGGTACGGCTCAAAGACGTCGGTCTGTGGATACATGGCGTACCAAGCGAACCAGAACGAGTACATTCAGTGAACCCCGTCATCCGCGGACGGCCGGCTGTGGTATTCGCGGTCATGTCCGGTTTCAATTGACACGACTTTTGTATCCGGGTGACGAGATCGCCAATCCTTCCAAGTCGTCACTTCTAGTGGTAAGGCGTTGAGCGACTTTGTGTTCGCAGGACCGGAGACGCCGGACGCCATCACTTGCGACCAGAGACTTTCTGGTTGACCGCCTCGATCGTACATCAGCACATTATTGTTGTAGAGCAAGCCAGAGACGCCGAATTCTCGCTTGCCAATCTTGGTGCGGCGATCAAACACCGCGCTCGAGTCACAGAGCGGGCAGTACGTAACGACCACCGGGATGCCGTTGACGTCATCATTGATGATCTCATGATAGTCGAGGATCTGAAGTGGGTAAGCACGCGCTTCACCTCCAGCAACGATGCCGATCACTCGTTCTTCGTCTGCAAGGTAAGTTGCCTCGCCAACCAAACTCATTTTCGGGTCGGTCAGAGCAGGTATCGAGTCCTTCATCACGCCGCCAGAGAGAATTTCTGCCACCGGTATCGAGACGTGCGCCATATCGAAAGTGGGTACGGATGGGGCAAACAGCTCAGAATTGTCGTCCACGACTTCTATGCTGTTGTCCGGCCAAAATGTACGCTCGTACCAGTCAACATTCCAGGATTCCCAGTTGGAGTAGATCCCACACACCGTGAGAACGAATGCCACGAGAGCGAACAAGACCGCTGTGACGCGTCGGCCTCGGCGAACAGGTGAGTCCGCTGTTTTTTCGTCCGCATTCATGAACAGTTCCTCGCGATGACAGCGCAAAATTTGCCGAAGCAGCTTCGGCATCGCTCGAAGAATAGTCTGCTGGCACGGTGATGTTTGTGACGTGCGACACATTCCGCCTGCGTTTTGAAGATCAGAGTACAGAGTTAAGTGATGTCTGGTAGCTCGAAGCCTTTGCGGTGCTCGCGGCCAACAAATTGGTTGGCTTCATTGTCGTCGAACGTCTCTGTCTTTGAATCGAACCGCAATTTCTTGCCTGTCCGCCAGGAAATGTTCCCGGCGTGGCACATCACCGAACTGACATGCCCGGAATAGATCTCCTGGTTGAGCGACTCACGTTTGCGACTGCGAACGGCGTCCAGGAAATTGCGGATGTGTGCCTGCTGTCCCGCATCACTGCTGCCCTGTTTGACGAGTTTTCCAGCGTGGTCGTAGGCCTTCCAAGACGTGTTCGTCAACAGCAAGGAACCGTTCTCGCCGTAGACCACTGCACCTTCGGTGGCCCCGAAAAGTTTCGGCTTCGACCATAATCGCATTTCGTACTGTAGCACCTTGCCGGGATATTCGTAGTTGATGAACATCGTGTCAGGCCACTGTTGGTCGTCTTCGAAGAAGAACTTACCACCTGAACAGCAGATCGCATCGGGCATTCCCTCCAGGCCCATCACGTGTCGACAATAATCGATGCGGTGGACACCGTCGTTGCCCAAATCTCCAGTGCCGTAGTCGAAGAGCCATCGCCATGCGCTCCCGACGATCGATGGGTTATAGGGTCGTTCAGGGGCCGGCCCCTGCCAGATTTCATAGTCGAGTCCGGTGGGCGGCTCGCCGTCAGCCGCTAGATGCACGGCGCCGTTGCGGTTTGTTTCCCACGCTTTTCCGGTGATCACCTTACCCATCGCACCGCTCTTCACATATTCAACAGCCTCACGCAGGAAGGAGGCGCTACGGATCTGCGTGCCCATTTGCACCATGCAGTCGTTCTTGCGAGCAGCGGCGACCGCGACCTTTCCTTCCAAAATGTTATGGCTGGCGGGCTTCTCGACATACACGTCCTTGCCGGCCAGGCAGCCGTCGATGGTGAGCAGCGCGTGCCAGTGATCCGGAGTTGCCACCATGAATACATCCACGGATTTGTCGTTTAGCAATGTGCGGTAGTCGTTGACCAGTTTCGGCATGCGACCGGTCCGTTGTTTCATCTCCGCAGCCCGTTGGCGACGGATCGGTTCTCTCACGTCACAGATGTGGGTGACTTCGCAATCCGGTTCTGCCGCAAAACTCTGCATTACCGAGTTTCCCCGCCCACGAACACCGATGCAGGCGACACTGATTTTGTCGTTAGCGGCAAATGCTCGACTGCCAGGACTGGAAACAATGCTTAGACCAATGCCGACGGCGGCCGATTGCTGGATAAATCCACGGCGAGTACTACGAGACATGGGAGAGCCTCCTACAGGATGGGTGACAGGTATCTTCCATGAAGATATCCGTAGCTGACGGCAGGTCAAAACAATTTGGTCTCGTGATTCAAGCGCGTTCGGCTCAAAAACACTGGCGATGCCGGTGTCGTAAGACAGCGCAAGTTGACCGTTTCGTCGGACTGGGTAGACAAAAGAGAGTCGTGAATCGGCGAAATCCCCCAAAACGCATCAATCGATGTTGATTTGTAATAGACGCATCAACTAAAAAAGAGGAGTGCAACACCGTCTTCGAGTAGACCGATATGCAGTGAGGTGCAAAATGTTGACGATCTGGGCCGACAAAAAGAACCGTTTTTGTGATGGCATTTCCCGACGAAGTTTCTTCCAGGCAGGTGCGTTGGGAATTGGAGGTCTCACGTTGGCCGACTTGTTCCGAGTCGAAGCGCACGCTGGAATCGGATCGTCCAACAAGGCGATCATCAACATTCACTTAAGTGGTGGGCCCTCGCATCAGGACATGTTCGATTTGAAACCGAACGCACCAAGCGAGTTTCGAGGCGAGTTCTCCCCGATCAAAACAAACGTGCCCGGTCTGGACATCTGTGAACACTTTCCCCAACTGGCGACGATGGCGGATCGATTTGCCGTGTTGCGATCTCTAGTCGGAATGATCAGCGACCATTCCGATTTCCATACCCAGACGGGATATCCTCGCAAAGATCTACAGAACATAGGCGGTCGCCCTTCTATCGGTAGCGTCGCCGCACGACTGCTCGGTCCATCCGACAGCGGTGCTCCACCGTGCATAAGCTACAACGGCAGCTACCCAGGTTACTTGGGTCCGGTGTACAAGCCCTACAAGCCTCAAGGCGGTGATCTAAAACTCAGTGGCGCGATGACCGCCGACCGATTGGAATCGCGCACCGCGCTTCTTGGCCAACTGGATCGATTGCGGCGCGACATGGACCGCACTGGCCAGATGGACGCGCTAGATGCGTACACTCAACGTGCCGTCGATGTCGTCACATCAGGAAGAGTTGCCGACGCTCTGGACCTGAATAAGGAAGACGCAAAAGTCCGTGAACGCTATGGCAACAATGACGGAAAAATGTTTTTGACGGCGCGGCGATTGGTCGAAGTAGGCGTACGTGCCGTATCGTTCAACTGGGGCAGTTGGGATACGCACGGAAACAACTTCGGTCACCTGCGCACGCAGTTGCCAAAACTCGACAAAGCCCTCAGCTCGCTTCTCGACGATCTCCATGAGCGCGGTATGGACCAAGACGTAACGGTCGTAATGTGGGGTGAATTTGGCCGCACACCTCGAATCAACCCAGGTTCGGGGCGCGACCACTGGTTACAACTCGCTATGGGATTTTTGGCTGGAGGCGGAATGAGACTCGGCCAGGCGATCGGTGCTTCGTCAAAGAACGCGGAACACGTAGCTGAGCGTCCCGTCCACCTTCAAGAAGTGTTCGCCACCTTGTATCACAACTTGGGAATCGACGTCACCAAGCCGCAGTTGGTGGATCCGAACGGCCGGCCGCAATTCCTTGTCGATTACCGCGAGCCGATTCGAGAGCTGATCTAAGTTCGGAACCAACAGCGACTTCGTGACTTGACACGATCACCGCAGCCAGCCGACATTGACTTTCGACCCGGGCCTCATGGCCGAAATCGGGAACCGCGCACCGAGTTTCAAGGCCGAGAATAGGAATGTCTACGAGTATCGGCGAACATTCGCTGGAGTCGAAGATACCTGTTAGATTGCTAGCGATCTGATTCTCGAATCTTTTCGTCCTTCTCGGAGAACTGTAATGAGATGCTCTATTGTCTGCATCGTGGCGTCCGCACTGCTCGCCGGCGGTTGCGACCCATTACCGACAACCGAGACTGCGACCTCAGATCCGACAACTCAGTCCGGGGACGAAAATAGTGACGCTTTGACCTCGAACGATTCGTACAACGGTGATTCGTACAACGGTGATTCGTACAACGGTGATTCGTACAACGGTGATGATTCGTCATACGAACGTACCGACAGAGACGCCGGCGCCGTTTCTGACTCGTCGAACAGTGGCGCGAACGAGTACCCGGACCCAGTCGTGCGTCCATCGTCCGGACGCTCCGACACGCGTGCTACAGCCGTCCAGCGTGAAGTAAAACTGACGACGTGCGTAGCGCTGCCCCAGTCTCTACCTACCGGTACGTGCATGCTTTTTTCAGTCGAGTACCATTTTATTGGGGCGGGTCCCGACCCGCGAGCCATCTATTATTGGGTCATCGAACCCAACCTAGGGGCCCCCGTCGCGCAAAAGTGTGACATGCGGGCTCAAGGCGGTAGCCTGAAAGCCGTCGCCCAGTCAATAACACCCGGGCAGGGTCCATTTAATTGCCACATCGTTGAAGAGACGAAAACTAGCGGTCGCCGCCGCATCTCTCGCTCATATTCTCTTCCACGCCTCGGTCAAAGTCTTTAGGTTGTGATCCACATTGTCATCATTGGGTTCGCCCAACAGCATCGCGTGTCACGCGGATCACGTTGCCTCCGATGATCTTGCGAATCTCTTCATCGGAGTACCCGCGTTGAACCAAGCCAACGGTGAAGAGCGGCCAGTTTGTCCAGGCAACGCTGTCCGTCATTTGCTGCGTTGTCTGAAAAGTATCGGCAGGCCAAAGCGAGCGGAATTCCGTTCGGCCCTTTGGTAGACGAGGAACTTTTTTTCGTTCTTCGGCAGAGTTCTGAGACGAATAGGAGACATCCGTTCCAATCGCGACGTGGTCTGCACCAAATTTTCTCGCCGCATAGTCAACGTGGTCAAGCAACGCGGAAATATCGCCCTTGCCTCGCAGAAAACGTGGAATGCAGCAAATCCCGACATAGCCACCCGAGTCAGCGATGGCCCTAATCACGTTGTCAGGTTTACTGCGAGCGTGGGGATTCGCATCGAGCGCTGTACACGTTGTATGGCTAGCGACGACCGGCTTCCCCGAAACTTCGGCAGCCTCTAGGCTCGTTCGCCAACCAGAATGGGCGCAGTCCGGAATCACACCAACCCGATTCATCTCTGCAATGACTTGACGTCCGAAGTCGCTCAAACCAGCGTCCGACTTTTCACCACACCCGTCACCGATCATGTTCCGACGCTGGTACGTCAGGTGCATCATCCGGATGCCCAATTGATAGAACACTCTCAGGTAGCGTAGTTCGTCCGGCACGGAAACCCACTGTTGCGTGAGCGGCACACCGTTGCCCGAAAAGTAGAGACAGTGACGGCCATGACGTTTGGCGTCGAGAACGTCGTCGGGGACAGCTGCCTTCGCAACTAAGTCACGGAGCATATCGGTGGCGTAGGTAAACCGTGCCAGTCGTTTCACCAACCGCAACGGGTCCTGCCCCTCCTCTCCTGCATTTTGAAAAATGCACGTCACGCCAGAAGCTCGCCAAGCGTCGCGATACTCTCGCTGCTCAGCCGGATTGTGGACGTAGCGAGTCATCGACATCTCTTCGCGTAGATCGCGGAGCTCAAGGTCCGACGCCCCCGCTGCGACTGCCGCTGCATACGCCGCACCGTCGATCGCCGCCCGCGGTGAGAAACCGTAAGCGTCAAACACAACCGACTCGGCGTGCAACTGCAATCCTCGTGATAGTTCCTTTTCCGACGGCTTGAGGATCTTCATCGCGACTTCTCGCGCCTCGCGGATCTTCGGGTTGAGGCGTTCAGTAAGTTCGGCAACACCTTCAGTTTCTTCTGATGTTGCTGCCTCTCCTATTCGTGTACCTGGCACTGCCGAGAGTACGACTGCCGCTTTCAAGAAGGTTCGTCTCTTCATTTTTCCCGCCGTTCGTGATTATCGCCGAAGTTCGCCCAACGGTGGAAATTGTTGTCATGGATCTCCTAGTTTGCAATGATGATGTACCCGATCGCCATTCTCAGGTCGCGATTTCCTGGTCGGCCATTCGTTTTTTTCCCAACGTTCGCGAGGTGGAATGATGAACAAAATAGTGAATAAGAGCATGGATGAAGGCGCGAATAGCAGTGGATTGGCGGGGCCCCGTAATTCGCCGAGATGACCGGCGACTGTCCAAATTCCAGCGAAACACGAGAAACTGAACCGCCAACGATTTCGCATCGAGCTCGAGTGGAAATCGAGTCCGGAAGATAAACTCGAGATGTTTTTTCGCCGTGCTCGCCGCGGACCGTGGAGCGCTGCAGATTCACGAAATGGGTATCGAACGTCCCAACCCATTCCTTCCGCGTCGCTGAATTTCTCGCTTTGCTAGAATTCTCATTTTGCAAGAAGGGGTGTAACAAACCGTGTTCTGTGGGCAGCACCCACGGCTACCGGCATTGACCGTAACACAGCCGTCAAATCAGCCGAGCGAGTCTTGCCTTTAGGCTCGAATCAACCGGGACGCCAAGTTGTTTTCGCCACCGACGTCGGTGAGTCGACGATCTCTGCCCTCGAAGTAGTAAGTGAGTCGCTCGTGATCCAAGCCGAGCAGCCCGAGCATCGTGGCGTGCAGATCGTTGACGTGAACACGGTCTTCCACTGCGTTAAATCCGAAATCGTCAGTGGCACCGATCGTCTTGCCGCCAACCACGCCTCCACCGGCTAGCCAAGCGCTGAACCCGTACGGATGATGGTCGCGACCGTTGGAGCCTTGACGGATCGGAGTGCGTCCGAATTCGCCAACCCAGACCAGCAACGTGTCGTCCAACAAACCGCGTTGCTCGAGATCAGCGATCAGTCCGGCGATGGGCTGATCGATCTTCTGTGCCTGCGATTGATGGTTTCCTTTGCAATCGCCGTGCGCATCCCATCCGCCGCAGATCAGTTGCACGTAACGCACACCTCGCTCGACCATCCGCCGCGACATCAGGCACATTTTTCCGAATCTTTCCGACGGCCCACCTTCGATGCCGTATAGTTCGTGCGTCGCTTTTGTTTCGGTGGAGAGATCAATCAGCTCGGGGGCGGCTGTCTGCATACGAAAAGCTAGTTCATAGTTAGCAATCCGCGCAGCCAGTCTGCTGTCTCCTGGACGCGTTTGCAGATGTTCGCGGTTCCAAGTCTTGATCTGGTCGAGTAATAACCGTTGCTGGTTGGCGTCGATAGCAGGTGGACGTTGCAAGTTTTGAATGGGCGTTCCCTCGGCCCGCATATCGACCCCTTGGTAGACGGCGGGAAGAAACCCTGACGAGTACATCGATGCGCCGTTGCGAAACATCCCGTCGGTCATCGCAACATAGGCCGGTAAGCTGTTACTTTCCGTTCCCAAACCGTACACCACCCAAGCACCGACGCTCGGGTGGCCAAGTAAACTGGTTCCCGAGTGCAGCATGACCATCGCCGAGCCGTGGATGAACAGCTCATGATGCATTGAGCGAACGATCGCCATTTTGTCGGCGTGTTGGCTCAAGCGGGGAAAAAGGCTGGAAATCTCGACGCCGCTTTCGCCGTATTTTCGGAATGGAAACTGCGGCGCCATGACTTTCGAGTCGGCCGTGTTGATCTGAGCCAAGTCGAAATCTTGAAGGCTCTGCGGAAGCAATTGTCCGTCGTACTTCGTCAAGAGTGGTTTGTGATCAAACGTTTCAAGGTGACTTGCGCCGCCTTGCATGAACAGAAAAATGACGCTCTTGGCCGTACCTGGAAAGTGTGACGGACGTGGTGCAAGAGCTAGGGATCGCGATTCAGTGTCTTCCGCATTGAGCATATCGCCTAGCGCGAGCGCACCGAAACCGAGTCCACCTTGGAATAGAAAATCACGACGTGCTCGGAGAGGATTTATGACAAAACTCCTACTCGCCAATATTTCTCGGGTGGCAGGCGATAGGCCCAATTTCAATCGACAAAGGCAAATTCCGATAAGTTGAACAAAGCGAGACAGAGCTTGGCAAGAGCTTGGGCACGATCAGGCGAGATCGCCTTCAGCGTCTCTGGTGGTTGCTCCAATGGCACGGTCGACGCCTTTTCCAGGTTTTCGAGCAGACGCAGCGCCGATAGGGATTCATCGCTGGTGGGCGGTCGGCCTAGTGCGATGCGCCACGCGCAATCAATCTGATCGGATCGGACTTCACCACTTTCCTTCACAACTCGGCCGGCCATCTGCATGGCCTGGCGGAAGACCGTATGGTTATTGAGGCCCCACAACGCTTGTGTCGCAACGGTGGTCACGTCTCGAACCGGGCAGCTCACCGCGGTGACCGGCGCGTCAAAGACATCGAACATCGGGAATTGAAAGTTGCGTCGGACCAAAATATAAATGCCGCGGCGCGTGTGCTGGGCAGGATCCGCCGAGACGACCCAATGCCACTTCTCTCGCAGCGAGGCGATTTCGTCTCCGGCCAACGGCGGAGCGATAGGTGGTCCACCCAACGCTAGGTTGATTGTTCCAGCCGCTGAATGCACCGAGTCCCAAAGCGCTTCGCCTTCGAGACGACGACGATTCATTCGCCACAACAGTCGGTTGTCGGGATCTTCAACAAGCGATCGCATGCCTCCGAACTGGCCGCTACGTCGGTACGTGGCTGAGTTCATGATCAAGCGATGTAGGTCTTTGATTTTCCACCCCCCGTCGACGAATTGGCTCGCGAGCCAATCGAGTAACTTCGGATGAGTCGGCGATTGACCCATATTGCCAAAGTCATTCGGCGTCGCCACAACTCCGCGGCCAAAGTGCCAATGCCAGATGCGATTCACCATGACTCGAGCGGTCAGCGGATGGTCTTCTTTTGTCAACCAAAGGGCGAGTTGCTTGCGGGCTGCGAACGGATCTGAAAGTAGCGGTGAACTCTTGGTGGCTAACGCGAGGGCCGCCGGCAGGGCTGGCTGCATGATTTCCCCAGGCTGGCCAAGCTCACCTCGCTCGAGCAGATGCACGGGTTTGATCAGCGACGGATGCGCGCGGCCGAGGATGCTGACCGTGGGGATGTGCATCAATCCGTCATAGGGAATCGTTGACTGCCCGCCAGTCCGTTCGGGTAGCGCCAAGACGGCTTGACCGATTGCCGCCACTAATCGTTGCTTGCGCGTCTCTTGTTCGGGAGAAAGCGGCGCATTCCGCGTTTGAGCATCGAACAACCGGTAGGCTTTACGGGCTTCTACTACGGCCAGCACACGCGGATAAGACCCCCGCCAATCTGCTTCTCCCATCGCATTCCACAATGGTTGTTCAACCTCACGAGCTGTGGCGAAGATCGCCTGCAACGAGAAATAATCCTTTTGGGTGAACGGGTCGAACTTGTGATCGTGGCAGCGTGAGCAACCGACGGTCAGACCCATGAAAGCGGACGCTGTCGTGTCAACCCAATCGGTCAACGTTTCGTAGGCGAGTCGCTTGGCGTCAAGCGCCGATTCATGAACTCGCGGCCCGAGCGCATAGAAGCCCGTGCCAATTCTTGCCTCCAAGTGACGCAGCTTTTTCTCGGAAACGATGTAAACGCGGCGCGGATCGAGATCGAGATCGTCCGGCCATAATTCATCGCCCGCAATTTGTTCTTGAACAAAGATATTGTAAGGCTTGTCGTCGTTGAAGCTCTTGACGACGTAATCACGATATCGCCAGGCGTTGCGATAGTAGATGTCTGTTTCGTAGCCGCCGCTGTCCGCATAGCGAACGACGTCCAGCCAGTGCCGCCCCCAGCGTTCGCCGTAATGTCTAGAATCCAATAACGAGTCAATCAGCCGCGGCCAAGCGTCGTTTGATTCATCTTGAATAAATGATTCAACTTGTCTTGGACTCGGCGGCAAACCGATCAAATCAAAGTACGCTCGGCGAACAAGCGTTCGACGGTCGGCTTCTGGTGCGACTTCCAAACCAGTGTCCGCCAACCGTCCCAATACGAAACGGTCGATTGGATTGCGAACCTGCGATGCGAGTTTGAGCGACGATACTGACGGCGGCTTGGGTCGTGATGGCTTGCGAAGTGACCAAAGAAGGTCGCTATCGGCAGCGGTTAATGCAGTGATAGGCAGACCGAAGAACACGAACGCCGCGACCTGCCAGAACTTGATCATATTGGATTTCTCTCCACGCAAACGGCCGTGCTTGCTACGCTGGAGCGACAACGTGACAATACTGCGTTAGGAATCCAGTTTACCTTAATCGTACGCTCAAACTGGGTAAAGCGCCACGGTGTATTTGATGGCGGTGGCCAAAAAAAAAACGAAAATCGTAACCCGAAGCGTCAGCGAGGGACGCGTTTGAGATTCTTCGGCAGAACTTCATCTCAGCTGGCAGCTATTAGAACTGTCTCTCGCAGTTGCTTCTCTGTTTCCAAGATCATTTTCGCCGAGAGTTGAAACCGCTTCTTTGGCGAGCCCTCGCTCGTCCAAGCAAAACCACGCCACAACACCAGTACAGCCGGTCCGGCGGCGATGCCGTTGATGCGTTTTAGCAAATCGTCCGCGTAGGCAATCAACGAGGTCGTTTTCCTTTGACTGGAATCGTCCACGATGGCAGCGACCTCTTTCTCGTTGAGAATCACGTTCAGCGACGCTGCCATGCCCTTCACAGCGGCCATCCTCATCTTTCGCGCCCGCCGCTTGTCAGTCGCGTTAGGCTTTTTCGTTTTAAAATTGGGCGACTCGATCAACCAGCTACAGATCGGACAAAAGCAATGGGCGTCTGGCGAGTAGAGCTGTTTACCAGCGTCACGAACCAAGACAAATGAGTTTTCCAAATAGGTGGAAAAGAAGGCGTAGAATTCCGCAAGATCATCTCGTTGGGGTCGGGCGGATGGCGGGATGTTCTCGTAGTGCTCGACAATCCACTTCTCGGCCGCCTCAGGCAGGGACGAGTAGGTGTGCGCCGTATTGAAGTTGATGATATTCTCGCGAACGGCGCCGGTCATCCATTTCAACAGTCCATAACTACGCCGTTGCAACTCAACGGCGTAGGTAATGCGATTCGGATTCAGCATTGTTTTCAGACTTCATGCCCGCGAAGCTTCAGATACGCGGTCCTTCGCAGCCGTTCGATACAGAAAGTTCCGTCGGGTGCGAACGGACGCCTCGTCTCCATGTGTCAATACCGGTCATCGTCGCACGCAATGACGAATCACTCATTTGGCGCTTGCCCGTTTGACACGATCCGTTTCACCATCGCCGAGCAACCACGAAGATCCGATCGCCTCTCGACTGAGTGACAGCGACGAAAGCGACGCCATACCCAATTCGTCGTCGACGTGTTTTATTCGAACGACAATACTACCGTTCAAATCTTGAGTGGGCGCGTCCAAGTGGCCGACCGCGTCTTCGTCAATCTCAAAGTGGACATCGCCCAATACGTCCCACATTTCGTCGACGGGCATATTATCGGGCACGCCCCGAATACCCTCGAACGTCACTTGTCCATCCAATTCGATTTCAATATGAAGTAGTCTTTGACCCAGGTGACCGCATGAGGGCAAAGCGAGGCAAAACAGAATAAGGCAAGACAAAACGAGGAAAGATAAACTCGCGATCCTTTTTATCATGCGATTGTCTTTACAACTTGCAGTTCAACGGTTTCGAATCCCCTGAGTTTATCAGATCGAGCAAGGTCCATGACGGGCACGATCGACCAATTCACCTCTTCATTCACTCTTCGCCGATCCTCTTGGCGGGTTGTGAATGACGCGGGTCGTCAGCGGCGACTACGCGAGCAGAACTACCTCGACCAGCCGGGCGGTTGGGACGGGATGACGCACGCCTTAGGTCCGTTGGGGCTAAGATCAGGCGGCAGAGCGTACGCCTTCCCGTTTTCCCTTACGCAGTAAGTGGCAGCTCTGGACTAGCGCCCCCATCGACTATTGACGCAGGCGCGACTATATGACCTTACGCTCGGGCACCATTCGTACCCGCTGTGAACGTTTCGGAAACTAGTTTCATGGTAGCTGCCGTGGTATGGATTCACACGTCCGACGTGACGTGGGCCAATACCCTGGTGATAGTCCTCGTCCAGTTTGTCCACGTCGGTTTGCAGATGATGGAGATTCTTCTCCAGTTCTTCCATCAGTTCCAGTACGTGGATGGTATCGCCTTGCGTAGTCCCATTGAGCGACAGCTCCGTCTTGTCCAGCACTTCCTCGAGATGGTGGAAGATCTTGTCGGCGCGCTCGACGTCGGATTTCAAATGATGAACGTCCCCTGAATGATGGACGACCGTATGGATGTGAGTCACAGCGCGATAGAGTTGCCAGGCATCCGCTCGTAAATGAGCGTATCCTGACTTGCGGCGGTAATGCAGGCCAAATTCTCTGATGAGTTCTCGCGATTGGCCCTGCATAATGACCGCGAGTCGATCAAGATGTCGCTGCGTCTCTTCGGTCTTGGTATGTTCCGCGTTGGTCTGAGTTGTCAGCGCGCTAACCATCGTGATTGCGGCCAAACCTAGTGTCATTTTCTTGCTGAATCTCATTCGTGGATCTCCAGTATGCGGGAAGTATAGTAAGAGCGGTGCGTGGCAAAACTGCAACGTCTGCGCCATGTACGCGGTCCATTTACAAACATTCAGCGTAACTATTATTCCCACCACGAATTACGCATGATCGACACCCGTTCGGCCGCTGACAATCCAGCGACTAGTTCCGCGATAGCGCAATCAAATCGACATCACTCGATATCAAATTGACAACATCCACTGAGCCGAACTCGCTAGCCTCGGGTCTTCACCAAGTACCGTGTGATTTCGAAAAACCCGAGGCTAGCGCCTTCGGCTCAGGATGCCTTTCGGCCATTGATACGGGCATTGCGACTACCCGATGATGAGGCTAGCTGTTTTGGCGGTGCTCGCCAGTCGAGCGCAGGTCGATGATTCGTCGCCCGGGTCCCAATGGGCTTTAGTAAAATCGGCGCAGTAGGTGGCAAGGTGCACCTTGCCCTTACAGCGACTAGCAAGACAGCCAGGGTGTCGTGCGGTCGGAAGTGGCACGCGGCACCCTGATTTTACTCCTGACGTTTCCTCGTGAGAATTTGAGGCGCATGACAATGGGTCTTATCGGCTGGTTACTCTGGGGCCGTGGGCATGGCGTCGGTGAATTGGCTCGTCGGCTCGACATCGAACGCCGCGACATTCGCCGCTTCCAGCCACAGTATCGCGAGTTTACGATCTCGAAGAGGTCAGGCGGCAGAAGGAAGATATTTGCACCGAACGACGAGCTGAAAAAGCTGCAGCGGCGGATTCTCCGCCGCCTGTTGGCGCGGCTGCGTGCTCATCCAGCAGCGCACGGCTTCGAGCGACGACGCTCGATTGTGACGAATGCCTCCGCGCATCAAGATCAGGACGTGGTGATGCGATTTGACCTTGTCGATTTCTTTCCATCAACGAGCGAGCATCGTGTGAAAAGGTATTTTCGGCGAATTGGTTGGAACCGTCCCGCCGCCAAGATCCTCACTCGTCTCTGCACCTATAATGGTGGTTTGCCGCAAGGTGCGCCGACGAGTCCGCGGCTTAGCAACACGATCAACTACCTTTTGGACTCTCGCCTGGCGGGAATGATAAACGCTATCGGCGGTGCCTACACGCGATATGCGGACGACATAACGATTTCGTTTTCGCAGGAAGCAGAGGAAGATTGGGGCATTCGCAGTGGCCCGGCCCCACCATTCACGCTACGTAAACACCCTGAAAAGATCCGCTACATTCGAGCGTTTGTTCGCAGAGCTGTTCGCGAAGCAGGCTACCAAGTACATCGCGGAAAGAAAATGAACGTCCGCCGTCGGCACCACCGCCAGGAAGTGACAGGATTGGTGGTCAACGATCATGTCAACCTCCCGCGAAAAACCCGGCGTTGGCTGCGCGCTGTAGAGCACCGCGCTCGACTGTTGAGCCAGGATCGGGAACAATCCCGTTACGTGATGCGAAAGCGACCAACGCTTACGCCCTTACAACTGGCCGGCTGGCGAGCGTATCGGGCGATGGTCCTCAATGGAACTGGGAAAACGGCTAATGCGACTGCGACCAGATCGCACAAATAGTTGCCAATCCGCAAATCCCTCGGCACAAGGCGGGTGAGGATTGTCAGTATTCAGCGCCAAATCAACGACCCGCACGCGTACCGTGTTCTGAGACCTCGGCGTTAGACCAGCGGGCTTCGTTTTGCCCAACGCTAGCGCGTTCGGTCACGAACATCCGCGGGGTTTTTTTCACCGCTTCGAATGGAGGCCGCTTCTGTCGGTGGATTTTTGAAGAACCTACCGGCAAGAACAAGTAGTGTGTCGGCGGGCAATGGTTCGGTGAACGGTATTGTCATGTAGATCGCAGCACCGACGGCAATGTAGATTCTAGCGCTGCGGTCGAAGCCTTCGAGTTCCCTCAGCAGAACACCGGTTGCCGCATCCCAGATCTTGATCGTCTCGTCGTAACTGCCCGACGCGATCAGCCGGCCATCATTCGAGAATTCAACACAATAAGTGTGATTGCGGTGCCCTCCCAAGGAGACCCGAGCGCGATCCTTCAGCACCGTAATCCCCTCGGGATTTTTCGGGATTCGGACGTGGATCGTTTTGGTGGAGTACTGCATATCTGTTGGACTGAGCGTTTCGACTGGAACGCGGATTGTGCGACCATCGGCCGTATTCAGTACAACTTCCCGCCCCTCCATTCTTACAAATCCAGCCTTTGTCTTAAATCGACCAGTGGTGTCGGACCAAGTGCGAAAACGAGTCACCGGCACGGCGGCAATTTTCATGTTCTCCACCACGGGCACTAGCCTGCGAGCCATCAGCCGTACATGAAAATTAGGATCAGACTTGGACACTTTAATCAGCGCGGGCAGGATCCGCTCATCTGCTTTCCCAATCTTTCCTAACGCCACGACGGTCGCCGTCTCTTCGTGTGAGAAAACAATGTGTGCTCACACAAAGACACCACGTGTCGATGTCGGCTGTTCAGCCGTGTCGATAGGAAGCCAATGCGAGCGGCGCGGCGGCGGTAGCGGCTAACGGAACAAGAAGCAGGGAGCCGCCGAGCACGATCGCTGCCAGCGGAAATTTGTCTGCGGACTCGACGTTGAGCGAAAGTGAGATCATCAGTACGACGTAGACAATCCACAGGCAGAATGCGCTTCCAAAGAGCCACTTGCCGAGTAGTCCAGCGGCGGAGGCTCTCCTGAGCGTGATGAGGCAGCCGGCAACAATCACTACGGCCAGCGTATATCCGCACGCCGTCCACAGATGGCGGAGCATCCAATCGTGGTTAGCATCCCAAATGGCAAGAATACCATGGGCGTAGAGGATGATCGCCACAGTCGAGAATGACTTGCCGTGCCGTGGGGCCCATAGTCCGAACGCCAACAGGATGGTGCTGCTGCTGATGTAAAGCAATGGAGTGCTCAACAGAGCAGCAACCCACCAGTAGACCGGTACGCCACCCACCAAGCGGGAGGCAGCTTCGCCGATTCGTCCCCAAAGGTGCCAGTTGTCAGCCAGAATCGAATGCAATCCGGCAGCAATCGCCATCGACGACCATCCGACCAGAGAACAGGCGGCGATCACGAGCAGCTTGCTGGCGATCAATCGATCACTCGACATCGCTCGAGTCGCGTCAAATGAAGAGTACGAAATCGCGCCGTGTCTCCGACGAATCCCGAGTGCACGGTCGGCGGCGATGAGCTGACAAACGAATGGGCACACGACTAGGGCGACCAACCAGACAACCGGTGCGGCGTCCCAGCCAGGATCGAGTCGCGACACAATGCTGACGAATGTCAGTACCAATGAAGCGACAACCAGTCCGCCTAGAAAGACCGCCAGGCCACAATTCCGCATCTCGTACCAACATTGCGCCGTGAAACGGTTGCGAAACGGAGGCAGCCGCTTCGGCGTTGCCGCAAAAATCAGCCGGCGGCGAGTCCCGATACGTTGCCGTTCACCGTGCCTCTGCCGATCAACAGCTCGGACGGTCACAACAAATGCGAGTAGTGGTGTTGCCAGAATCACCGCGTAATGTCGCCAGCCCATGTTGAAATATTCTGGATCTCCCATCGCGTACAGTATCGGCGTCGAAGTGTTGTGCTGCGAATGAAACAACAGGGAGCAACCGATCATCAATATCCCCACTGTCAACAGACTCATCGCCTTTCCGGCATGCGTCGTCGGCGTCCAAGTCGCGGCCACGAAACAAGTGACCACACTGGCAACAATCGTCGCTTGGGCGACTAACGGCATGGACGTGCCCGAGAACCACCCCAACAAAGACGCGGACAGCAAGTAACAGAAGACGGAAGTCACGATCGTGTACAACATGGGCACGGCCACTAGGGTTGTCGTCGTGACAGGGCGAGTGAATCCCAAGCGAAAGCTAAATCCCAGCACGGTGCGGTCGATCTCCACTATCCAGAGTGGTGAAGCGATACTCATCGCCACCAGAATGACGATCGATATTCCGACGAATACCTGGGTTTGTGGGTCGTCGACCGCCACGGATGTGAACGACAGGTAGCACTGAACGAGTACCACGATCGCCAACATCCAGGTCGAGCGGATGAGCAGCGAGACTCGACTTGTCCGCCAAAGTTCCCAAATCATCGCTTGAATTGGAGTTCCCATCAGTTAACACTCCTCAGAAACAGATAGTTGGTTGCGACCAACTCGAGCGACGAATATCTCTTGCAGTGAGGCGTTACGTGAATGCGTCACCTCGCCGCCGATTGAGTGCAACGACTCCAGGACCTGCTCCTTGGCACCGTTGCAGACGATTTTCCAACTGTCGCCTCGTCGCTCGGCGGCGAGCAGTCCGTCGATCGAAGGAAGTCTGTCTCGATCCGGGGTAAACCGAACACTCAACGATGGATGCCACTCCTTGACTTCGTCCAGGCTGCCCTGCAGGACCAGAGACCCCTGGTCGATCATGAACACGTAGTCCGACATTTGCTCAACTTCGTCCAGCAAATGCGACGAGAAGATGACCGTGCGGCCATCGTCCGCCACCATGCGGATGATCGCGTTCAAGATGTCCCGACGCACGACCGCATCCAGGCCCGTGGAGGGTTCGTCCAACAGGAGTAGGTCCGGGCGGTGCGCCACGGCCGCGATAAGTCCCACTTGCGCTCGCATTCCCTTGGACAACTGCTTGACCTTCTTTGTTTCGTCAAGCTGGAAGGTATCGAGCAATTCGCGTGCGTAAGAGGAATCCCACGTCGGGTGGTAGGCACTTGTGTAACGCATCAACTCATCAACTCGCATCCACTCGGGCAGCTCTCGGTCTTCTGACAGGTATCCAATTCGCTGCAGCACATCAACCGGCCGTTTCACCGGATCCATACCAAAGACTCGTACTGACCCTTGCTCTGCCTTTAGCAGTCCCAAAAAATGCTTGATGAGGGTGGTCTTGCCTGCGCCATTGGCCCCGACGAGTCCATAGACAAGTCCAGGTTGTAAGTCCAGATTTACGTGGTCAAGTGCCAGGGTCTTGCCAAACTGCCTCGACAATTCGCATACGTTCACGATGTTTTCAGACATTGTTACTCTCCCTTGATACCGCCTTGAACGCAGCCTGTCGTTTGTGGAGCAAATCGATGATCTCTTCAAACGTAAAATTCAATTGACTTGCCTCGGCAAGCAACGCATCCGCACGCTGAGTCAATATTCTTTTCTGTTCCTTCCGCGCTAACGGTAACTGGATGTCGGCCACGTATGTTCCGGCGCCTCGGCGTTTAAACACGAGTCCTTCCGCCTCCAACTCTCCGTAAGCCTTCACGACCGTGTTGGGCGTCACCAACAACTGTTCGGCAAGCGTCCTAATCGGCGGCAACTCGGCGCCCGCATCGAGCCGCCCGGAAGCGATGTGGTACTTCACCTGATTCACAATCTGCCGGTAGATTGGGACGCCGTCCTGGAGCGAGATCTCGATATGCACGGCAACTCCTCAAAAGTACAATTGTATCCGTAATGTGATACAATTAACCGGTGATTGTCAAGTTGCGATCGGTGGGTGGGTGCAACTGAGCCGAACTCGCTAGCCTCGGGTCTTGTCGTTAGATCGCGTGATTTTGCCAGAACCCAAGGCTAGCGCCTTCGGCTCAGTTGCGGGCGATTTACCAGATGTCGGCGGCGGCAACCGATCGGGCCGCACTGACCTCGTCTTTCAGAGGCCTGCATTCCAAGCCGACGAAATCCCGATAGCCGAGTTGAATGGCTTCCTTCAGCACACGGTTGTAATGAATTTCGCCAGTACCGGGTTCGTTTCGTCCGGGGTGGTCGGCAAGTTGCAAGTACCCAACCTGATCGAAACCGTCGCGAAGCCTTCCACACAAGTCGCCTTCGCTGATCTGCATGTGGTAGAGATCCCAGTTGATCTTCACCATCGGGGAGTTCACCTCACGGCAAATCTGGACCGCATCCACACTGCCGTACAAACAGTGTCCTGGATGGTCCACTCGTCCGTTCATCGGCTCGAGGATCAGCATTACCTTGGCTTTCTCGGCGATGGGTGCCACTCGCCGCAGCGCCTTGGTCACCTGCTCGAGCATCAGATCCTGCGTCAACCCTCTCTGATTGTTACCGGCAACAACCGTCATTTTGCGACAATCGAGTTGATGGGCGACTTCACATGCCTCGGTAATTGTGGCGACGAATCGATCTTCATTACTGGGATTGTTCATTCCAGGAGAAAATCCCCACGCCGTAAACTGTGAAATCTCGATCCCCAATTGTTTAGTGAGGGTAGCAATCGCCTTAAGGTCTTTGCCTTTGTACGGCCAGAATTCGATCGCTGGAAACCCAAGCTCAGCGGACTTACGAATTCGATCGAGAAACGGAAGCTTCGTCCACCACATTTCAACATTGACAGCGAATCGGGTATGGGGTGTCTTTCCAATGCTAGCCAGGTCACTCTTCGTATCTGCCATGCAATCCTCCGCAGAACGAGTCAAGGCAGTACCCACTCCCAGAAGACCGGCACCTGTAATGGAACGTTGAATGAAACTGCGGCGGTTGGCATCAGACATGATGAAGGACTTTCAAAGATTCATGTTGGCGGCAAAATCGTCCCAGATTATAGCATGGCAAGACGACACGTGAATCTTCCAATGCATGGAACGACCGATCGACGCAGCTGTTTTGGGCCACCCATCGACACGACCACTTGGACGCTCGACGATCTGGAGTCTAATCGCGACGCTGTGCGCGACCTCTACGCCCAATGGCAAGAGGAGTTGCACACGTCCAAGTCGATTGGAATGTGATCAACTTCACCGAGTTGTTCGCCATTCCGACAATTCAGCGTCTAGTTGGCCGCCGATGACAGAGATTCATCCAGCGCTCGCACTTGTTCTCCAGAAAGCGCTTGGTCCCAGATGCAAACTTCATCGATAACACCGTCCATGAACTCGTCCGACGACGAATTGCCGATTCGCATTTGTTGGCCCGGTTTCATGAGCCGCGGTGTACCTACAAACGGAATTGTCTTCTTCAGATCCGCGTCGAGATAAAGGCGGCATCTCTGCGCCTCGTTATCAATGACATAGACGATGTGGTACCAGCGGTCGAGGTCGAGGACGCCACCCTGCCCGTTTGCACCTTTGTCGTCGGCGTAGAAGTTGACCTTCGTCTCAATCCACTTCGTACCGTCGCCAATATCTCCATGCACCTTGGCGCTATTCACTTTCATGTCAAAGGTAGATTCTCCACCAAATCGTGTGCCGAGTATTCCGGAAAACGTCGGCGGACGTGTCAACTTGATCCAGGCGGCGACAGTGAACGTCGAAAGTTCAAAGTCCTTTGAGTACTCGATGACGACATGATCACCCTCTTTGCGGTCAAAAAGACGAGCGGCGATTTTCTTTCCTGTCACTGTTTTGGTGCCAACGATCTTTCCGTGGTGGCCGCCGACCGAGTCGGCCGCAATCTGGCCCTCGGCTTCATCGAACCTCCAGCGGGCGATCGGCATCGGCGCACGGTGTGGTCTCGTGGAGCCGTGGTCAATCACGAACTCGACCAGTGCGTCGCAATGGAAAAAACCGTTCCACATATTGTGTCCCTGACCATGCGCGATGATCAGTTCCATGCTGCCACCTAGGCTTCGATAACGTTTGGCGACCTCGCCAGAATTGGACTTCAACGGCACGACTTTATCGACGTCGCCGTGGATATGCAGGATCGGGATCTTAGCCTTTCCCAGCGACATTAACCGGGCAACTGGGTTGTGTAATTCAAGCGAATCTGCAAGTTCGGACTCAGTCATCTTGTAGGCGCCACATGCCCTGCTGAGTCCAGGGTAACTACGCAAGTCACAGACCGGATAGATGCCGGCGATACACGCCACCTTTTCCGTATTCTCCGCTGCCCAGTTGTAGAGCATCAATCCACCACGACTTCGCGCCAATAGACAGGCGCGGGGGCCGAATCGCGGTTTGGATTGGGTGACGTAGTTATAGAGCGCAGTGTAGGTCGCCCGTCCGGTAGGACTGCCGTAGGACTCGCCCACGTCGACGCCGGCAATTGCGATCCCGGCATCAAGAAAGCGGTCGATCATCCAACCCTCATGTGCCTCGTTCGGCAGACTTCGATTGAACGTGGGCGCGTACATGATCCAAGGCAACGGCGATCGCCGTTCCTCTACGGCAGGTAGGATCATGAAAGCCGGGCGACCAGCGACTTCAAACCGTTGCCAGTCAAATCTCTCCGCCAGAGCTTTCGTTGGGCATGCGATCGACCCCAGAATTCCGAGGAAAACCAGTACAGATTTTATTATTCGCATTGATGGGACCGAGTGTCGAAAAAGAGAGTTGTTTTTTAGGGTTCGGTCCTAATTATCAACAGACAGCGAGGATGATTCAAACGATTGCTACGCATGCGGCCCGCTTTTCGGAACACCGACGGGGCAAAAACGGCTCTGACAATGTTCTTGCGGTAGAGCTGGCAGATGGGAAATTCTGCCGTAGCCAGTGTCGCGAGCGATGCGAAAACCCTCAGATACCCAAATTGAGATGAAGCCCTCGACCTTGTCTGAACTAATTCGCGTTGCTGGAGAAACTCTGTAGAAATCGCCCCATTTGCGCGTTTTCATTCGTAGGGGACGACCCATGGGGAAAATATCTGTACCCTTGATGGTGGTCCAATACGGCAAGAACCGAAATACGATGAGGAAACCTCGCATGAATCTAACCAGGGCCTTTTGGTCGGCTGTCTTTTTCGTACTCATGACATTGTCGACGTCCCAGCTAACAGCACAGAGTCGTCTGGCTCAAGTTGGATCGTCCGACCTGGATGTCGGCGAAGCGGGGATCGCCTGGTATACGACTTGGGAAACGGCCCAGGCCGAGGGAATACGTAGTGGGCGTCCGATCATATTCGTGGCAGCAGCGACACAATGCGGCGGTGTGTCAGGGGTCTTCTGACCAGGCTACAGTCATACGCAGAACGGTCTGTTCGCGTCCGAAAAGTTCATTGAAGTGTCACGCAAATTCGTCTGTGTTCGAATCGACTCATACGAAAGCGAACAGCACCAAGAGTGGGTACGAGGTTTCTTGAACGGTGCATTCGCCAACTCTGCTTTTTGCATTCTGTCGCCTGACGGGCAGGAGAAGTTGACCCGAGGCGGGCGTGGTCCGCAAATGAGTATGGGTAGAGGTAATGAAATCGCCGTAGCGGAGCGTATCGCGAGACAATATAAATCGACCGCCGATCTGCGCAAGGCCGTGATCGAGGACTTTCACAGTTTTCGTCAGGCATTAAACGTCGCTTCGGCCGACCAACGGGTGCTGGTCCTGGTCAGCGGGCCGGTGGCCAAACTCGACACCGCGCGGCTGTCGCTGCGAACGGTTGCCACCGACCCTCGAATTATCGGCCGCTTTCACTTCGATTTCGATTCCGACAATGCCTGGGTCAAGAGTATCGCTGGGAGTGACGGCAGTGTAGGAATTGTCGCAATTCGGCCAGGCGAATTCGGCTTGAAGGGAGAGGTTCTTGCCCAACTACCGCTTGACTCTGGCAACGATGAGATTCTCGACACACTGATCGCGGCGAATACCACATTCGCCAAGACGACGGCCAAAAAAATGTACGCGACCCACGTGGCCAAAGGCAAAAAACTGGGAATCTACTTCGAAAGCGCCGTGCCGTATGGCGAAGATCGCGATGGCGATGGTGAGATTGATAGATCACCTCGTCGAAGCCGAAGTAGCGGAAGTCGCTCGTCGGACAGGAGGCCACCCGGCCGTCGACCTGACAGGGAATAGACGAGAAGGCCTCAGCTCGCCATCCTCAATTTTGGCTCCAGTTCTTGCACCTTGTCTGGACTCAAAATTGATGACATGGAAACAACTTTCTGGTACACACGAGGAGTTTGAGCTCGTTGTGAGGAACTAGACAGATGTTTCGAAGTCCGATTCGAGGTTTGGTTGCCGTTTTGTTGTTGGGAATTCTCGCGCAGGTCGCTGCGGGCGAAGACAAGGAAAAGCACCCCTTTGGCGAACGGCCGCAGTTGTGGACGAGGCGTGCCGAACCGGTTCTCTCGGCCTACACCACCAAGGAAAGCTGGTGCAAGGTCGTGGTCTATTCGCCACATGTCATTTTTCATGACGGCCGATTTCGCATGTGGTATCTCGGTACCTCGGCGGAGTCGCGAACTAACGACATCGTGTTGGGTTATGCCGAATCAGCTGACGGTCGGGCTTGGACTCCGTTCGAATCGAATCCGATTCT
>DUDC01000033.1 GCA_012959465.1 Planctomycetaceae bacterium
TTTCGATTCGGAGACCCGAGCGGGACGACAGACCTCGTTGGTGTTGTGATCAAGATAGGGCAGTGGATGCTGCTGACCGACGCGCTCAAGCCCCCATCACGTCGAACGCCGGTTGACGAATTCGAGTGAAATCAAAAGGGGCATTGTCTCCGCCCCTCGGCAGCAGTCAAACCATCCCAACGCTTCTTCGCTGGGTTACCCGTTTGACATCGGGTGTGTCGATGCCGACACTGCGTTGTCTCGAAGCAGTTGCGAAGTCAGATTCTTTGCATTCTCGCCATCGTCACATGAAAGCACCACGCCATGGTTCAGTCGGTCCGCGATCTATCCCCCTCCCTTCTTTGGAATCACTTCGCGGATCTGAATGCCGTTCCACGTCCGTCAAAGCGTGAAACGCGGGTGATCGAGTTCATGCGGAAGTTCGGCGAATCACTGGGCCTAAAAACGCTGGTCGACGAAGTTGGCAACGTGATCGTCCGCAAGCCGGCATCGCCAGGGATGGAGGATCGAATACCGACCGTCATGCAGTCGCATCTCGATATGGTTCACCAGAAGAACGCCGACACGGATTTCGATTTCGAGACTCAGGGAATCGAAATGTATGTCGACGACGACTGGGTCAAGGCTCGCGGTACAACGCTCGGCGCGGACAACGGGATCGGCGTCGCCAGTATCATGACGATCCTTGCCTCCGACGACATTGCACATCCCGCCTTGGAAGCTTTGTTCACCATTGATGAAGAAACAGGCATGACGGGAGCGAAAGGTCTCAAGGGCGGATTGCTTGACGGCAAGATCCTGCTAAATCTGGATACTGAAGAGGACCACGAGATCACGATCGGCTGCGCCGGAGGTGTCGATGTTACCGCAACTAGGAAATATTTGGCGGAACGGGTACCCGAAGCTGCGGTTGGGTACCGTATTACGATTCGCGGTTTGAAAGGCGGACACTCGGGCGTGGAGATCCATCTTGGTCGAGGCAACGCCAACAAGTTGATGAATCGACTTTTGTGGGGAGCCGCGCGTGAGTTTGATATCCGTGTCGCAGAGATTGACGGGGGGAGTTTACGAAACGCGATCCCACGCGAATCAACCGCGTTGATTGCTATTGCCGCCGATCGCAGCAAAGATTTTGAATCGTGGATCGCGGACGAAGCGAGCGTGATCGGTGATGAGTATTCCGACACGGACCCCCTAGCGGAGATCGGTTGCGAATCGATAACGCTGCCAGAGACCTTATTGCCAAGCGACCTCCAACGAACCCTGTTGGGTACGATCTATGGCTGTCCAAACGGCATCTGGCGGATGTCACCGCGGATCGATGGCTTGGTCCAGACGTCGAATAACTTGGCTCGCGTACTAGTCAAGGACGGCGAGGTCATGATCGGTTGCCTCACTCGAGGCAGCGTGAATAGTGAACGCGACGATCTGGCGAAGGCGGTGGCGGCGACGTTTGCACTTACCGGCGCATCGATCGAGATCTCGGGCGAGTACACCGGCTGGCAACCTTCGCCCGAATCGGCCATCGTGAAGCTGATGACAGCATTGTACGTCGAGTTGTTCGATAGCCAGCCGCACGTGTGCGCCTGTCACGCCGGGCTGGAGTGCGGCATCTTGGGCCAAAACTACCCGGACATGGAGATGATCTCGTTTGGACCAAATATCTACGGTCCCCACTCGCCAGATGAAAGAGTCCAAATCAGTTCGGTGGAAAAGTTCTGGGGATTCCTACTCGAGACCCTCAAGCGAATTCCAGCCGCCTGACGCTCGATTTCGCTAGGCCTCCATGGAACACAGCCTCATTTTTTGCGCATCTGCCTTTTTTGGGTGGGACATTTTCGCACCGGCTCGGTCTATCATCTGGAGCAGGGAAATACGTGTTGAGGGCCGTTAAATTGGAACAGACGACTGCATGATCGAACGGGTTTCCCATGGGGACATTACCGAGATCGTAGATGCGCACGCTAGTGCACTGCTGCTGTTTGCCAGGTAGTGGTCCAACGTGTCGGCGGAAGATGTCGTTCAGGAGGCCTTTCTTCAACTGGTCCGTCGCGTCAACGCGGATGATCCACCAGAAATACATCTCGGCGCTCGAAACGCTTCGCAAGAGTCTGTCCAGATGTTGTTGGTGAACGAAGCGTCACTCACTCCGGTGGAACGAGCATTGTTTGACGAACTCGAAAAGGAGATCAGTCATGGCCGATGATAAATCAAATCCAGAGCCATTGGACGAGGACAAACCACCGCTGATCGATCACGTTGCCGGGGCCGCCGCAATCCAGGAGGTCAGTGAAGCGATGGCGATACTGACAACGAAGCAATCCAGTTGTCTTGTCCGGCTGGCAAAATACGGCGGCCTGCCGCTCGCGTTACTCGCGGTTTTGGCCTACTGGAACACCATCCGTAGTCCACGGCTGAAAATCTCGAAAGCGACAACCTACATCACGGAACCGCGTACTATTGACGGAGCACAGATCGACTACTTCGCCGCCTTCGAGCGGGAGTTTTATTCGGGGAAGATGAAGATCGAGGACAATGGCTATCGGCTTATAGTGGCCGCGTTGGGCCATGCCGCGGACGACGCGACGGAACGGGCTTTTTCTGGAGAATTCTATGAGAAGCTCGGACTCGATCCGAAGACCGCGCCCACGTTGAGCTATACCGAAACGTACGACTTCCTGCACGACTATTGTGCGGCGGAAGGCCTCGGCCAGAAACAGGCGGACGAATGGGACGCCAGGGTATTTTACGCCCCATGGACCTTCGACGACTTGCCGATGCTGGAGAAGTGGCATGAAGAGAACACAGCGGTACTTGACCTAGTGGCCAAAGCCGTACGTCATCCTGCCTACCGTTTCCCAACCATTCGGACGTCGGAGGATGCGACGCTCGTTAAGACGACGCAGTGGTGGGGTGAGATTCAGAGGGCGCGGTCGTTTGCCAGGATGCTCGATGCACGCGCCTGCTATCGGATTGGGATCGGAGATATTGACGGCGCGATCGACGACGTGATCACATGTGCCCGTCTCGGACGCCATACGGCACACCAAGGGACGATCCTTGGACGTCTCGTCGGCATTGCCGTCGAGGGAATTGCTGCGTCAATCGGTGTTGCTGCGCTCCAGGAATCATCCGCGTCGCTTGAGCAACTACGACGTCTGATTGATGAATTGGACGCTCTTCCTCCGCAACCGTCCTGGGACCGCACCCTGCTGGCTGAGCGTTACCACGCGCTTGACTTTTTCCAGGCGATGGCCCACGGCGAGGAGTCGCTCGCTGAACTGAAAGAATGGGGAATTATCGAAATCAACGCCAACAACACGGTCATGAAATTGCCCGTTGATTGGAATATTGCCATGCGGCGGATTAATGAACTATATGAAGACTTCGACGCAGGAAATCCTTGGCCGTCGCCGAACCTGCAGTCGCCGATCAACTTTCTCATCGGCCCGCGTTCACGGCGAGTGGCTGAACTGTTCGCCTCGCGATCCATGCCAGCGTTTGAGGCGAGCTTCGAGGCGAATCGCCGAATGAACTGTGTGCACAACCTCCAGCGGATTACGCTGGCCCTCCTCCTCTATGAACGCGAGCACGGCACGCTTCCACCAAGCTACACCGTCGACGCCGCTGGCAATCCGCTGCATAGTTGGCGTGTGCTGCTGCTTCCGTATCTTGGCCAGGCGGAACTGTGGGGAAACATCCGCCTCGATGAACCATGGGATAGTGAGCATAACAGCCAGTTCCATGACGTGGACGTGTCCAGATATAGATGTCTTAGTTGCAAGCTTCGGCCAGGCCAGACGTCCTACTCGGTCGTCGTTGGTGACAAAACAGCCTTTCAGGAGGGTGAGGGGAAGTCACTTGACGATTTTGGACCACATTTGATGCTCGTCGTCGAGCGGGAGCAACCTGTCTGTTGGATGGACCCGGTGTCGGAACTCACTCAATCGATCGCGTTTGAGGGGATAGTCGATAAACTCGACGACAGCGGTTATGGGATCGGGAGCCCACATCCAGGTGGCGTGATCGTCGGCTTTCGCAACGGCGGTGTGACGTTCATCTCCAATGCAATCGAGGTGTCCAAGTTGCACGGCCTGCTCGACGGCACGCAGAAAACTCGAGATTGGTAATGTTCGGGTTACGTCGACCCTCGTGCAAGTCGCGTTGTAAAGTCGCAGACAATTGCCATCTATCACTCGATAGAGTGCGAACAGACGCTTCGTGCCTTTGTGGCTTTGTGTGATCACTCATTATTTCTCACACGATGACACGAAGACACAAAATAAATACGGGACGGGCTACTCAAAAAGTCACTCGGGGTATTCAATTGGCCTCGGCCCAAAGCTATGGTAGGTCCTAGCATCTGAACATTCGTTTAGGTTTTCAAGTCGACTCTCCCGTGGCAGGACAATCGGGCTACGGGCTTCTGCGGCATTCCCCGACCTGCGCCGCGCAGCATGTTAACGAACTGGAGCTCAGCATATGGTGCGTCATTACCACTTAATTGTGATTATGAGTTTATTGATCGGATTGCTCGGCGGCCGGCTGGTTGCAAAGGAGTCAGGCTTTGAGCGTATCTTTGACGGCGAAACTCTGCAGGGTTGGTCGGGCGATCCAAAACTGTGGTCCGTGCAGGACAAGGCGATCACCGGCGTAACGAAGGACGAAGAACGCTTGGAGTACAACAAGTTCTTGATCTGGGACGGCGAGGTCGAGAACTTTCATCTACGAGCGATGGTTCGATTGATCGGCAACAGCAACTCGGGGATTCAGTATCGCTCGAAGCAACTAAAGGACGAGGGTGAGTACGTTGTAGGAGGATATCAATGCGACATTCATCCAAAGGCAGAGAACAATGGGATGCTGTACCACGAACGTGGACGCGGAATTGTGGCGAAGCACGGTCAGAGAGTGATCGTAGACAACACTGGCGTCAAGTGGATCACGGGGACAACCGGTCCGGTACAGCAGGTTGAGCTGGCGGAATGGAATACGTTCGAGATCATTGCGACTGGCAACAAGCTCGTGCACAAACTTAATGGTAAGGTCTGCGCCGAGATTATCGATCATCATCAAGAAGGGCGATTGATGAAGGGGATTATTGCATTGCAAGTACACCGAGGACCTGCGATGCGGGTTCAGATGAAAGATGTCGAGCTGAAGCGTTTGCCGGCGGGCGGTATGTTGTCACTTACCGACGCGCCAATACCGGCAGGTGCAGAACGGGTGCCCGTCCGTAAACCGCGTCCGCGGCCAAAGAAAAAAAATGCACAAACCGATTCAAAATCGCCCGTCGCGGCGGGCGCAACTGGTAGGACCACATCGCCGAAAAATACCCAGTAGCTGTTGATAGCGCCCCAAATACCTCGCGCCGCGCGTTTCCCGGGCTTGCTGCGAGACATAACGCGACTGGCCAATTAACTATACGTATTCACAGGAATTAAACACGGTGAAAAGACAACGATTATCAGCTGCGTGGTTCGTCCTGGTGGCGGGAATGATATGGACGGCGACAAAGAACATTGTTGCCGCCGAACATCAGCCAGGCGACAAGCCCAATATCGTCCTCTTTCTGGTGGATGACATGGGTTGGATGGACAGTACGCCCTACGGTTCACAGTACTACGAAACTCCGAACATGAAGCGGCTGGATCGACAGTCGATGCGATTCACAGATGCGTATGCTGTGCCGTTATGCTCACCGTCTCGCGCGTCGATATTGAGCGGTCAGTACTCGGCTCGTCATCGTGTTACTTCTGCGTCCGGACATCAACCGGCAGCCCCCGCCGGTGCTTCTCCGTATCCTGCTAGAGCAGCTGCCAATCAACAATTCATTTATGCGCGCAGCAAGAACTATCTTGATCTTGATCTCGACACTCTGGCTGAAGTGTTGCGCGGCGCGGGTTATCGGACTGGACATTTCGGGAAATGGCACCTCGGATTGAGCCAGGAGCACTGGCCCGAGGAGCACGGATTCGAGGTTGTGTTCCATGCCGAACCGAGCCCCGGGCCGAACAGTTATTTCTCGCCATACGGCGTCCACGCCAGTGGAGAAGCCGCCCCGAAACACCACGTCGGAACGATCACCGATGGCCCGGAAGGTGAGTACATCACCGACCGTCTGACCGATGAAGCGATTCGTTTTATCGAAAGCCATAGAGACGAACCGTTCTTTCTCAACTTCTGGCACTTCGCCGTTCACGGACCGTGGGGCCACAAGGAAGAATACACGAAGCAGTTTGCCGAGAAGACGGACCCGCGCGGCCACCAACGGAATCCAATTATGGCGTCGATGCTCAAGAGCGTGGATCAGAGTCTCGGCCGAGTGATGAAGAAACTCGATCAACTCGGGCTGACTGAAAACACGCTGTTCATCTTCTATTCGGACAATGGTGGTAACACGCACAGCAACGTGCCGGGCAGCCGACAGATGCAGAATATCAAGCCCGGACACCCGAGATGGGACTTCGTGCAGGATTGGAGGGAATGGGCCGGCGATCAGCCACCCACAAACAACTATCCGCTTCGTGAAGGAAAAGGAAGAATCTATGAAGGCGGACAACGCGTTCCTCTGATGGTGCGCTGGCCGGGTCAGATCGAACCTGGCTCCATCAGCGATTCCATTGTCGGTCCGATTGACCTTTATCCGACTATTCTCGATGCCGCCGGAGTTGTGAAGCCCGCAAAACACATTGTGGATGGTGAGACGTTGCTTCCCATCCTCAAACAAACCGGTCGGCTCAAACGCCAGGCCTACTTCACCTGGTTTCCGCACTTGATTCCTGCCGTTTCGGTTCGACGCGGTGATTGGAAGTTGATTCGAAGGTTCGAGCCGCATGCCAAGTATCCAGAAGTTCGCGAGCTCTACAACTTAAGAGAGGACCTTGGCGAAACCCAGAATCTGGCGAGCAAGAGTCCGGAGTTAGTGGCCGAGCTGGATGCGCTAATCGACCAATTCGTACATGAAACGGGTGCTTTGTATCCGAAGCCCAACCCAAACTATATGGCTGACGCGTCGGACACCCCAGCATCGTTAGACCTCACCGCAGGCCTCGTTCCCAGGAATAGTGTGCTAGTCAAAAGGGACGGCGCAATACGCGTCATTGGAAAAGGACGTCAGCCGTTCCTGGGCACGGCCCAGGTTAAATTCAGTGGCCCGCTGACACTGAAACTTCGCGTACGCAGTACGGCTGGTGGAGAGGGCCGAATTCAATGGAGGATCGGTAGTAAAAACACGTTTTTGTCTGAACACGTCGTCACGTTCCAGGTCCCCGCAGGAACGACGTGGCAGGACGTCTCGATTCCCTTGCCCATTCAAGGCAAGGCGGGCGTCATCCGGCTGTATCTCCCCGCCGAAAAAACAGCAGTGGACGTGCAAGTGATCCGGTTCATGGATAAGAAGGGCCGCGAGAAATC
>DUDC01000034.1 GCA_012959465.1 Planctomycetaceae bacterium
CCAGGCCGTCCAGGCCTTCACCCATCATGTCTTTTCCCGCCATCAACTGATCGAGTGCTTCGTTGAGCGTTTCCAATTCGTCCAGTTGATCCTGCAGACTTTGCAGGCCATCCATTAGTTCACTCAGCTTTTGGCCAGCCGCAGCCGAATTCCCCTGTTTGAGGCATTGAGCGCACTCACCCATTTTTTGGGCGAGCTGATCCATCTGGTTCATCTGTTCGCTCATTTGGTTCAATTGGTCGAGCTTATTCTGTAACTCGTTGACCGCTTTGTTATCTCCGGCGGCTTGCTTCTGCTTTATTTGCTCTTCAAGATCTCTGATGGCCTGTTCGTAGTCTCGCTTCATCTCATCCAATTTGTCTTTGATCTGGTCCATGTTCTTGGCGAGATTCTCTTTTTCTTCCTGTGACAACTCCCCAGTTTCGAGTTTGTCTTTTAGCTTGTTTAGTTCTTCGATCGCTGTCTTGAAGTCGCCCTTCTTCATCGCCTTAGCCAGCTTATCGGCCGGACCCGACTGCACATCACTCAGTTTTTCGAGCTTTGCCTTGAGTTGGTCGGCACCGCCCATTTTCTTGCGGCGATCCTCCAGCTTCTTCGCCATCTCGTTGATCTTGATCATCGCCTTCTTGCGATCGATGTCACTCTTTTGCGAAAGTTCACGCGCTGCCTTCTCAAGATCGCGGAGAAGAGCCTCCGCATCCTTCAGGCCTTTTTCGGCGAGCTTGTCTGCAGTCTTGCGTAGACTCCGCTCGAGGTCACGCGAGCGGTCCTGGATCTTTTTGACTTCGACCTTCCTGGCTTGGTTCGCTTTCGCCGTTGATTTTTTGGAATCGACGTTCGGCAGCAGAAGCAAGAGGATCGCCATCACGACTGGGAGGACGGGCAGAGCCGAGATCCAACCGGCCTTGACCTGAAATCGCTCGCTGACGTCGATCCTTTCAATACGTCGCACGGCATCGCGAGTTAGCGCGTCGCCGACGTCCGTTTCGAGCTCAGACGATGGCAGCGACAGCGCGCTGGAAACTCGCTCGCGAAGTTGATAGCGGCGGTCGATCTCTAAGGCAGCATCCAAAGAACTGCGTCGAGCGATGTACGTCCAGCTGATAGCGAACACAAGGGCGAGGGTGACGGCGCCTCCCAGCCAGGCTCCATTCCAAACCTCAGAAGCGACTTCAATATGCCAGATCTTGGGAATAGCAAGGCCAACCAAGGCAATCAACAGGCAGCCAAACAACGACCAAGTGGCGATGCGGAAGAACTGCTCTAAGATCATTCGACGCCGGGCACGGGCGACCTGCCGATGTAGTTGTTCCATGACCGAGCCTCTTCGATTCGGATTCCATATCGATTGTCTTCAACATAGTCTATTTCGCCTTAACCCAACAAATATTATAGAGTTTTTGCTTGGACAGGGACGTCAAAACGGATCTTTATTGTCCGACCCCTCATTTTCACCCCAGAAATTTGTTGCTGTCATCCCTGGCCGCCGTCTTGGGTGTCCTTTTTCGGAACTCTAAGTCGCAACGGTTCAAGACGTTACTCATTCATTCGGTGGGCACCGGCAATAGCGAGCATGTGGGACTAATGCTAGAATGCCTCGCCGACATGGTGCTGGGGAGGCAACGCGTCCGAACGTCAACGCATGAGAGAGGGCCCGGCATGGATTTCTATGACTACGAGTCGCGGCTGTGCCGTCCGTCCAAAGTCAAGATTCCCGATTTTCAAGACGGTGAACGACTCAATCACGTTGTCTTTGCCGAGCAGTTCACTCCCGCCTTGCTCGAGCGCCTCGGGCGTTCCGCTGACCGAATTCGACTCTTATCCAAGTCGAAAGAGGGCGGCCGCTTTCTCAACGATCTGCTCCGTCACAAACGGTCGATGCTTTACTTTACCCAGCCTTCCACGAGGACGTTTCTTTCTTTCATGGCGGCGTGTCAGATTCTCGGTATGTCGTGTGCCGAAGTGCGTGACCCACGCACATCGTCCGAAGCGAAGGGGGAAAGTCAGATCGACTCGATTCGGATGTTCAGTAGTTATTTCGACGTCGTGATCATGCGGAGCAATGTGGCAAAGTTCGCCGAGTGCTGTGCGTATATGATGAATGATCTACATGAAACCAGTCGACGGAACATTCCCATTATCAACGGCGGAGCCGGTTCAGACGAGCACCCGACACAGGCTCTACTGGACATTTACACAATCCAACGGGCGATGAGTTACACGCACCCACGCGATTCGGTTCACGGCACATGGTTTGGTGAATTGCGGCACGAGTTTCCGGACCTGCTAAAAGGAATCGACGGGAAGAAATTCGCATTCTGCGGTGACATTTGCCGGGGACGAACGATCCGCTCATTGGCAATTCTATTGAGCCAATACGAGAACATCACGATGTACTTCATCGGTCCATCTCACGCGACGCTAGCATTGCCACGGGAATTTCGTAGTCGATTGCTTGCACATGGAGTCAACGTTATCGAACGCAATTCGTTCTTGGACATTGGAGAACATCGGCCGATCATTGAGGAGATTGACTGTCTGTACATGACTCGAATCCAGCGGGAACACAACACGCCGGAAGATGAACAGGCGTTCGGTGAAATGGATTTCACGAACTACAAGTTGACTCCCGAGTTAGTCGACCGCATGAAGACGCACGCTTCGATTTTGCATCCCTTCC
This sequence comes from Planctomycetaceae bacterium, assembly GCA_012959465.1. Lineage (GTDB taxonomy): Bacteria > Planctomycetota > Planctomycetia > Pirellulales > Pirellulaceae > UWMA-0346. The sequence goes on from DUDC01000034.1 coordinate 2,681, forward strand.
CACGCGATGAACAGTTTGGCGAGATTCCTACTTCGATCGACGTCGATCCCAGGGCCTACTATTTTCGTCAGGCCAGGAATGGCATGTGGATTCGCTCAGCTCTGCTCGCCTACCTATTCGATGTGGACTCGGTCATCGCCGACTATCACCAGGACTATACGAGTCAGCCCCTCGATTTCGATGCCTCGGCACTGGGTGGATGATGCCAACTCAAACTCTGCCGCACGCCGAGGAGTTTCCCGAGCGCGACATCGTTGTCTACGACGGCAGCTGCCGGTTTTGCCACAGCCAAGTAACCAAGTTGGCCAAGTGGGACAAGCAGCAAATACTGGCGTTTGTGCCCTTGCAACACGAGCTCGTCGCTGTTCGCTACCCCGACCTCACTCACGATATGCTGATGAAAGAAATGTACTTGGTCAGCAGGGAAGGGGGGCGTTATGGCGGCGTACACGCTTTGAGAGAAATTTCCAGACGATTGCACCGGCTCAGGTGGCTCAGGTATTGGTTTCGCATTCCCTTGGCCACACCAATAACACGTTTGGTTTACCGAACTATTGCTAGGTTCCGCTATCGATTGTGGGGCCGCGCGAACCGCTGCGACCACGGGACTTGCGATGTGCACTTCGACTAATTGTGGCGATACGACTAAAATGAGGTGCTGACGGGTGACCAACGGATCTTCGTTTCCATCTTCCTTTTCGGAAAAATTCGTGTTTCGGCGGCGTCTTACTCACATGGTCAACCGACGAGCGGTGTTGAACGAACCCGAGGCGAAAAACATGTCCAGACTAGGTTTGCACACGACGATTCTATTGACTCTGCTCAGGGTGCCATTGTGTCTCGTGGCCCAGGAAAACGGTGAACCGAAGGAGGTCCAAGGACAGGTAGTGGTCCGAATCTCACCGGAGACCACGGTCATTTCTGGACCTCTGACCAAGGACGGATTCGTCGACTTTGTGGCTGCCGCAAATAAGTTCGTTAGTAAGGGCGTGACACCGGAGAACAACGGTGCCATTGAATTTGTTCAGATCATGGACCCGGACAATGAATGGGGATTCTTCAAGGTGCTTGGAATTGAAGAGCCGACTCTACCGGCCTTCTTGAAATGGCACGACCACGTCAACAAGATTGCGCCGAATTCGCCGCCGCTCGTCGTTCAGCAGCTGCTCGACGAGCGAAGCAAATTGCAATGGAGACCTTGGAAGTCGACGGACAACGCGACGGCCTCTCTGTGGTTGACTGCTAACAAGCGAGCCCTCGACGGATTGGTTGAATCGACAAAGAAGGAGGAGTTTTACACGCCGTTGATTTCTGTTGACAATAGTTTGGTAGGGGCCTTATTGCCCGCCGTTCAGGAATCTCGAGAATTGGCGAGGATACTACTCCTTCGCGCCATGCAGCGATTAGGTGATGGCGACCACGTCGGAGCCTGGAGTGACTTGCAAGCTTGCCATCGATTGGCGCGTCAGGTAAGCCAGGGCTTCACAATCATCGAACGGCTCGTCGGCATCGCCATCGAGAGGATGGCATTGTCCGCCGACGTCACGTTTGTACAGTCGGCTGTGTTGGCACCTGAAGAGATCGGGAAATATCGATTGCAGATCGTCAATCTGCCCGCTATTTCCAGTATGGCCGATGCCATCGACAACTGCGAACGTTGGATGTTTCTCGATAGCACCCAGCTCGTGGCCAGGAAAGGAGTTGCCGCTCTGGATGGGCTGACGGGCCAAACCAACTCGCTGCCGCCGTTCCTCAACCGACTTATTCGATCCAGCGTCGACTGGAACGAAGTCATGATCATGGGTAACGACTGGTACGACCGCTGTGTCGAAATCGCGCGGACGGAATCCGTCTTGAAGCGGCGACTCGCTTCACAAAGATTTGACACGGAGTTGCAAGGCTTGGCACCAAATATAAGCAATTTGACAGGTGCCGCGAAGCTCTTGTTCTCTTCAAAAAAAACCAAGGGACGAGAGATCGGCGCGGTGCTCGTCTCTCTCTTACTTCCTGCCGTAGAAGCGGCAGCTTCCGCTGAAAATCGTGTTCAGGACTACGGCCAAATGGTGGAAATCGCATTTGCTTTGGAAGCCTACAAAATCAAGTACGAGCAGTACCCGCAAAAACTCGTCAAACTAACTCCAGCCCTACTGACCAAGATCCCACAGGACATCTTTAAAGAGGCTCCCTACACGTATGAGTCAGACGGCAGCACGTATCTTCTCTACGGCGTTGGCTTCAATTTCGAAGATGATGGAGCCAAACGAGGAGTTGACAACGTTGTGACATCCAACGACTGGAAAATGCGAGATTGAGAACTCGGCGGTGTCACCAAAGGAATGTCGATCGGAGAAACTGCAATTCATCCGATTGGCAGTGTTAGCGCCATCTTTGCGCTGGACAAAGCGGTCCAAAGGTCAACGGCGACTTCGACTTCGGTCGGACAATAGATAGGCCGCGTCGGCGACCATTTTCGAATTCCCTCGGACACCCGACCGTCCACGTCGATCGTCAATCTTGCACCTCTCACCGTGACCGGCGCTAGAATCTTGCCGTGGGTGCACACCCACGAGCGACGGACCGTTTTCCCTTGTGATGCGGTTATCTGTCTGAGGTGGACTTGTTCGAGGTTATTGCCGTGTCAACGGGTAAATCACGCGTATACACTGAGTGCCAGCTGAAAATGTTACGTCTGGCACTGGTGGACGGGATTGGGCCGAGGCGCCACCAATCTCTACTCAGCCATTTCGGCTCCATTGATGCTGTGCTGACAGCCGGTCGCGGCCAATTGCTTGACGTGCCGGGAATTGGTCCAAAACAAGCGGTTGGGATCGCGAAGGCTGGAAGCCGCGCTCCAACACAGTTACTGCAGAGCTGCCGAGATCACGACTTTTGGATGTGGTTTCCAGACATGCAGGAGTATCCGCAGTTATTGCGAGAAATCCCGGACCCACCATTGGTCCTGTTCGGACGGGGTGCCTGGCGGCCGACGGACCGCTTCTGTGTGGCGATTGTCGGTTCAAGACGACCGACAGCGTATGGCCGACGTCAAGCCCAGAGATTGACTGCGTCGGTGGTTCAGGCCGGGCTTGTTGTTGTCAGCGGCTTGGCTCGAGGGATTGATGCGGTGGCACACCAAACGGCGCTGGACAATGGGGGACGCACGATCGCTGTACTCGGTAGCGGGCTGTTGAAAATCTATCCTCGCGAACACAAACAACTCGCTGCGCAGATCTGTCAGCATGGCGTGTTGTTGAGCGAAGCGCCACCTACACGACAGGCGGTCGCGGGTGCTTTCCCGCAACGTAATCGCGTCATCTCAGGGTTATCAACCGGCGTCGTCGTTGTCGAAGCTGCCGAGCGATCGGGAGCGTTGATCACGGCGCGACATGCGATGGAGCAAGGACGAGATGTCTTTGCTGTACCTGGGCCAGCTGACTCTCCACAATCCCGGGGATGCCATCAGTTGTTACGTGATGGGGCGAAACTAGTTGAGTCGGTCGACGACATTCTAGAGGAGATATTCCCGTTATTGGCCGCAGCTTCCGGCCAGCCCGACGACAACGGCCGAGACTTGGGTCACCTCGAGGCGCTTAGCGAAGAAGTCCGACAGGTCTATGCTCGCATCGGCCACAGCAGCCAAGCGGTGGAAAGTCTAGCGAGTGACTGCCAGATATCGATTTCACACTTACTTTCAATTCTCACAGACTTGGAACTGAAGCGGATGATTCGCCGCGATGGGCCACTTCATGTACAGCGAAGATTTTGAGTGGGCTCTCACTGTGGAATGGCTGCAGCGGAGTCGATTGCCTGTTAACCACCGAGCGCGGCTAGTATCTGGTCATCGGTGATTTCTCCGACCAGCACCATGCTCCCCATTTCTTGTTTGGGAAGGATGAAATTGAGTTTTCCATGGGCCACTTTTTTGTCGAGTTGCATGGCGGCCAACAGTTGTTGCCGGTCGTAGTCCGGCGTGGTGGTCGGTAGGTCAAAGGCGTTGAGGACGTTTATCTGGCGGTCCGTAAATCCGCCCGGCACCATTCCTTGACTCTCGGCCAATCGTGAAGCGCAGACCATCCCAATCGCTACGGCTTCTCCATGCAGAATCGCTCCGTAACCGCCAACGGCCTCGAATGCGTGGGCAAAAGTATGGCCATAATTCAAGATGGCTCGCCGTCCAGTGACTTCGGTTTCGTCGGCTACGACCACGTCGGATTTTAATTGACAACATCGTGATACAACATGTCTTAGAGACTGTGGATCGCGATCCATTATTTCTGTCACGTTTCGGCTCAAGTACTCAAAGAACGGTTCGTCCATGATCACGCCATACTTGACCACCTCAGCCAAGCCACTGCGGTATTCTCTATCGGGCAGCGTGGACAACGCTGACGTATCAATCAATACCGCTGCGGGTTGCCAAAAAGCCCCGATGATATTCTTGGCGTGAGGCAGGTTGATGCCAACTTTTCCGCCAACGCTACTGTCCACTTGGGCGAGCAGCGTGGTCGGTACCTGTAGAAACCGCACACCTCGACCGTACGTCGCCGCGACAAAACCGGCGAGATCACCCACGACTCCACCGCCGACCGCTGCCACGACTGTCTTGCGATCGGCCCCTGCATCCAGCATTTGTTGCCAGAGTCGGCTTGCTTGCTCGATGCACTTGCTTGCTTCTCCGGCCGGGACCGTCATTAAATCGACTCGGCCCACGTGCTGCCGGCACTTATCCACGAACGGCTCGGCGTGAGCTGTTGCAACGATTTCGTCGGTGATCACAACCAAGTGAGTTACCGGTTGAAGACCATCAAGTATTCTTGACGTCTGACTCAGCTGCGTGTCGTGGGAATTTTCACTGGATTCCGCGCTACTGAATATCGTGATGTCGTATTGCGTGTGGGCAAGGCCGACGTGAACCGTGAGATGAGTAGACACCGAGTTACCATCTAATCGGGAGGACTGTTTGGAAAATCAGGTTGCGGAAGCGACATCCACACCAAGACTGGCTTTTTGTCATGCGATCCGTGCGAAGTCCTCTTCTGTCACCGTAATCTGGCGACAAAACCCAGTGTGCATTCGCACGTACTCTAGACTCGCACAATTCTCGGGGTCCAGGTGCAGTGAACTCTCGATCGCCGATTTCTCTTCCGACGAAAGGTGGCCGTACTCCTCGGGCCACACAGTCACGGTCTCCACAATGAGTGCTTCACGGTACGGATCAAACTTGTCCGGCATCTTGGTACTCCGCCAAAACGGTTTCAAGAGTCCTCCGGCATTCGTCGTGCCTGGGAAGACTGTAAAGGATGGTTGAATTCGGTGGGTCAGGAAATTGGTCTGATCTAGTCCCTCCCGAATCGACAGCGAAACAGTATACTTTCCCGGATGCGATCCGAAAACTCGGGCGGTCATCGTGTCGCTAAAAAACAGACGTGTAACATGTTTTTGTCCTCGGCCCGCAAACTCGAATTCACGAATGAATCGCGGAAAACTCGTCATCGTCGTGATGTTCACGGTCTCCGCGGGCATGGCAGGTTTTGCCCTTTGGTTCCAGTACAACGCAGGTAAAAACTGCATGAAATACTGGGGTGCCGAATCCGCAGAGCGCATCCAGAATGCGACACGTGTCCATTTGGTGACGCTGACGCATCCGTCGGATGGGTCCCAAGTCGCCACCCCACTAGTGGAGGGTGTAGGCTCATCGGCGACTACGATACCATTGGGTAACGACGAGCTGATGCTGAACAGCGTTCGCTACACAATCACGCGGGAGCGGGAAATATCCGCCAGGCCGGGCCTAAAGCACTTACAAAGGGCACTCGTCGAAGACCGCACTTTCGATTGGGACTCAGACCGACGCGATACACGGCCCAATTGGAATTACCTGCTTGTCTTTACCAACCAGACTGGGCAATCGACCGTTGCGGTCGACCTAACCGGTGCCTTGATGCGCAAGGTGGGTGATGAGGCGGAATCATCGCGCAATTTGGATGCCGTTCGGATCGATAAGTTCCTGAGATACTTTTTCGAATCGGAAGAGTGACAGACGCTAGTTTCTTGCTCTCCGATACGTTCTTGGCTACGATGGAGTTGCTACCTTAGTCCTCTGATTTTGACCAGGAACGATTGATGAGCCAGCAAAACCAACTCGAACAAGCACGGGCGAAATCAGCTTCAACGGCGCGTGAACTCTTTGCCAAAGCGATGGCTGCCGTCATCGCGTCGGTCCGTAGTGACAGTCGCAAATCGCCAGAAGACTACCTGTCGGAAACTAAGGTTCCTCATGGGGGCGAATAGGATAACACGTGCTCGATCGCGTCATTGGTTTGGAAACGGAATACGCGATTCGTCCGCGGCAAGCGGCGGATGAGCAGACGCCCCGTTTTCTCATGTACCGCGCCCTTACGCAATCGTTGCGGCGGCGGATGCCTCTGGCTACAGCCAAACATTTTAAGGACGGCAGTTTCTTGTCGACCGGCGGTGCTGTTTGGTTTGAAGCCGAAAGAGAAACGTCCGGCGCGGGTTTGATCGAAGGGGCGACGCCCGAGTGTCGTGGGCCGCGCCAACTGCTGGCCTACCAACGGGCCCAAGACGCCTTACTCGAGGAGTCTGCCTCCGACGAATTAACTGGCCGTCCTTTCTCACTGATCAAGAACGACCGGGACGTCGATGACAATGTCTACGGTGCTCAAGAAAATTACGAATTGCCTATCGGTCATGGCTGGCGACTATTCGCCTGGCGGGCCGGCCTAGTTGCGATGACGCCACTGGCCCTTTTCTCGTGGTTCAGTTCGCTCATGTTCGGTGTCTTTCTTTGGCTGTACGTCGGTGGAGTCGAGTTGTACAAGTTGGTGGTACGTTCCCGCAAACCTTCCACACCACCAGCATGGATTGAGTCCGTCTTGATATGGTGGCTGCGGATGGCCAACTTCCCACTCGGTGCCGCGCTTTGGTTGCACTGTAAGTGTTTTGCATTCGCTCAAACGCGGAGGCATTTGACGTCGTTCCTGGCAACTCGGTCCTTGATCTGTGGCAGTGGTCGCCTCGATCGAGCGAACCGGTTTCACCTCGCCGATAAAGCAGGCAGCATCAATTGCATCGTTGGATTTGGAGGGTTCTTCCATGACCGTCCTCTCTATGCGATGGGGCACTTCTTCAAGAGAATCTATGTAGAGCCATTCTTTTCCCCTCGCGATTTGTTCCGCCTTTTTGCTGCCCGTCAACGGCTTCAGATTGGCTTGGGTGATTCGAACATGTGCGAAGTGGCCGAGTATTTGAGAATCGGTACAACCGGGTTGATTTTGGATGCGATCGAGGCCGGAAAATTCGGCGATTCGCCGCAGATACGACGACCAATTCGTGAGTTACGTGGAGTCTCGGCCAACAGCACGTTGGGCGGCAACATATCGTGCCGTGGCAGACGATTGGCCACCCCGTTAGAGATTCAATGGTACTATTACGACGTTTGCCGGACCTTTGTCGACGAACATCCCGACTCTACGGCGGACGCCTGGGAGGTGCTCGGATACTGGCGAGACACGCTCACCGCGCTGGCTCAATTTGAGCAGGACGGTGTTCTTCCCGAGCCGTTGATCGGCGAAATCGACTGGGTGACGAAAAAGTACTTACTGGACCAGGCCGGTGTAGGAGCCACCTGGGAGCAGTTAAAGAAGATCGACATCCGCTATCACGAGTTGTCGCCGGACGGTTATTTCATGAAACTCCAGCAAGCTGGGCTCGTCCGACGTTTACTCAACGATGAAGAAGTCGCACGAGCGCAACGGTTGCCGCCACCTGACACCGCAGCATCGCTACGGGGCCGATTGATTCGTGAATTCGCTATTCACCGCGACGCAGTTCAAGCGAATTGGCACGTTGTCATCATTCGCGACGGAAAAAAACGGCGGAAAATTGAACTTCAAAAATCGATCCGTCGTCCCAGTCGTTGGCGGAATCGCGAAACGACGCATGAGGCAAAGACGTTGAATTGAAGAGTCGCCAACTCTCGATTGTGCGACGATACACGTTGCGGGCTCATTCGCGTTAAAAGCCAATGATAGTAATCCGCTGCGCACGGCGAACAAGAAGTCGCTCGCCATTCGGCTCTTGTGAATAATAATTCCGCGCGAAAAATGGCACACTAGCGGAACTGTTCCTTGTCATCGAAGCGCTAAATCGCAACAATAAACGGTCCGCAACTTGATGAACTGAATGAAAGGGAACAGAGAAGATGATTAAGGATGGTGGATTTGAGTTTGTCGAAGAGGGTGATGGTTTTTTGGTGTATCATCGCAAGCAACAAATCGGACGCGTTGTTACGATGCTTGAAGCTAGCGGTCGCTATTGTTTTCGACTGGGGTGGGACACCCGGCCGAAGCCGCGAACCTACCGTGGCAAGGTGCGCGCCGCGCAAGCGTTAAAGGCAATTGATGGATTGAAACGGGACGCCAAAGGCAAGAAATTAAGCCCGGAAGAACTCATCATTCGTTCGTGGGACGCAAAACCGAGAACCGCTCAGAACTAGGCTTTGTCTAGCCCCAGCCATGGTACTCTTCGAAGCGCGCCGCCTAGGTCGAAAAGAACCGAACGGCGTCAATTGGCTCCTGCAAGACATCGATCTGGAAATCGATGGAGGGGATCGGATTGCCGTTGTCGGCCCAACCGGTTCCGGCAAGACGTTATTGCTGCGCGCGCTTGCCAGGCTTGATCCTGTCAGCAGTGGCGAGATCCTCTGGCGAGATCAGACTGTTTTCGGTGACGATGTTCCACGGTTCCGACGGCAGGCCATCTATCTGCACCAATCTCCAACGTTGATCGACGGGACTATTGATGAGAACCTTCGATTGCCATTTTCGTTCCGTGCGCACTGCGACGAATTCTCGCCAAAACTGATGTCGACGTTACTTGAACAACTGGATCGCACCGATTCGTTTCTCAAACGGCCCGTCCGTAACCTGTCAGGCGGCGAAGCGCAGATCGTGGCGCTGCTTCGGGCAATCCAGTTGCAGCCCACTCTGCTGTTTCTCGATGAACCAACCGCAGCGCTCGATGATGATTCAACGCGACGGATCGAGCAGCTGGTCGCCATCTGGTTCGATGAACGACCCGATCAGCGAGCGTGGGTGTGGGTCAGTCATGATAAACAGCAGGTCAGCCGTGTGGCCAGCAAGATCGTGGAGATGAATGCTGGGAGGCTCTCTATTGCCACAGAACAACAGAGGAGAGGGTCGCCGTGACACTCTCCTTATTTGATGTTGGATTGGCCGCATCCCTGATCTTTGTCAACGGTGCGATCTCGATTGCACTCGGACTGAGACTTGGGCGTTCCTTGCTGCTGGCATCGGTGCGTACGATTCTGCAATTGTTGCTGATCGGCGTGGTTCTTGATTCCGTGTTTTCACTGAACAAATGGTACGCTGTCGTCGGGTTACTTGTTGTGATGACAGTCATTGCGGGCATCTCGGCGGTGGGTCGTATGGAGCGACGCTACCGTGGAGCCTATATCGACAGTGTGATTGCCATCTCGTGTAGCTCGTGGATCGTTGCGGCTTATGCGATCTTCGTTATTATGCGGGACGTTCAGCCGTGGTACGAACCTCAATACGCCATCCCGCTAACCGGCATGATTCTCGGCAACTCGCTCAACGGAATCTCCTTGGGAATGAATCGGTTGAGCGAACAATTGTCGACCAACCGCAGTCAACTGGAAGCGATGATGACCTTGGGCGCCACTCGCTGGGAAGCGGCGCGGGACAGCGTTCGTCAGGCCGTTCACACGGGAATAACTCCGATCATCAACGCGATGATGGTCGTTGGTATCGTCAGCATGCCGGGAATGATGACCGGTCAACTCCTGGCAGGAGCCCCGCCCTTGCAAGCCGTGTTATATCAAATCGTCATCATGTTCTTGATTGCGGCCGCGACCATCCTCGGCACCGTAGCGGTTGTGTTGCTCAGTTATCGTCGCCTATTCAATGCCGACCACCAATTTCTCGACGTGCTGTTTACGAAGAGATCCTTGTGAGCCGCACGCGATAGCATCGGGTATTGCTGTTTCACCGCCTGATCTTGCAAAAACCTGAGGCTAGCGCCTTCGGCTCAAATCCGCAACATCTACAACAGAGACACTCCAGCGGCGATGAGTTCGACGCCGCTGCCCGCTGCGTCGGCAAAACGACACGTACCGTTGATGACTTCTACGCCTTTAGCAATGTCGCTCGACAGTAACGCGGCGCCGTCCATGTCAACATAATCAAGCAACGGCAGCAGTTGTGCGATCGCCGAAATACCGACCGTGGACTCGGTCATGCACCCCACCATTACCTTGAGCCCCAGTGTGCGGGCTTCGGCAATCATTCGCCGTGCGGGTGTGAGGCCACCACACTTCACCAGTTTGATGTTCACGCCGTGGAAATGTCCGACGCAGTTGGCGACGTCGGCGGGTACGATACAGTTTTCGTCCGCAATGACTGGTAGAGCCGACTCGTTAAACACTCGCGGCATTTCGGCCAAGTCATCGGCATGCAACGGTTGTTCGATAAACTCGACCCCCAACTCCTTCAACGGGTGAGAGTACTCAATTGCCTGTGCTGCTGTCCAAGCCCCGTTTGCGTCAACTCGGAATGTCGCCTTCGTGTGTTGGCGTAATGCGCGCACGATCTCCACGTCATCGTCGGTGCCAAGCTTGATTTTGTAGATGGGCCATTCAGCGAATTCCTGCATCTTCTCAACCATCTCGTCAATATCGGCGATGCCAATTGTATAATTGCTATCGGGAATCGGACGGTCCGTAAGACCCCACAGTTGGTACACTGGCGAGGCTCGGAGTTTACCCCACAAATCGTAGGCGGCTTGATCGAGTGCGCACAAAGCGAATGGGTTGTCGTGAAGTAGTGATTCGAGTTCGTCGAACAGCTTCACTGGGTCCTCACAACAATCGCCGGCAATAATCGGTTCCGCTCGTCGTAGCGCCTCGGCCATGTTTTCCAGCGTATATCCGTAGTAGTCGTTCGTCGTCGCTTCGCCGTACCCACGACAGCCATCCTGCTCCAGAGTCACGATCAGCGTTGACTGCGTGTCGACGGCGCCGCGAGAGATGCGAAAAGTATGTCTCAATGGCAATTCGAAGGCATGGGCAGATAACTTCATCAATACGACCTCACCAGAAATGCGGCTGCGGAAAACAAGAAAACTAGGTCAGCAGTTCAGTATTCCAAACCTTCGAGTCTCGGAACTTGACGGCGGCATCGACCAGTTCGTCCGGCCCGTCGCGAATCACGTCGCATATTGGGAGACCAAGCAGGTCGCGCATCCGTTTTTTTTCCTCTTCGGCCTCGTCAGCGGAAATCCGACGGCCGTTCATCGCGACACCAATGAACTGACATGGCTGGAAGATGTTCGACATCGCTACATACAGGTCGCGAATACAGGTCAGGCTGGGAATCGCCACGTGTTCGACACCTGTTATGGTCTCGCGTCCGACCTCATAGCAAAGCACCAGCGCGTGCGGGATGCAGCCGTGCAGAATCCCAAGTGTCACCGCAGAATAGGAGGGGTGCACGAGGCTACCTTGTCCTTCGAACACAAGCACATCGTGATTTTGGTGGTCGAGTAACAACCGTTCCGTAGCGCCGCTCACGAAATCGGCGATGACTCGATCGACAGGACAACCAGTTCCCGCCACCATGATCCCAGTTTGCCCTGTTGCGACGAATTCGGCATCCACACCCCTCTTCTTTAGTCCTTCGGCAATCTCGATGGACGTCACCATTTTGCCCACGCTGCAATCATGACCCACCGTATGAATACGGAGGCAGTCGGCGCGAATACCGATCCGACGCGCGATGTGGCTCTCGTTGTTCTTGCGAACGTCGACCAATTGCACGCCAGCCACCTCGGCGGCCGCCACATAGGTTTCATCTTCGGTGAAGAAGTCGTGCAGGCCGGAAACAACATCCAGGCCTCGACGGATCGCGTCCATGATGACCGGCCGCCAGTCCTCTGGAATCCGTCCTCCCGGAGGGGCAATCCCGATCAAGAGCGTGTTGGCACCATCCGCTTCACTCAACTCGCTGATGAACGGAACATCGATCGACACTCCCAATTTCTCGGAAATCGTCATGCCAAGCGACTCTTTATCCAAAACGGCTACCACCTCTTCCGGTCGGTACCGCATCACACTGCATGCTGTCTTGGCCGTGTGGGGATCGGAATGGCCTTCCGTCAAAATGACCATACGACGGGCCATGGTGTGTCCTCTTGCTCGTTATGGGGTCGAAAACGCTACAATAAATGCGTATCCAAAGGTATTTGGCTCGGCCAATCTGCTCTGTGGCGTGGGCAAGTGGCTATCATACGATCTACCCGGTCGCCGTCCAGCATGCAGCGACACACTCGCCGTTGCTGTGGCACACATCGCTTTCGAGATGAGAATAACCATGTCCCCGCCTGAAGAATGGCGATTGCCAACAGGGTTGCTGTGGCTCGTCTGGATTCTCGCAACGCCGCTCGCAGTCGCTGACGAAGTTCGTGTGGATGGAAACGGACCGAAAGCTGATCGACAAGTCAGCTTGTACGAGCGAGCCGTGCTGATCAAAGTCGAGGGTACGATCACTCCGTTCTTGGAGCAACATGTGCGCCGCAGTCTCGTTCGAGCGCGCAACCGAAAAGCGGACATCGTCATTATGGAAATCGATAGCCCGGGCGGGTATCTCGATTCCAGTCTCAATCTGGCCAACATGATGGCGAAAATTGACTGGGCCACGACCGTCGCCTATGTGCCGAATCAGGCATTCAGTGGTGCCGCGATCATGTCGCTAGGCTGTCAATATATTATTTTGCGCCCCGCCGCGCAATTCGGTGATGCCGGACCGATCTTTCAAGGCGAGGACGCCGCTTTCCGCCACGCTCCCGAAAAACTTCGTTCTGCGCTCGCCGTTCAATTGAGAGAGATTGCCAGTTCACAGGGTCGGTCGCCCGCGTTGGCCGAGGCGATGGTTGACATGAATCTCAAGGTCTTTCGTGTCCGCAATAAACAGACCGGCGAAGAGTTGATGATGACGGAACGGGAGTTGGGGGGTGTTGAGGATCCGGAACAATGGGAGACGATTCAACGAATTGCGGAGACTGGTGATGGAAGATTCTTGACGCTCAATGGAAAGCGAACTGTTGAAATCGGACTCGGCGACGCCCTGGCCGACGATCTGCCGAGTTTGAAGACCCACTTGGGCATCGTTGGCGACGTTGAGACCATCGAGCGAAACAAACTCGACATCGCGGCCCTCATTCTGAATCATCCAGTCATTACCGGCCTGTTGGTTGTTGTCGGATTGGTCGCTCTGTTTGTCGAACTGAGTGCGCCTGGCATTGGAGTCGGCGGCATCATTTCCGCCGTCTGTTTCATGGTCTTTTTTTGGAGTCGGTTCCTCGGTGGGACTGCCGAATGGCTGGAAGTCATCTTGTTTCTCGGTGGATTGGTCTGCTTGGCTATGGAGTTCTTTGTCATCCCTGGTTTTGGTTTTGCGGGTGTCATCGGCACGCTCATGATGATAAGCAGCGTGATACTCGCTTCTCAATCATTCATCATTCCCAAGACCGACCGGCAGATCGCAGATTTTCGCGAATCGGTCATCGTCGCCGCCACGTCGGGGATCGTCTTCGCTGGTGCTGCCGTCTGGGTCACGCGACGCATCGGAAGAATTCCGATCCTCAGCCAATTGGCACTGCAGCCTCCTCCCACCGACGATGACAATATCGAATTGGGTCCGGTGGAGGACGCAACGAAACCAGCTCAACCCAACGAGTTACTTGTTGCTGTCGGCGACCGAGGAGTTGCCGAATCACCTCTGCGGCCGGCCGGTCGCGCCCTGTTCGGTGATGACTATGTGGACGTTGTCACCGATGGGACTTTCATCGACGCAGGCGACGCGGTTTGTGTCATTGAGTTGAGCGGGAACTGCGTGCGGGTGCGCAAGGTGTAATTGGTCTCAACAGACACAGTGATTTGTTTTGCGGCGGTGTTGCACAATCCCCGCCGGCCCTGTGCCGGTGGATTTTATTTGTGGTTTGGCAACTACCTTGCCAACAACACACTCCCCCAATTCCACCGGCACAGGACCGGTGGGGTAAAGCACAAGGTCGCGTGAACGACGTGGGAGAATGGGATTGGCCACCGCCGCCTCGCGTTAGTTGCGAGTCAACTCATGAAATGAGCTGATAAGCTCCTTGGTGATTTCCCCAGGATGTCCGTTTCCAATCGGGCGGTTGTCGACCTTCACCACGGGTATCACCTCGGCGGCCGTTCCTGTCAGAAAGCACTCATCCGCGATGAACACGTCATGTCGAGTGAGCGCCAATTCGCGAACTGTATAACCGGCTGCTCGGGCTAACTCGATCACTACATCACGAGTGATACCGCCCAGGATTCCGGAGTCAAGACTCGGTGTGAGAATCTCTTTTCCTTTCACCAGGAAGAGATTGTCACCGGTACACTCAGCCACTTCACCCTTGTGATTTAGCATCAGCGCTTCGACGCATCCAGCTTGCAGGCCTTCGATTTTGGCCAGGATGTTGTTGAGATAGTTCAGGGACTTGATTCGGGGGTTTAATGCTGCCGGATGATTGCGAACCGTGCTTACGGTCACGATCTCCAATCCGTTCTCATAGTATTCGGCGGGGTACAATGTGATTCGATCGGCAATAACAATCACTTGCGGGTCCGAGGTGCGGTTGGGATCAATGCCAAGTGACCCAGCTCCGCGAGTCACCATCAGCCGCACATAGCCGTCCTCAATCCCATTCTCATGCAGGGTCGCATTCACTGCGGCCGTCATTTCGGTCATGGATATCGGGATCGTCAAGCAAATGGCGTTGGCGGATTCCCAGAGACGCTTGAGATGCTCGTTCAACCGGAAGGCCTTGCCTCCGTAGCTGCGAATCCCTTCAAAGACGCCATCCCCGTAGAGCAGACCGTGGTCATAGACGCTGATTTTGGCGTCTTGTTTGTCGAAGTACGTGCCGTTGATGTAGACCTTAAGCGACATAAATCTCCTGCCCGACATGGACACGTTCGATTTGACCGCGCCGCCGCATCACCCTCTGGATGCTTAAATTTAAGCGGAGCCACTGGTTGCGGTCAACCGTGCCCTGGTGATGAATTCTGAACACGACCCTCGACCAACTGGACGGTTCGATCAGCGGATGCCGCGATCGCCTGGTCATGCGTGACCATGACTATAGTTAGGTCATCCTGCTGATTCAAGCGGCGAAGAATCGCCATAACGTCGTCACCGTTCTTGCGATCCAAGTTACCTGTGGGCTCGTCAGCCAGCAGTAGCTTCGGCTGGGCCATCAATGCTCGCGCAATTGCTGCCCTTTGCATCTCGCCGCCGGAAAGTTCGCTAGGGCGATGCCGCAACCGATCCTCCAAACCCACCATTGCGAGCAACTCAATCGCTCGTTTCTTGGCGTGAGCACGTGTCCGCCAGTAGGAGAAAACTCCCTGGTCGATCAGAGTCGGCATCAGTACGTTTTCGAGCGCCGTGAATTCCGGCAGCAAATGATAAAACTGAAAGATGATTCCGATGTCGCGGTTGCGGATGGTGTCGCGTTGACGACTCGGAAGGTTGTCGATCCGCCGCCCGTCGAAGTGAACTTCCCCGTGGTCCGGCTGATCGAGCGTCGCCAATAGGTGTAGCAACGTGCTCTTGCCGCAACCGCTCTGCCCAACAATTGCTGTCAGTTGCCCCTGGTGGACTTGTATGTCGACCTCTCGAAGAACACGGATCTCATTCTTACCTTTGTGGAAGCTCTTTTTGAGAGCCTTCGTCTGCAAGATCACTCGTGCATCGCACGACTTCCCGTGTGGTCGGCCGGAATCGGCCGGCGCCGAATTTGTGAACTTCACGTGAGGCCCACCTGTGTTGCCACGAGCAGATCGTCGTTTGGGTTGTGTTGTGTTACTCATAGCGGAGTGCCTCGACGGGATGGAGACGAGCGGCCCGGACCGCGGGAAGGACGCTGGCCATGACGGCAATTAACGTGGCGCCCGCCACAACAAGAAAGACAGTCGATGGATGAATGATCGTTGGGATTTGTTCGAAGTAATAAACGGTGGGATCAAAAACCTCTCTCTTGGTCACAAGCTCGATCAGATCGGCCACATCGTTGATGTAGGCCACAAAGATCAAACCCAAGATCATTCCCGCACCAGAGCCCACGATGCCGAGGGACAATCCATAACCCAAGAAGATGCTCATCACACCTCGACTTGGAGCTCCCAACGACTTGAGAATACCGATATCGCGAGTCTTCTCGACGACAATCATGAAGAACGTGGCCAAGATTCCAAAACCTGCCACAGCGATAATTAGAAATAGGAGTATGTTCAACAGTGTCGTTTCCAGTTCGACTGCAGCCAACAGTGGCGCCTGCATGTCGGTCCAGGCCTGGACACGAAAATAGGGTGCTCGATCGGCAGGGAAATAGGACTGCAATTTATCGCGGGTCTCTATGAGGTTCACGCCGGCCTGTAGCTTTAGCTGGATCGAAGTTACAGCCTTGCCCTCGCTGGAGATCATTCCTCGCAGGTGTTGCAAATCTTGCTGACGAACGAATGCAAAACTAAAGTCGTATTCGCTCATCTTGCTTTCATAAAAATCGACGACTGTGAATGGCGCTGTCTCGGCTCGCGGAGGCGATGCCGCGGTGGGAAACGTCAATTGCACGTCATCGCCCGGTTGAAGAATGAACACGTCGTGAACTTCGCTGCTTTTTCCGTCTTCGGATTCGAACCGTTTTCGCTGCGATCCGATCCCAATTCCCAAGATGATTCCCGCATGCTGGTCCCGCATCGGGTTGAAGGTGACCGCCTCTTCGAGCGTGTTCGCGTAGGGATCCACCGGTCCCGCTTCGTCCTCACTTGCCGTATCCGTTAGTTCCGCCTCGGCAGACGCCTCGCGGATCGCGGCTTCCCAACTCGCCTTGCGACGACGGTAGTCCCATCCAGCATCCTCCGGGAAATCGTCCCGAAGCACACCGTCGTCGTCCAAACCGTATCCACCTTCGCGGAGAAGGAAAGAGAGTTGCTTGCGGTTCTCCGGGTGCAGCACGTACTCGGCAAAGTCGCTGACCTCGGCGTACGTATCCACATCAATCCCGATAATGCTCAACTGCCGAGTGTAGATGTATCCACCGAGATCGGCAGTCAACATGGCCGGTACGTGAACGGTTGTGGTGATCTGCTTTAGATCGTCGCCCAACAGCTCCCGAATCTCGTCGCAGTAGTGCTCCGAGTCTTGGAATCCCATCAGCAGATCGGGACCCTCGATCACGATATCGGAGAGCATCCCGTTCAGACGCTGGTTCATCTCGTGGGTGAACCCGGCCATCACACTGTTGACGATGATCAGGGTGGCCACTCCAAGAGTGACACTAATCACCGAGGCCAAGGCAATGTACCTGGTTCGCAGGTATCGCCAAGCCAAAATTAGTTTGTACATCACCAATCCTTTGGTTCATCATGGTTCATCCGTGACCCGTGCAACCGACCAATCCGCGGCCCGCATGAGCGGCCTAGATAGAAGTCTGAAAGGTTGTACGCAGCATTCTAAGCTTCGGGTCGCAAAAGAGGGAATAGAATTACGTCGCGAATCGAGGTGGAATTGGTCAGCAACATGACCAATCGGTCGATCCCGACGCCTAACCCCCCCGTCGGAGGCATCCCATTCCGCAACGCGCGAACGAAATCGTGGTCCATTTTGGCCATCGAGTCCTCGTCAGACAGCCCGGCAAGTTGGGTCTTGAAGAGCTTTTCCTGCAAATCTGGGTCGTTTAACTCGGTGTAGGCGTTCGCGATTTCCATACCGTGCACAAACAACTCGAATCGTTCCGCGATGTGCGGAACGCCGGCCTTTCGCTTGGTCAACGGACAGATACTCGCCGGATAGTCGATCACGAAAATTGGGCCGACCAACGAATCCTCGACCTTCTCTTCGAAGATCTCGTTCTTCACGACGTCCAAGTGGCGACCCTCAACATCTATCTGCAGCGACTTCGCCAACTCGATGACGGCCGACTCATCCTCTGGATCCACACCCGTCTGTTCAGTAAATAGTTCGCTATACGTTCGCCGTTCGAATGGTGCCGTGAAGTCGATTTCCAGGTCGCCCCATGGCAACTTGGACTCACCGCCAATGGCTTGAATCGCGTTGACGATGATCGCTTCGGTAAGGTCCATCATCGAGCGATAGTCACCGTACGCTTGGTAAACCTCGAGCATCGTAAACTCAGGGTTGTGTTTCGGACTGATCCCCTCGTTGCGATAGACTCGACCGAGTTCGTAGACACGTTCCATGCCTCCGACCAGCAGTCGTTTTAGATGGAGTTCAAGGGCAATCCGCATGTGGAGTTCGAGGTCGAGCGTGTTGTGGTGTGTCACAAAGGGCCGTGCCGCCGCACCACCGGCGATGGCATGCAGCGTGGGACCTTCGATTTCACAAAACCCCTGGGCATTGAGCGTGTTACGGACCGACGCGACGATCTTGGTTCGTTTGAGGAATCGTTCGCGGACACCTTCGGTGTAACAGAGATCTAGATAGCGACGTCGTTGTCGCAACTCGACGTCGACCAATCCGGCGTGCTTGTCCGGCGGTGGTTCGAGAGACTTGGAATGAAAGTGGAGTCCTTCCGCGAAGACGGTCAATTCACCCGTGTTCGTGCGTCCCAGGCGGCCATCAAAACCGACGAGGTCACCCAGATCGAAGCACTGAGCCAGTTCCCAGTTTGCCTCGCCAACTTGTTTCTTCCCGATAAAGATCTGGATTCCGCCCGTCCAATCTTCAATGTTCAAGAAAATCAGTTTTCCGGTGGGTCGCTTCAACATGATTCGACCGGCGATCCGTACTTTCGGTCCGATTTCGCTACCGGGGCCGTGGTCTGACTTCCATTGACGGTACTCCACTGGCTCCTCCGCTTCAAAATCGGGCAGAGGAAGCAATTCGCCGTTCTCGACCTGGAACTGAACTTCCGCGGATCGAGCCCTGACGTCGCCGATAAGCAGGCGATCATCGAAACGACTTCCCCAGGGATCGTGCCCTAGAGCAACGATCTTGTCGATGTTGTTTCGACGGGCAGCTTCGTGAAAGCCAGGAGAATCTTCAGCGAGCGTTTCAGACATGGTTCGTGGAACCCAAATTCATGGTCGTGTGATGATCGGTGTTTTTCGGACCCAATCGATGTGAATCGCACAAAATAACACAACGGAAAAAGTTACGCATCCCGAGGGGCCTGTTTCCGGCAGGACCGCACCGATTCTATTTCCCGCTTTCTCGTTGTTGTTTGTTCCACTGCTCGAGCTTCTCTCTCACGCCTGGCACAATGCGAACGGCGTTTCCGTGATAGACCCTCTTCAGTACGTCGTCGGGCAGGAAAATCCCGTAGATGTTCCACAATCCCTGCGGGGGAAATTCCTTTTCCGAGTACGGGAAATACTCGTCGCGAGTCTCGAGAAATCGCCAATAGAGGCGAATTCGCTGTTCAGGCCAGGGGCCATCGGTCCCAAACAGCACGCGATCGGAGTATTTAACGATGAAATCTCGAGTCGTATAAGGCTGTCGCCCCAACTCGCCAATTCTCGAGGCAAACTCGACATGCAAATTGGGGAGTTGGTCTAGCCATTTCGAAACGACGGCTAAGTCCTCGGAGTTGTTGGCCACGTGGGCGCCAATGAATATCGTGCGAGGATGTCGGCGGATCACACGATTTCGCGCGGCCAATAATTCGTCGCGAGACGGATACCGGTCGCCGAAAAAACTCCAGTCAGGATGGCGACTCAATTCCTCCCAGCGTTCATTTTTTTCGTTAATCGGTTGAAAAAATGCCACGGGGTCGGCGGTATGAAGGATGATCGGCAGACCGAGTTGACCACATTCGCGCCAAATCGGATCCCAGCGTGGGTCGTCGATCCTAATCAGCGTTCCGTCGGGGTTGCGATATTTGAGCCCAAACTGTTTAAACAGCTTGACGCCACTGACTCCTCGTCGCTTGGCATCTCGTAGGCGTTCGATGGTGTTGCGAGCAAAGTCCTCACGATGGCAGGCCCAAGTCTCCGGCGCATCGATCGTTCCGCTTCCCTGCCAGTCAATGTTGGAGAAGATGACGAACCGATCACGATATTTCGTCCACAGGTAGTCCTGGTGTTCTTGCAGTTCATCGCCCCAACGGCCGTCGAGACTGACACAAAGTGCGATCTGGTTACGGTCCATCAGCTGCACGAAAGCATCGAGGGCTTCTGGCGAGTGTCGGAGCCGGTACCGAAAATGAGAATGAACATCAACTACGGGGAACTTAGCCTTGCGAAGCGGAGTCTTGGCGACTTGCATTGCTGTCTGTGGTCGAAAATTCCTTAACAGCAGTTCCCGTCCGTCACGACCGTCGAGCGGTGTGTCGGCCCGTGTGTTGCCCGCTGGCGGGGAGGAAATTGGTTGAGCCAGCAAGGTGGCCGGCATCGACGCCACGGCGCTCCAGAAGCAGAGCAATCGAGTCGCGGCGAAGAGCAGAATAAGTGTTCGGCACCGATGACAACCCTGCGCAGGGTGAGTGATTCCCAACATGGATATCCGTCTCTGTTTTGGATGCATTTTTGCGAAGTATTCACCAAGCGTATCATAATGGTGCGACAATGTGATTCCGCCGGGCAGTTCGAGCCAACGTCTTGCCTGCTCCTGCTCCAAAACTGTAGAGTGTTGGATCTATTTATTCACACAAAGCCGCCAAGACACGAAGTGTTCTTAGACACCGATCATGACTGGCGGATTTTTGCTAACATAGTCTCTGTTGTGTGTTGGAGGTGTCGCCTTTGCGGGCCACTGACTCACGTTCAGCTGGCACTCAGACTCCATCGTCAAGACACGCGTATATGCCCGCCGGTCCCACGCAAAACCAATCTAGCGAACAGCTAGAACGAGCCAAAGAACTGAGCCTGGAAAGGTCTCGGCCCCCAACCTCCGTTCCCGGGTACGAAATCGAACGATTCCTCGGCTCCGGCGCCTATGGTGAGGTATGGGTGGCCACCGACGGTAACACCGGTCGGCGAGTGGCTATCAAGTTCTACACCCATCGAGGTGGCGTTGACTGGTCGCTCTTGTCGCGGGAAGTCGAGAAACTGGTATTTCTCTCCACGGACCGATACGTCGTGCAGTTGTTAGACGTCGGTTGGGACTCGAATCCTCCCTACTACGTGATGGACTATCTGGAACACGGTTCACTGGACGATCACTTACACCGAAGTGACTCCTTTTCATTACCGGAGACGATCGATCTTTTCTACGAGCTTGCCAACGGGCTGCTGCACGCACATGCCAAAGGCGTGTTGCACTGCGATCTTAAGCCGGCCAACGTATTGTTGGACGAAGATGGCAAACCCCGCTTGGCCGATTTCGGTCAGTCGCGGCTGCGCCACGAGCAAACTCCTTCTCTCGGTACCCTTTTCTTCATGGCTCCAGAACAGGCTGATTTGGCAGCCGTGCCCGATGCGAGGTGGGATGTCTACGCGTTGGGAGCGATCGTGTTTTGCGCTCTGACTGGACAGCCACCATACCGGAACGACGAGTCCGTCAAGTTCCTTGACGAGGCAGAGAATCTGACGGAGCGGCTTGAAAGGTATCGGCAAAGACTAGAAGAGTCTCCTCCTGTTCAGGCTCATCGCAAAATACCTGGAATGGACAAGCCTCTGGCGTACATCATTGAACACTGTTTGGCCGTCAACCCGAAGGAGCGTTTTGCCAATATTCAGGAAGTTCTGGACGCACTCGAGCGCCGCGACGCCGGCCGATCGCGTCGCCCTCTCGTACTCCTCGGATTCGTCGGACCGCTCCTGCTGTTGGTGATCATGACGTTTTTCGGCTGGCGGGGCTTTGAACGTGCGACGCGGGATTCCGAGCAAGTTGTCACGCAGCGGGCATTGGACAAGAACCTATTCGCGGCAAAGACCGCGTCTGGTAAGGCAGCCGAGGAGATCTCGCATTACTTTCGCGCCGTGCAGCTGGCCAGTCGCGATGAACAGTTACTGGCTTTGATTGCTGTCGCAACCAGTGACGACTCTCCGATGGCCCCGTATCGCGAACAGTTTTCTGATCCCAACGGAAACGTGTTGCACACCGAACAGCGGAAAGCCTTTCTCGAATTGGAGACGAGAAGACCATTGCAAAAGAAGATCGAGTCACTGGCGGTTGGTACCCCTGGAGCCGCGAGTTGGTTCTTTGCCGATCGGCTCGGCGTCCAATTGGCATCACATTTTGATTCTGGTGCCGTGCAGTCAACCATCGGAAAGAACTTTGCTTGGCGGACCTATTTCCACGGCGGTCCAAACGACTTGGTTGAGCGAAACACCGACGGAGAAGTGGTCGGATACCACAAACCGCAGATGGCCATTCGCACGACTCACATTTCTGCGCCGTTTCAAAGCCGGGCGACCAACCGCTGGAAGGTCGCTGTCTCGGAGCCGGTGTACATCGACGACGAATTTGTCGGAGTCGTCGCGTTGACGGTCGATATCGGTCAGTTCTTGCGATTTGACGAGGGTGGGAAGACGTTTTTCGCGTCGTTGGTGGATGGACGTCCGGGAGATAGTTACGGGATGGTGTTGCAGCACCAGATGTTTGAATCCTGGGTCGACACAAAAACGAGAATCCCGGATACGATGCTGCAAGTTCGAGCGCCTCTGGAGGTTTTCAAAAATCAAAAAGCGATGGTTTATCGTGATCCATTGCGGGATTTGACCAGCCGACAGGAAGGTAACGACTCACCCGGAGTTTTCCTTGCCGCCACCGCTCCCGTGATGGTCCACGATCGTCGCTCGCACAATATGGTGGACACAGGCCTAGTGGTTATCGTGCAGGAGAGTTTTGCCGCCGCCACACTTCCCGTCGAACAGCTCGGCCGACGATTGTTGTTCGAAGGCGGTTTGGCGCTGGCGTTCTTACTCGCCGTTGTGTTGGTGTTATGGGGCGTTGTACTACGGGTGTTGCGCGATCCGGAAAATGATGCGGCTCGGAGAGGTCGATGGCGACTCGAAACATCGCAGTCGACTCATGACGTCAAGACATTGCTAGCGGGTTCAGCCCGGGATCGCGGGAGGAAAAAAGAGTAGAATGCTTGCAACTTTCAAGGTGAGCTCTTTTTTCTGGGCAAAACACATGACGGAGTATCTGATTCAATGCCCGACCTAATCGCACAAGGAAGCGATTCGACGCAACGATGGAGTCGGACCCTTGTTGAGGGAGTACTTCATGTTGTCGGTCGCGACGATTCGTCTTGGTGCGTCGATTGGGATAACTTCATTTCACGTCGTCATGTTGAAGTCAGTTGCCAGGAAGGCCGGCTCCACGTGCAAAAGCTGGCCGGCGCCACCAATCCGGTGTTTTTTCGGGGGCGACCTTGCGACCAATTCACGCTGTCGACTGGAGAACATTTTGTCATCGGCAATACGGCTTTCTATTGGTCGGAAGGTGGCAGCGTCATTTCGATACGTGGAACTCCCGCAGTCACCGAGAAGATGTTCCCACTGGCCGAACTGCAACGAGTTCGATTCGGCAATGCAGATCAGAGAATCGACGCATTGAGTCGTCTGCCGGAAATCGTTGCCGGTGTTTCCAGTGACACCGAGTTATTTGTGCGTTTGGTGAATGTGATCTTAGCCTCGGTACCTGAGTCGGCGGATGTGGCGGTCGTGTCTACAGAGTTGCCAGATCAGATAAAAGTGTTGCACTGGGATCGACGTCGAACCGACGGCTCCAGGTTTTCCGCCAGCGAGCGACTGATCCGAAAAGCCGTTGAGAGTTCGGAGAGTGTAGTGCACATTTGGGAAGCAACGCCCCGCGACAGCGACTTCACGCAAGCGGACAACATGGACTGGGCGTATTGTGTTCCATTGAGAGGCGACGCTTGTACAGGGTGGGCAATCTATGTGGCTGGGTGTTTTTCTAACCCGACTGCGGCCGGTGATCCACAGTCGCTTCGCGACGATGTCAAGTTCACGGAACTCTGCGCCGCCACACTGCAGCATCATCATGAAATTCGTCAACTCGAACGTCGACAGTCGAGTCTTCGACCGTTCTTCTCACCAGTTGTCCTCGATGCTCTAGCTCAACATGATCCCAAGGAACTTTTGGAGCCTAAAGAATCAAATGTCACCGTATTGTTCTGTGATCTGCGGGGCTTCTCGCGAAGTTCCGAGCGGTCTGCCGATGATCTCATGGAATTGCTGAATCGTGTCAGTCAGGCGCTGGGCATCATGACGCATCACATCTTGGATGAAGGCGGAGTTGTCGGCGATTTTCACGGCGACGCGGCAATGGGTTTTTGGGGATGGCCGATTCCAACCGATGCCGATGTTCTCCGCGCTTGTCGCGCCGCATTGGCCATCCGGGCCACCTTCGCCACTGCTGGACAGGAAAGCGACGCGCTTACCGGCTTCAAAGCTGGTATTGGAATCGCGACAGGCCTCGCTGTCGCGGGTGGCATCGGCTCCGTTGACCAGATCAAGGTCACGGTTTTTGGACCCGTCGTGAATTTGGCGTCGCGATTGGAATCCCTGACTCGCCAATTGCGGGCGGACGTGTTAATCGATGAATCGACCGCAGATTGGATTCGAAACAACGTCTCCTCTGACGTGGCCCGCTTGCGACGAGTAGCTCGAGTGCGGCCATTTGGGATCACTCAAGCACAGGATATCTACGAGTTATTGCCGCCTTACGACCAAGACTCGAGTTTGAGTGATGACGATATCGCCGTTTATGAATCAGCCGTAACGGCACTCATCGATGGACGCTGGGACGAGGCCTTCGCCGCCCTACACCAAGTCCCCGCAGTCGATCGCGTTAAGGATTTCTTGACGGTCTACATCGCGCAACACAATCGCACGCCACCGCCAAACTGGGATGGTGTCATCGCGATGGAACGCAAGTAATGTGTGCCACACATTGGCACACATTCGTTCGACACGAAAAAAGAGGCCGGCGCTCGCACGCCGGCCTCTTAAAATAACAACGTAGTGCCTTTGCTATTTCAGCGAAATCGCGTAGAGCCGAGAGCGATCGGTCACGTACATGATATTACCGACGATCGTCGCTGTACTATAGATCGACGAGTTGAAGATAACCTCTCGCACCAACGGCAGATCTTTCTCGGCCTTGTAGATTGCCAGATCACCGTCCTCGTCACCCAACAAGAGGTGTCCGTTAACAACCAGCGGAGAACCCCAAATGCCCGCCAGTACATCGACCTCGGCCAAGCGAGTACCGGTCTTGTTGTCCACGGCATGCAGGCGTCCACTAAGGTCTGCCGCATAGACGATCCCGTTGGACACTGCGACGGTCGACAAGGTACGGCGGAAAATGTCTGAACCCTCTCTGCCGGTTTGACTGCCGTCTTCATCCTCACCACCGTAGTGCCAGATCATGCCGGAATCCGGGTTGGGCTCGCCCTCGCCGTCTCCATCTTCATCGAGCGTGGCAGAGACATCACCAGTTTTGGTTGCGTCGATCCGGTACAGATGCCCAACGCCTTCTCCGTGCTCCGGGTCCTGGCCAACCGCCAGATAGACGCTGTTATCGTAGAACACGGGAGTGGCAATGATCGCGTTCCGGCTTCCTGCACCACCTAATTCCCAGACCGAGTCCTTGGGGTTCAAATCAAATTTCCAAACATGGTCGCCCGTTTCGCAGTCCATTGCGTACAGCCAACCGTCACCACCCGGGAAGTAGACTTGGGCCTTGCCGTTGACAATTCCGATCGCCGCAGACCCCCACTGGCCATGTAGCACATTGTCGAATGGCGTGTTGTCCGCCCATTCGACCTCACCCGTGTTCTTATTTATCGCCATGAACGACGGCGACCGTGGAGACGGTACTTCCAAGTGCGCTTCATCAACTCCGTTGGATGTGAGGATGTAGATCAAGTCGCCATAAATAACGGGTGAACTGGTCGCCAGATTATGAGGGAACACACCGTATTCTTCGATCATGTCCAATGACCAGACGATATCGGCGTCCATCTCTTCGGCATCCACTTCGTCTTGGTAAACACCGTCGTTTTCGCCGTCGTGAAAGCCCTTCAAGTCGACGCACATCAATTCACAACGATTCGTGACAACATAGGCTCGGTCCCCATCAATGGCAGGAGAAGAGCAAATGCCCTGAAGTGGCCAGTCATTGACGCGCCCTGAGGCGAGCTTTTCCCGGGTCAACTGCCAGAGCATTTTTCCGTCCATATCGAAACAGAGCACCACTCCACGATCACCTTGATGCTTCGGGCGATGCCCGGCACCGTTGTTCGTGCCGACCAGGATGACGCCGCTTCCCACCACCGGGTTTCCATACGTCTGCGAACCGAGTTGGGCTTGGAAGATGATTCCACGCCCCGGTTCGTCATCGAGAGGTGGTACGAAATCAGCAAAGTTCAATCCGGTCGCCAGGCTGATCATGTTCCGATTCATCGTGCCGCCCCACATGGGCCACTCCGATGGACCTAGATTTACCGTGCGGGGCGATTCGGCCGTTTCCGGATCGGAGGGAGCCGTATCGTTCGCGGTCTTGTCACCCGTTGTTGAATTCTCTTCGTCGCCATTTTTATCATGACCGTTTTCATCGTGATCGTGACCGTCGTGATCGTGACCGTCGTGATCGTGACCGTCGTGATCGTGATCACCTTCATCCTGCGCGACTGTCGTGTCATCAGGGCCTTTGGTTCGACAGCCAGTGAGCATCAGCGTCGCTGCGACCGCCAGAGTCCCATGGGCCAATAGTCGTAGTGTTTGTTTCATTGATACTAATCCTTCGAGACAATAACGTTGTCGTAGTAAGATTCTGCAAGTGAGTACAGGTAAAGGCCAGGGCTGCCCTGGAGATTGGGGTGTGGATCTTCGGCTTCGATGGTCCAAGCTTCGGGCTCATCTTCATCCCGTGGCCAGACCTTGCCACGCACCATCCCTACCCCGTCCGCGATGTCGACTCGCAATTTCATGCGATACCAAACGTTCGGTTTCACATCGAATCGGATTTCTTTTGCCATGCGAAGGTGGGGTGCCCAGCTTTGAATGGCCACCTTCGAGTTGTTTCCCTTCACAATCAAGTTGTATCGATTCACCGTGACGCCGGCGCTCGATATTCGAAACTTCTTTTCAACCATATAGGCGTCCGCTTGTACCGTGTAGTCGGTCATGTCGGAGGGACCGAGCCAGATGTAGTTCGATGGCCTGCCCCTTCCACCCGTATTCCGCATCACAGTATTGCCTTCAAACTCCTTGGGGAACAGTTTGGTGAAGGCGCGAATCCAAGTGAGGGGAACTTGATTTTCCTTGTAGTCGTCGAACTCGTACGACCAGGGCAGGGGAGAGAAAACACGGACACGTGCCTTTACTTCCACGTCGCCCACCTTCGCTGTAATGTAGCCGGCCTGCGTTGCCGCGTCGGCCGGTGCAATAATCCTGTTTCCCTGGACCGTCAAGTTGCTCAGGCCCTCGCCCAGAGCCACGTCGACAAACTTCGTTTCGATATGACGGCCATTTTTGTCGTAGGTGCGAACACGATACCCCACGTCGTCGTTAGGCATTAAGGCGATCTCAGCCGGGATCAAATGCGCCAAAGCCACTTCACTGGTGGCTTCCGGTTCACCCGTTAGCTCAAACGCTGCCTCTTGGTCACCGGCTGGCAGATCTGCTTTTCCGACACAGATCGTGCGATCACGAGTGACGAAGTAGATGCGGCCATTGGAAACTGCTGGAGACGCGTAGATTTCGTCCATTCCCTTGGCGACGGTTGCTTTCAAACTAACTCGAGAAAGCTCTTCAACTCCCTTTCGGCTCGGCTTCAATATGTGAATGTTGCCGTTGACTTCCATCACGTAAATCTTGCCATCGGCCCAGATTGGCGATCCCTTGCCTACCGTTCCCAACGAATAATTCCAGAGTTCAAACCCGGTCTTGGAATCGTACGCATAGAGTTTTCCGGTGTCGGCCACGACATACAGAATCCCGTCCTTGATCAGCAAGCCGGTGTAACCAGCTTTGACGCCATCGTTACGCCACACACTGTGTGAATCGGTGATGTCACCGCGTCCTGTGGCATCGATGCACTGGATTCGCCCGAATTCGTTGGTATCGATGTTGTCTTCACCATGTGAAATGAAGACATGATTCCCCTCGACGACGGCCGAAGAGTTCAGTCCGCGTTGCGACATGCGGAAGGTCCACAATTTTTCACCAGTTCGAGCATGTATGGCGTGAATCGCGCCATCCGAATTTCCGCCAATCAACATGCGTACACCGTCGATGACGGCGACCATCGGCACAGAATAGTTTGTGTCTCGCGGTGCACCGCCGGGAGCCGATTTCCAAATCAAATCGCCCGTCTTCTTATCGAATGCATAATAGGTCTGTTTGGGCGGTGGTGTTTTTTCGGCGCCCCAATTCATCTTCAAGAAACTGACGATCACTCGGTCTTCGTCAATAATTGGAGATTGCGTGCGTCCGCCGTAACCGGAGATCTTTCCAAAGTCTTCGAACAATGAGTATTGCCAGAGTCGGTCGCCATCTTCCGAATAGCAAATGAACATCCCACTGACCGAATGGCAATACACGTTGCCGGTTTCCGGATCGGCACACATGGCTGCCCAACCGACACGTGGCGCCGGAATGTCTGTCTGAAATACGTTGAATTCGTCTTGCCACTTCACTTCACCAGTTGCCGCATCCCAGCAGACCACCTGTTCGCGGAGATGGATTTTCTCCGGACCGACAAGCGGGTGACGTGTGCGACAGTTCAAGTACACTTTTCCGCGGCTTACAATCGGAGTCGCTCGGCCGCCGATCTCGGATGTCCAAACAACGTTCTGCTTGTCTTCCAGCGACCAGGTATCGATCAAGTTCGTCTCGCGACTAATGCCGTTGTGTTCCGGCCCCCGCCAGCTGGTCCAATCAGCAGCAGATAACAGACTTCCGGTCACCAGCCAGAGGCTCGTGATGATCAAAGGGCGAATATGTCGTTTCATTCGGTCGATTCCTCTTTGTGACAGACGTGCAACGGGGGAGCCGATTGTTATAGAGTTCCCAAACCGAACAGTTTACGCCAACGGACCAATTGAGGAAACAAGCGTTAGAGCCAAGTATTTTCCGCAAGGTCGGCAAAACGTCGGTCGGATGGCTGGTGGGGTTCTCTTTTTGGGGAAAGAGAGGGTAGTGGGAGGGACATCATCTTCCCCGTATTCTATATTCCGCTGCACCCCATTTTCCAGTACCTAGGTCGGGGGACGGCGAGACTTTATTGGAGACAATGTAGTACGAGCCCGCCCCCTGGAGGCGCGTCACCACAGGTCTGGAAATCGACCCGCACCAATTACTTGAGACCACAACAGATGATCATGCCCAAAAAGCTGGAACGCATCGACAATGAACTGGGCCAAGTTCTGTTGATCGAGTGGACCGATGACGTGACCACGAGCTGTTCGGTCCGGCGAATTCAGGAAAACTGTCCGTGCGCTAATTGTGGCGAAAAAAAGGGCGCGGGCAGTAAAGAACCGGTGCTATTGCCGATTGTCGACTCCGGTGAACTCGCTCCGCTCGAGATCGTCACCATGCGACCGGCAGGCAATTACGCTTACGCGATGACGTTTAGCACCGGTTGCAATCAGGGGATCTACAACTTTGACCTCCTGCGACAATTGGGTGACGTCCAGTGAGCCGAACCCGCAAGCGGCGGGTCTTGTTTTCGTGTGGTATTGAAAAGACCCGAGGCTAGTGCCTTTGGCTCATGATAGAAGTGCCAGCCTTCCTATCGTATACTGGAAGTCCATCCTTCCACTGCCGGAACGACGCCATTGTTGCCGGTTTGTCTTTCAAGTCTCAAGAGTCGAACATGCCTTCTCTGCGTGGCCAATTCCCACAGTCCCGACCCCGCCGCAATCGACTTGCTGCCTGGACTCGTCGCTTGGTGCAAGAAAACTCGCTCACGCCGAACGACTTGATTTGGCCGATCTTTGT
Source organism: Planctomycetaceae bacterium (assembly GCA_012959465.1). GTDB lineage: Bacteria > Planctomycetota > Planctomycetia > Pirellulales > Pirellulaceae > UWMA-0346. Next base: position 32,706 of record DUDC01000034.1, read on the forward strand.
TCAAGAGGGCTCGGATGACGCGACCGACATTTCGTCGATGCCCGCTGTTCAGCGCCTGACGATCGATCGGTTGGAACCCGCGATTTGCGAAGCGGCCGACTTAGGTATTCCCGCAGTTGCTCTCTTTCCAGTCACGCCCGATGAGTTGAAGACGGAAGATGCCCGTGAGGCGATAAACCCGAACAACCTCGTCTGCCGCGCAGTCCGGCAGATCAAAACGACCTGCCCTGATATCGGTGTCATTTGCGATGTGGCCCTTGATCCGTATTCAAGTCATGGCCAAGACGGTCTGGTAGAGAACGGTTACGTTGTTAACGACGCGACCGTTGAGGTGTTGTGTGGCCAAGCTATCGTTCAAGCCGATGCGGGTTGTGACGTGATCGCGCCTTCAGACATGATGGACGGACGCATCGGTCGCATCCGCGCAGCCCTGGACAATGCTGGACATACAAACGTCTTAATACTCTCGTACGCGGCCAAATATGCCTCAGCCTTCTACGGACCTTTCCGTGACGCAGTTGGTTCCGCAGGGAATCTAGGTGGCGGTGACAAGAAGTCCTACCAAATGGACCCTGCCAACACGGAAGAAGCACTTCGAGAAGTGGCGATGGATCTGGATGAAGGCGCCGACATGGTCATGGTCAAACCGGGGATGCCATACCTGGACATCGTGCGGCGAGTGAAAGAGACGTTTCGTCGCCCGACGATGGTCTACCAGGTTAGCGGTGAATACGCCATGTTGACCGCGGCCATTCAGAATGGTTGGCTCGACCGCAAGTCGGCCGTCTTGGAAAGCCTGCTCGCTTTCAAACGAGCCGGTGCCGATGCGATCTTGACCTACTTCGCTGTCGAAGCCGCCAGGTGGTTGTCTGAGAATAAATAAAGAGGCCGTTTCTACGGCCCGTTTTGACCGCGTTAGCGGTCAAAGCATGTAGCCGTGGGTGTAAGCCCACGGAATTCGATCCGCAAGCGCCACAAATTACAAAGCTACAAGAGCTTTACAGTCGTCGGAGAGTTTTTCCGAGAAGCAAGTGGGCAGGAAGTGGCTTTGCTTTGCCGCATGGATTTCCAACAGCAATTCTCGCAAGTTGTCGGCGGCAATGTTCACAGACCAACGTGTCTCGGCCAATTCTCGGCTGACCCGTCCGAATTGTCGGCGGCGTCGTGGGTTCGAACACAGCTCGATCCATGCATTGGCAGCCGACTCGAACGACGTGTCGAACCTCAATCCGTTGATCTCATTGATGACCAAGTCATCGGCGTAGGAGTTGAACGACAGGCAGACTGGCAACCCGCACGCCATGGCCTGCAACACTTCGACTCGCGAGTTCCTGTCTGCACGTTCGACGACGTAAACGTCCAACATAGACATCGCCACGTTGTCGTCGCCACGATCAGGACGGACGATCACTTTGCCGTCCAGATGCTCCTGAGAAATCCGTTGCACGACTGCGGCGATTTCGTTCTTGCCCAGTCCCAAGATCGCCATCCGCCAGTCGTTCGATTGCGCGACGGCCCGTTTCGAAGTGGCGAGGATTCGGTCGATTGTTTCGGTGTCAAGCGACTTTGCGACCAGTCCACAGACCGTATTGGAGTGGTCGAAGCCCATGTCCTGACGCAATTGCCACCGCTGACCGGGAAAGGGTCGGAAGAAGTCGGTATCAACGCCGACGGTCAGTGATTGCACGCGCGATGCTGGAATTGACGACTGACATGCCAGGTCCTGAGCTACTTGAGGCGATTCGCAAATGAAGCAATCCGTCCCGGACACTAGTATTTTCTGTAGATCTCCATCCCATTTCACTTTCGCGTCACAATATGCAAAGCTTGCTACAACTAGTAGATCGCTCTTCTGGGCACCCAGGCTTTCCCAAAACGTCTCATCGTCTCCGCCCATCATCACCAGGGCGTCGAATTCACCATCGGCAAGCAGAGTGGGCAGATACTTGCGGGCGTCCGGGTCGTTCTTTTCCGTCAGGATTCGTGAATGCAGCGGGAAATCGTGTAGGCACTCCGTTGCATCCGCTGACAGATCATTGAGCGCTGCGACTTCGACAGAGAAGTGCTCGTTGGCGGTCCGCCGAATGAGTTCAAACCACTCTTTTCCCAACACCTCATCATCGGATGAGCCAATCAGGAACAAGCAACGGATCAAATCGGACGTTTTGAAATGTGTGTGGTGGATCATCGTTGTTCTCAGCAAGGGTGCACGTTCCAAATGAAATGTCGGTTACGCCCTTAGGTTTGCAAAGAGAAAAGGGAGTTGTCGGCGTGTCATTCCGGCGGGGAAAACGTACAATCGCTACATTCGCGCAGGTGCCACTCATTTTCGTCAATTCCCTGCCGATGTTCGAAAGGAGATTTATGGCCGGTGTCGTTCGATTGGTTGTCACTGTTGATGGGCTCTCTCCGCAGTTCCTCGGTCCCTACGGTGGGTCGTGGGTTAGCACACCCAGCATCAATCAACTGGCTGGGCATGGCTGCGTCTTCGAGCATGCGTTCTGCGAATCGCTCGATCCTCAACAATCGATCCGCGATCTATGGAAAGCCGAACCCTCTCTGTTCGAGCAATACGCCGCTGCCGGGTATGAAACCGTCCTGGTTCACGATGACGATTCTTGGCTCAGTGAAATGAATGGGGCCGCGCAACTGGTTGGTGTCGAGGTGCCCGACGAAATCGAAGCGGGCGATTCGATAGCGGACACTCGCATGGCGGCTCTGGTTGGCGCTGCACTTGAGCAGTTGGACAAGGTGAATTCGAACACCTTCATCTGGGTCCATTCGCAAGGCATGCTCGGCCCGTGGGACGCGCCGTCTGAATTCATCTCGAATATTCTGGATGAAGAAGACCCCGTGCCTCCCCGTTACGAACATCCACCCGGACATTCGATTGGAAAGGACGATGATCCTGACTTGCTTTTGGGAATTCGCCAGTCCTACGCCGCGCAAATCGAGGTTCTGGACACCTGTTTAGAAGCCCTGTTTGACCACCCTCGACTAAAGCACGAATCATCTGACATCTTCCTTATTGGCCTGCGTGGGTATCCGCTCGGGGAACATGCGCACGTCGGGCTCCAAGATGCCCCTTTGTTTGGTGAGTCATTTCACGTACCGGTTATCGTCCGCAGCAATCTCGTTTCACGGCAAAGATGGGATGGACTCACGCTGCTTGCAGACCTTCGTTGTTTTCTCGCGCCACCGAACGATTCCGATTTGCAATGGCCGAACCGTCGACACCTGATCGTAAAGCAGAACGATGAAGTTACGCTGAGAACTCAGGAGTGGCTGTTGCGACGGTGCGGAGAGGCAAACGAGCTGTACGCCAAACCTGATGATCGATTTGAGTTCAATGATGTCGCGGACATCATGACCGAGGTTGTCGACGATTTGGTCCGTCAGACGATGTAGAGACAAGTCGACGTGCTGGCGGACGAATTCGGCGACGGTACGCTGATAATCACGTCGCCGGTTTGGCGGACGGCGCGGCGTCTCTGGCCGGTGGATTTTTACGAAGAAGTTTCAGTAGGTCCTGATTTTCCAGCGTAAGCCGACAGTGCAGGGTCTGCCAAAGCCAGATCTTGCCTCCTCGGCCGGCCGCGGCGATCCATTTTCCGTCGGGCGAGAAGGCAACAGCGTGCAATTCGTCACCGTCGCCGACCAGAGAAAGCGACGTGATAGTTTCGCCCGGCAGCGTAAAATCCCAAAAGAAAGCGTGCCCGTCCCAACTCGCACTGAGAGCGATGGTCCCCGTCGCGTCCTACCAGAAAACGCCATCGCCTCGACAGTCTCGGCTGATCAGCCAGCAATCCCAATTGAATATTCGCGCGACGGCGCAATTGAATCCCGAGCTACGGATACCGTTTAAACCAGGCCAACACGTTGGCCACCTTGGCGATCAACTGACTGGGCCGGGATGTGATTTTGTGTGATGCCCCCGGAATACGAACCATCGCCGTGTCGATGTTCCGCATCTTTAAAGCGCCGTAGAATTGCTCCGACTCGGAAAGTGGGGTTCGCAAATCGTCTGTCCCAGTCAACAACATCGTCGGCGTCGTGACGTTGTCCACGAGGGAGATCGGCGAGAATTTCATGTAGGCTTCCGGGTTTTCCCACGGTGATCCTGGATAGCGGTAGTTGTGATACGAGTAGTAGTTGTCAGCCATCAGAACTTTGCTGTACCAGTTGATGACCGGTTTCGCGGCCACCGCGGCTCTGTTTTCAACAATGTTGGATGCATCTGCGTCCTCGAAGTACGTGTGCGATGAATGCAATCGCCAATCCTCAGCCACGCGGCGAGGATCTCTCGAATACAACAGTCTAATATGAATGCCGTCGCGAAGCTTCTGTTTGACTTCGGCGGCTGGAGCACGTGCGGCTTCTCTGGAAATGCACTTGCGCCAGCCTTAAGTATTTGAACTTTCTCTCTGCGAGTTCCGCTACTTACAAACTAAGATTAATGGACCGAGAGGGTCACGGCGGATTCGGTGTAACGGATGGTGAAACGGGTACCATCGGTGGCGACACTTTCACTACCGGGGTTGGAGAACGTGCCGATGATTCTGTTAGCGGTCAGGACCGTGTAGGTCTGGCCGGGCGTGGGTTGGAATCCTTTGCCCGTCGTGACGATCAGGGTGCCAGAGAGAGTGGCGTCGCCTGTAACCAGAAATGACGGTTGCTTGTTACCGTTGAGAGAGAGATTCAGGGTGGCACGAGCGGATTGATGGTAGTCGGCGCTGATCTTGAATCTAGGTTGATGATTGTCCCTGACGACGATCACGCCATTGTTGTAGACCGTGCTGTCGATCGAACCGCTGCCGTTGAGAGTTCCGCCGGCATGAATGTCGATCCAGTGAAGTGAGGAGACCGTTCCCGCGTCGACGGTTAGCGTGGCGTTCGATGCGACCCGGATTTCGTTGCGACCTGTGAGACGAGTGCCGCGACCGAGCAGGAGGAACTGTTCGGCATTTTTCTCTTGGTTGCCTCGGATCTCGAGGCCCAAAACTTCCAGATCGGCGTCGGCGCGGGCGGTGTTGGACTGGGCGCCCGAGTTTTCGATCCGCGCGGTCCATGAGCGCTGAGGCGCGCCATTGTCGGTCATGTACGTGATGCCTGCGTTGGCGTAGACGTAGTCGGACCAGTTGTCTGGATCAGAAGTGTTCCCACCGTTTTTGCCTATCCAGTGGTGATAGGTGTTGGCGAAGCCTTGAGGTTCCGCGACGCGTTCGCCAAGCAGGATTCCCTCGAGCTCCTTGACGAGTTTCGGGTGGGCCGCAGCGATGTCGTTTTCTTCGGCGTGATCGGCTTCGAGATTGTAGAGTTCGAGAGTGAAAGATTTGCCGCGAGATTTCCCGGAGCGGACCAGTTTGTATTCACCACGGATGATGGACTGGCCGTTGCCCGCTTCGTGGATGATGAATTCACGCTTTCTCTGATGGCCGCTGCCGCGGAGCGTGGCAGCGATGGACACGCCATCGATGCCAAGTGGAGTCGACGCACCGGCTAGCTCGCAGAAAGTCGGCAGCAAGTCAGTGACGTCGACAATCATGTTACTGTTGCTGCCTGCTTTGAGCGCGGAAGCGGAGTTGATTTTCGCCGGCCAGCGCATGACCAGCGGGACGCGGATGCCGCCTTCTTGGATCATGCCCTTGTTGCCACGAAGACCGCCGTTGGCCTCGAGTTGGACCCTATTTTTTCCACTGGGGCCGCCATTGTCGGATTGGAAGATGACGAGCGTATCGTTGGCGATCGAGTCGACCGTATCGCCGTCGTTGTTAGGGTCTTCGAGGGCAGAGAGGATATTGCCGAAGTGCGCGTCAATCCGCGTGACCATGGCAGCCCACTGCCGCGTTTGATCGGCGAGCGAATCGTAGTGGGGGTCTTGGGCGTAGGCTTGGTCCCAGTTTGGGAGGACAGTGATTTCGCCGAACGGCGCGTGAGGAATTTGGACGGCGAGGAGGCCGAAAAAGGGCTGGCCGGTTTGGTTGTAGTTTTCGCCTTGGGCGCGAACGAAGTCGAGCGCGGCGAAGGCGTAGGCGTCATCACAGTAGGCGGAATCGGGATAATCGGCGTGGTTTTGCAACGCTGGCGTGTTTGGATAGTCCGCATGGTTTTGATAGTGAGCTAGTGAATTGGCGACGAGTTGGAGGCCCCCGGTGGCGCTGCTTGGAGCCGGAGCGCTCCACAGGGTCGGCTGGAAAAAGGTGTGGGCGCGAACGTGGTGGAGTTCGGCCAGCACGTGTTGGTAGCCGTGCGACGTGGGAAGAGTTTGCACGTTGTCGATGACCGGATCGTTCTGGTCGGCTGAACCTCCATATCCCCATTTGCCCCAGTAACCCGTCACGTATCCGGCGGTCGAGAGCGCGTCGCCCATCAAAATATCGTCGGCGCGCATCGCCTTTTTGGCGTTATCGCGATCATTGCGATCGGCGAATGTGTGGCCCTGGTGGAATCCGGATTGCTGCGAAGAGCGGGCGGGCGAACAGACGTGGCATCCGTAGCCGCGAGTGAAGTTAATGCCTTGACGGGCGAGTCGATCGAGGTTGGGCGTGCGTACATAAGGTAAGTTTTTGGCTTTGCGTGCAGCTTGGCCGTTAGGGCCGATGGAGCCCCAGCCCATGTCGTCGACATAGAAGTAGAGGATGTTGGGCCGTTGCGTTTCAGTGGCAGTGAACGTTGTGTTGAGACTGAAACAAGTGCTGGCTGCAAGGACCAGGGCGAGAGGGACGAGAAGGATTTTCATATTATTTCTTTGCAGAAAATGAGGGTTCCTCATATCTATTTTATCCGAAAAATATTCGAGCTGACCACTTCCAGCAACAGGTCCTGCATCCCATATCCTTTAGACTTAACAACATCAACGATACGGTTGATCTCTGTATTATCCATGGGTTCCATGGTCCGCCCTGCCGCATAGGTGAGTAGTTTACTGGCCAGGCATCGTGTAAACGGGTCCTTTTTCAGGAGAAGTATCTTTTTAAAACCCAAAATATCCTCATAAGACTCACCACTATGAAATGTGCCGGAGGCATTCACCATGGGGGATGAAAATTTCCTATTCTTCTCTTCCCTCTTTATTGGATCCAAGGTGTGATCATATCGGGACCGCCACTGACCAATGGCATCGTAATTTTCCAGGGCCCATCCGGCAGGATCGATCTTGCGATGGCATTCACTACAGGTTTTGACGTCCCGGTGTTTCTCCAGTTGGTCCCGAATCGTCACCGTTCCCCGTGTGTCCGGTTCCACCGCCGGAATATTGGCAGGTGGAGGAGCGGGGGGTGTGCCAAGAATATTCTCCAGGACCCAAATCCCCCGGACGATGGGTGAAGTATCTACCCCGTTGGCTGTGGCCGTCAGAACAGCCATCTGTCCCAGGAGCCCGCCACGTTTGGGATCTTTCACCGTTATCCGCTTAAACCCATTAAGGGGAAGTTTCCGGTAATCTTTAAGACCATAGAATTTTCCAAGTCCCCGGTTCATATAGGTGAAATCAGAATCGAGAAAGTCCGTCACGGGTCGGTTCTTCAGAACCATCTCAGTAAAAAAGAAGAAGGTTTCCTTCTTCATGGTCTCTTCCAGATTTTCCCGGTAATAAATCAACGCCTGTTGTCTGTCCGGCCGCAGGGTTCCGATATTGTCCAGATGGAGCCAATCCTCGGGAAACCCTTCAAAAAAGGAAAGGGCCCGTTTATCCCTGATCATTCTTTTCGCCTGCTCCTTTAAAACGGCAGATGAATTTAATTGGCCATTCTCAGCCATCTGAAGCAACTTGGCATCGGGCATGGAAGACCAAAGGAAATAGGACAGCCGATTCGCCAGGGCCACCTGGGACAATTCACCTTCGTTTTCATTGAAGTAGAGGAATTTAGGAGAACATAAAATGGCTGTGATACCCATACGAATCAGTGAACGATTATCCATCCCCGCCTTCTTCTCCCGGTCCATGGCGGCAAAGACGGGTTCTAGATCCCCTACTTCATACATTCCCCGGTAGGCTTGTTTGGCAAAGGTCTTCAGCACCTGTTTTGGATCCGCTTCTTCGGGGGCCTTGGTCCCCATGAGGTTCTTATAGGCAGGGGTCGGCCACTCTTCAAATAGGGGACCTTCCACTTTCATCTCATATAAGCGAAGAACGGGGCCCATCTTGTTATAGACTTCCTGGAAAATTTTTTGATCTACCCAACCCGCAATGAATTTGTAATCTTTCTTTGGTTCATGGTCCTTATTCTTATTTCGGGATTGAGAAGCCTGAAATTCTTTTGCTTTCCATTTTTTAGCCGTGCGTTCTTCTGATATCACACCGGGAGGTAGTAATTCAAAGTCAGCCTTGGACATTGTGAACTTGCGTCTAAGTTCCTTTATGTGGAAGGTTCCCGTGGGAAAGGAGAGCCTGGGGCTTTCACCTTTTTCCAGCCAGAACTTACACCCGATTTCCACCACTTGGTTATTCGGTAAATCCACTTCCAATAGTTTCCGCTGGTTGTGGTGGATATTGGAAAGGGAACCATTTTTACTGTTGGCCACATCGACGATGGCCCTGTGTTTATCTTTTTTATCAATCCCTACCAATTCTTCGGAAAAGGGATAATCCTGGTTGATTGCTTCGACCTTGAATGTGATCCCGTAATGACCCGACTGGGACACTCCCTTGTGAAGGGAATGGGCCCACATGTATCCATCCTTTCGGGCAGTGGCTTCAAACATAACGGAGAAGGGCTGTTTCTTTTTTTTCTCGATATTTTTTAATGCTTCTGCCACGTTGTCCAGAGTATAGGGGTTTTTTTCATCGGCTTCCTTTCCCATGGCAAAAGGGGGTCTAATGACTTGGGTCCGGGTCACTGGTTTTTTAAGATCCACGAGGATCTTATCCAGAATGATTTTTGATGCCCTTAGCTGTTCAACCATCCAAAAGTCCGAGGTCACCAGGGTATGACCTATATTTTTAAAATTTTCCTTCTCTTCATCATCCGGGAATTCTGAGGTGGGGTCAAAGGAAGACGTATCAAAGGCAAGAAGATCCCTGATGGTGTTTTTATACTGGGTTTTATTCAGACGCCTTAAGACAGTGCCATGCCCGGTACTGTCCATATGTTTCCTAGCCATCTGGGACCCGGAGATAATATAGCGCATCAACTTTTGCACTTCATGGGACTCCGGCTGCTTTTCATCCTCAGGAGGCATTTCCTCCAGATTTAACCGATCCAGCACCTGCTGCCAACAATTGATATTATACTCTTACGCATCAAGTTTTC
>DUDC01000035.1:0-19785 GCA_012959465.1 Planctomycetaceae bacterium
TTCACGGGCAGGCGGTAACCTGATTGCATCACGGCCAAGTTTGTCACTTCTAATTCCCGCATTTAGCCGCCGTCCTCAGGGAATTGTTGCATGCACATTGTTGAAAAAACCATCATAAGGGCCGGATCCAAAGCCTGCTGCTCACGTCGATACACGCCGCCACTGGCTCGGTAAACGCAGCGACGTGCCACGAGAGCGTATTGGGAATAGCAAGAACCGACGATTCCGGCACTGCCACCAATTCTGCGCACGCGCCGTCGAGATCAACTCCTAGGAATTCGACCGCGCGACAGTCGTCTGTCCTGTCTTCCACGCAATCGATGCACGCTCCACTCGGAATCAATGGGGTGACGGTGACTTGTTGTCCAACTCGGACCGTGCGGACGTCGGTTCCAACGGCCGAGACGATACCAGAAAACTCGTGCCCGGGGATTACCGAGTTCCTCGCGGGAATCTTGCCGGCTACGGCGTAGAGATCCGTGCGACAGAGTCCAACGGCACACACTTGGATCACCACATCATTAGCTGTGGGTTGTGGCGCCGCGACCGAAGTTTGTAAGTCAACCGATTCACCGTTGCTTACCAGGGCCCGCATCAGCGAACCCAACTTCGCACTGCCGTCAATCGTCATCCGTGCACTTGACATTTATCACATCGTTACAGCGAAACTTGGACTGCTGGGTCATCGTTGGGGCCATGTTAACGGGCCACTGCAATCCCGTCAAACTGCTGATGAATGTCGTGCAGTAGGTCACTTTCGGCGAAAGTGACCATTGTTTCGACGGACGGGAGAGGGTGACGTCTTCAATTTTCGTTGCGTTCGTCGGCGGGGCTGGTCACTTTCGGCGAAAGTGGCCTACTTTCAACCGATCGCGAGCTGATTACCTTGGTGACGGATTTTCCGTTCTCATTCCACTTGCACTCAACGATCACCTTGCAATCGGAAACGTCCAATGGTAGGTAGGCATAGAAGCGACCGGCATGTCCCGGCTTCACAACCATTGTATCGGCACCAGTGCCGCACCATCCGACCTCCCCGCGTTTCCATTTACCCTTGTCGGCTGGCTTTCTGGTCTGGGTGGTATAGAGCGGGCTGATCTCACCGATCGGAGGTCGATCTTGCCATGCGTCCATTCGATAACCGTAATACATGATCGGCACGTTCAACGGGTTCACCAGTACGAAGCGGGTCAGAAAACGCGGATTCGTGTCCGTCGGTGTCTCTGGTACGGCAACGCTTACTATCGTGGGCCCGTCTTTTGCAGCCACCTTGGAGATTGCCTGACCATCCTTAGATGCAATCGTCCTTAAATGCAATCGTCGCCATTGGAAGAGTATTCATATCGTCCGCACACCCCGACGCTATGGGGAACAATCCGCAAAGGACGGCGGCCATGACGTTCCTACCGTCGGGCCCGTATTTCAAATCTGCATACGTTGGTAACACAGTACGCGCTGGTTGGTTGTTTCGGTTTCGTGGACGCGCTGTCGCAACACGTTGTTTTTCCGTCAGCCATGCGCGCAGGTTTATGGTTTTTTCTGCTCGTCTTCGCAATGGCCGCAATAGAGTACCTTGGAATCGGGATGCTGCTTTCTCCAGACGTCCCAGCGCACGTTCTTGGTCTGTTGCTCCTCAGACAATTCGGTAAGTTGCTTGCCTTTGTGTTCACCTGTCAGCGACTTACCGGTCTCCTGCAGCCACTCAGAGTCTGTTTCCTTATCGAACATGATGAGGTTACCGTTCAAGACCTTTCCTGAAACACGCATCTCCAACGCCTTGCCCGATTCCGTGGTCGGTCGCTCATGAACCATGAGCGTTTGTTCGCTCGATCAGTAGCTACACGCAATCGCGCGGTTACCGCAAGTGTCATTTACGATTTGGTGATACTGCAACACGTAGAGCGGATAAAAGCGGCTGTCGCCATCGATGCTGACGCCAATTCCCTTCGTGCCGCCGGCAATATTCGCTTCATCAGCGCTAACAAACTCTGGTTCCGTAATGGCAGGCCGCGAGTCTTTCGCTCGATACTGAATTGCTTCGTGATGAGCGACGCCACCGGTTGCTGTTGTGTTGCCGTGCGCCTGTTCGGTGTCCAATGGCGGTTCTGGCGGTTGACTTAGGTAGAAAATCAGAACGCCCATCGCGGCCAAGCCGGCGCCAATTGGAACTGAGCTCTTCATCGCTTGTTCTCCGTTTCTCTAAACGGTCCATTTAGTCCATCGGGGAATCGAAAACTGTATCCACGTTCGGACAAATCAGTTTTCTTCCATGGTAACCGACTGGTCCGCTTTGATGCTGTTCTTAATGGTTGTTTTTCCACTGGGCCAAGTCACCAAAATCGAATCGACCACATCGACCTCTCCCAACCCAAAGTGTGTGGTCAGGCTACTGCTGCTCAGATAACTGGAGCTGGACACAGACTGTCGCGTGAAAGTAGTGCCGCCCGCTACTACCTGGATCTTCGCTCCCACGCCAAATCGATTGCTCGTCCCTTTCAATTCCACTCGCAGCCAGTGCCCAGTCTTCGCTGTTTCATTGTGCAACAACACAGCTTTTCCGCTGTGAATGACGATGGCTACGTCGACCCGTCCATCCTGGTCGTAGTCGGCACACGCCAATCCTCGCGCCACTAAGTCTTTCGAAAAGAAATCGCCGCCCTCACTACTGACATCGACGAAGTTCGCGTTACCGTCATTGTGCAGCAATCGACATTTCTGCGGCAGTAGCTTAGGGTCCTTGAGCACTTCCAACGTCAGTTCATCCTCGATCGTGCTACCGTTGGCCAGGATCAAATCCAAGTGACCATCGTTATCAAAGTCAATGAGTTCGGTCCCCCAACCAACGTCCGCTGTCGATTTGATTTCGAGGAGTCCTGTTTGTGGACCGACGTCTTCCATCAAGATTGACTTGCCTTCAGCAAGTCCACTCTGGTTCTTCCACAGGGCGTGATCCTCATTGACCCAGTGGGTGGTGAAGATGTCCATCCAACCGCGATGCCACACGTCTCCGACCGCCACGCCCATTGTTGCTCGGCGGTCGTAAGTGCCGGCAAGTGTCGAAACATCCTGGAAAGAACCGTCACCTCGGTTCATGAATAGCGCATCGGCAGTGCCGACGTCATTGGCGACGTACAAATCGGGCCAGTTATCGTTATTGAAATCACAAAAGACGGCCTGCATACTCTTGCCGTTTGGATCGGCGACGCCGGCCGCGACAGTTACATCTTCGAAGACACCCTCACCGTTGTTTCGCAGTAGGATACTCGGCACAGCGTCGTACGACACAGGGTTTGTCCAAACGGCAGGCCGCCCGGCAACCTGGGGGCGGTTGCGAGCCCGTTCGCGGTCGAACTTAACGTATCCACAAATGAACAGATCCAGGTCTCCGTCGAGATCGTAATCGCCCGCCGTCAACCCCAAGAGAAATCTGTGAATGTCGGCAAAACCACACTCCATGGTGCGTTCTTCGAACGTTCCGTCGCTTCGGTTGCGGAAGAGCATGACACCATCGTAGTGTGTGACGATAAGATCAAGCCAGTTGTCGTTGTCAACGTCGACCCACAAACAGGCATAGTTCCAACCGACATGACCGAGGCCAGATTCTTCTGTGACATCGGTAAATTTTCCGCCATCGTTTCGAAACAGTTTGTTACCGGCTCTTTTTTTCAGCTCGGCTTCGGCCATCAAAAAGGGGCCCGCAAAGTTAACGACGTAGAGATCTTGGTCTCCATCGTTGTCATAGTCTGCCCAGCCAACTCCGGACCCAATATCCTCTGGGAGGAGCGAGTCGCGTCGGGAATCGAAGTGAGTAAAGTCGATCCCAATCTCGCTCTGCACCTCTGCGAACTCGATAACTCCCGGGCTAGATGTCGAGTTGTCGAGGACCTTGGCCTGCCGGTCACTTTTCGTGGATGCGTTGCACCCGGCGAGCAGAAGAGCTGCCGCAAGCTGTAGTCGGAGGAAACGGTCAGTCCTGCCTGAAGCGGTCACCAAGCACCTCACAGTTATTTTCAATCAAACGAAGCCAAGTCCCATCTTGGTCATTCGACATTCCCGGACCTGCAGTCTTCACGTTTTTCTAACGGTGCATTGGAGGCCATGGCGCGGGTTTTTACGTCGGAATTAGTCTGCGATTGTAGGGATTTTTCAATTGGTTCCAAAACGCCGCGCTCTGACTCCGCGTCTGGTATATACGCAGGTATTCGCGATATTGTTCGGAATTCGGCGGAATACTGTTTGGTCCCGGTGGGTATTCGGACATGCCTCGGTACGGCAACGGCTCCACTTGGAAACCCGTGACCGTATTCAGGTCTGCGTCCTTGTCCCAACCGACGTTGTGCAGTATGAAATCTCGACGCCATCCCGGGGGCGGCGGATCGATCTGCTTAAAACTCAACGTCATCTCATCACCAGCCGCCATCACGACCAGTCGGTCGTCTGCCGTATCAACGATCGCAGTCACGTCGCCATAGCGGGTAAAATTGCCGGACATCGGAGCCCAGACCGCGTTCGTTTCAACGTCATTGTAGTCGTACCGATCCGGGCCGTGATGTTTGCCATCTTCGCGCGCCGAAACGCCGCGATAATGTAGATCGGCAGCGAGCAATCGAAGCGGTGTCTGGCGACATTCACTCACTCGCGCGTCGACAGCAACTGCGATCGCGTCCCAATACAATTCCATGCTCGTGACAATTCGCACTCGATAATCGTCAGCAGTGAATTGATCGACCGGCAAGTCGACAACGATGGTCTTTGTTTTGCCTCCCGGAAATCCCATGTTGGCAATGATCTGTTTCCAACCAGTTTCATGGTTCGACGCGTCTGGGATCCAGACGGACGGTGGTTGTGGCGGCTGCAGGTTGGGATTTTGGGAAATTGCCACGTTGATCGATGTATCCGTGGGAAAAACCCAGCCGGTGAGAACCAGTTTGACGGACTTCGGTTGGTCGAGTTTGCCGAGATCCAATTCGATAAAGTGTTCGTCAATTAATCCCTGTTTGTGTCGATCTTCAAATAATCGAACGTAGCGATCGTCTCGATGTTGAACCAACGGTAGCACATCGCGACCCCTCGAGTCACTGGCCGCCATGGGTGGTCTGAGCCGATCCGTTGGAACCGTGTGTATCAGATACTTCGCGATCTCGGGTGGGCCCACTTTTTCGTTCGAGAATATTGACACGTCCGTCGGATGGTCGACGGCGATAAGCTGCACGAGATCGAAGTAGGCGGCCTCCCAGAGTTCCTCGGTTACTTGTATTCGATATTCGCCGTCCATCGAACTCAATCGGTTGCCTGGAATCAACAGGTATTCCCAGGATCGCGACGGCATCATTTTTCCCTCGGCAATCTGTAAGCCGATCGGTGCCGCCCACAACAAATCAGTGAAGAACTCGTATCGATCACCGGTCCACGTGTAAAGGTATGGGCACGAGCCTTTCAATAGCCGTTGATTCTCACAGATCGTCTGGTCGGTCGCCGCAACGACAACGTTTTGTGGAATGCCGTTGGTCCACATCACTCGAATAGCATCCGCCGTTTCATGTTCGCCGAGTCCAAAGTGTACGACTGATCCTCTGGCGGTCCGAGCCTGATAGGATCGGCCGACTCGCAACTCGACCAAGCTACCAGTCCCATACAGATTCGTTCTTTGCACCGGAAATTTTTCTTCCGGTTCCGCGCTGAGTCGAATGTCAATCCAGTGGTTCTTGTTTCCGCCCTCATTGAAATAGCCACGGATATTGTTGCCGGAGATGACGATCAGGTCCTGGTCGCCGTCGCCATCCAGATCGCCTATGCAACAGCGGTTGACCTTGGTTGTTTCGGCGATGGATGGAGTTTCGTCAGCGAAAGAACCGTCACCGTTGCCTCGAAAGATCTCGATACCCGTGTCGCTCCAGGCAACGATATCTAGATTGCCGTCGTTGTCATAGTCCCACGATGCGACACCAAGCGAAGGCCGTTTCGAGATGACAACGGTGTCGGTGAGATGCACGTTCAATCCCGGGCGTGTACTTGTCAGCGTCAACGCGACACCCTGGTCACCGCTCGTCAGAATATCCCACGACGCGTTTCCATCGACGTCGCAAACGACCAGCGACTGGACGCCTTTCTGCGGGATCGCCTTCTCTGAAAACGGCTCCCAACGAAATCGCCCGTGACGCATGTTTTCGAGCCGACCTACCGTCGACTTGGACGCCAGCAACAGGTCGGTCAACACATCTCGGTTCCAGTCAACGGCCGCGATCGTCGTGTAGGGTGAAGACGTGTCTGGTAGGGTAATCGTTGGATGCCGGGAAGCAGAGAATGCCCAATTCTCAAGATTGACCCAAATCGATGGGCCGCCATCGGTCGTCAAGATGATGTCCAAGTCTCCGTCATGCTCGACGTCCGCAACCGTCGCCGCATGGACCGCGGCCGAGGTATCAAGTGACAGTGGCGCCGGTAGCTCGACGAGTTTGCGACGGCCGTCCGTTTTTTCGACAGGCTTGTTTTCTAGTAGTCGGTGGCCACCAGGCCCAAACAACAACACATCAAGGTCCGACACCTGGCACTTTCCAGAGAAGTCGGACACGGTGTCGCGATCAAAATCCGCCAGGACAATCTGTTGCATGCCGGCCGGGACGGTGGTGCTGGCGATGATCTTCCATTGCCGCGAAGTGGAATTCAGAGCGTAGATTTCGATCGTAAGCTCGCGGAGTACAAGCAACTCATTCGTGCCGTCTAAGTCGAAGTCAAAAATCGCGATATCCGACGCGTCGTCGATACCGTCGAATGACCCGCCGTCGAATGCAGCTACAAACTTTACGCCGCTCGCAGGTGACACAACAGAGTCGTCATTCGGAAATCGTTCGTAGAACTCGCTTGAATAGTCTCTCACCACAAAATCCAGGGCATGCCGTTCAAGACGCTGCTCGTCGCGGCGGTATTCGTATTGTTTACGCACGACGTTGAACAACTGAAAGACCTGCACATAGAGTTTTTTCCAGGCAGCGTCGTCCATCTCGTCGATGCCATCGACAATAGAATCGATTTCGCTGTTCACCTTGATGTTGTACACGGCGAACTCCGCTGCCATTGGCTGCAGGACCTGTTTTAGATTCGCCAGCGAGTCGACGATCGCAGGATCCTTGGATTGCGCCTGGAAAGGAACGAGGTGACTCAATAACATGAGATTGAACGGTTGCCCGAGTGTGGCGCGCTGCAACGCTTCGGTGCGTAGGAGATTCGTTGGCTGATCAACCAGGATTAGAAAGACATCGGACCACAGCAACGAGTCACCCGGCATTTTGTTGATTGCCATTTCGTACTCATTGAGAGCGCTCTCTCGGTCGCCGACTACCATTGCCAGTTTTGCGGCAAGAATGTGCGGAATGCCGCTATCTGGTTCGCTCTCTTTGAGGGCCTGAATGGAAGGACCACATGCCTTCGCCGCTGCGGAAAATTGCGAGGGGAACTCGTCTTTGTCCACTGCGCCGAGCGCCATTAAATAGGCGATGGCGAGATTGCGAGGTCCGATCGGCTCGTCGGGTAACAACCGTGAAATCTCTGCAAAGGCGGCGATGCTGTCGGAGCCGTCGTTTCCCTTCTCGTTGGGAACGTTTTCCAGGTTGGCGATGCCCGTGTTCTTGAGCTCGATCAATCGAGCAAAATTGCTAGGATCGAGCGATGGGCCGGATGATGGCCAAAAACAGTACGTCAACAAGATTGCCGCTGTACCTAACGCCGCTGAGGAAATGAGAAGTACAGTTGTAGGGCGGCTCGAATTAGCGGTCATCGGAATCGGATCCTCATCATGATTTGCGAACCGTTGGCGAGAATTGTATCAGCCGCGATAGGTCAGTTATAGGCGGATCGCTAGCCGGCGGTTTTGGTCTCGTAGGTCACTTTCGCCGAAAGTGACCAGAACGGCCAATTAGCTATGCAACAGCGAGAGACGGTCCGCGAGGATTGCCAGCCTTCAGTATGTAGTCCGCTGCAACCCGTTAACACGACCGAGTGATTTGACCGGTCCCGATGAGGTGAGTACGGTAAGCGAAAGGAAACGTGCTTAGAATTCGGGAGATTTCTCATGCTTCGACTGCTTGCCGTGGCGGTGCTGTTTTCTGCCTGCTTACCTTTAGTGAACACCGAGGAACGAACTGCCACGGAACGAGCGGGGGGACGACTCTTCCCGTTCGAACGCGGCATTGGGATTCGCGCCGCAAGCGACCGGCAGGAGAGCGTTTATCTTTGGTTCTATGAATGGAACATGTTTGACGCGATGCAACGCGGGCAGCACACCCGTGGTGATTGGTCGGTTGCGGCAAAATTCCCGAATCCGGGAAAAGCGACGATTGAACACGATGCGTTACAGCTGACCGTCACGGTGGTCCCGGACGGGGCCAAACTGGTGCTGAACGTAAAGAACAAGACCGACTACCCGTTTCCCGAACACGCAGCCATCATTCCCTGTTTCAACCCGGGGCCGGCGAAAACACGGAATCCCAATTTCGCCAACACGAACACTTGGTTTCTCGCCAAGGCGGGGTTGCAAAAACTCAGCAATCGCGAGATCCACTTTAACAGTCAACTCCGAACGTTGGTCAACGCTACCGCCAAAAATGGTGAATACGTCTGGTCGCCGAAATGGCCACTCGCCGAGCCCGATGCGTTTGGCGGCTTGATTGTGCGAGAGTCGACGGACGGTAAGTGGGTCGCTGGCATTGCCTGGGAGCGGTTCTTGTCCGCACAGGGGCACAATCCGTGGGAATGCATGCATCTCTCGGTGCGAGTTGGTCCGCTCGCTCCGAATGACGAACGCACGATCAATGGTCGCATATATCTGATTGAGGGCAGAAAAGAGGACTTGCTCAAGCGGTACCGCAAGGACTTTGGCGTCGGTAACTAACCTTGAATCGTCAATCACCATTCTTCGATAGTGCCGGTAGCACGAACAGCCTTCCGCCGCCGGCATCCAATGAGATTTGCAGACCGTCCATGTCCGGGCTGTCGTCATAGACTGGTACAGTTTCACCGGTTTGCTGGCTGATCTCGTGAACTTGGTCGATCGGCACATCGAATTCAACGGTTGGCCAGGCAGTGTACGCAAAGCGGTAGTTGGTCACCAGAACGGCTCGTCGACCATCGACTAGTCGAAAGACCCCGACCAGGTAATCGTGTGGCGGGTCAACTTCGGCGCGAGTCATCGTGACGATCGGCGTTCCTTTGAGTACGACACCCGGATCGCCATCCGGTTTTACGCGATACACTCCAATGTTCTCGAGCTGCATCAGTGTTGGGCCGAGGTTTTTGATTACTGCGTTGATGCGTTTGGCCTGATACCAGTGCCGAGTGCGAGTTCCATCACGGCGTACAATCCCTCCGCCTTTAGGAAACTCGAACGTCTTCGGCGTGCCGTAGTTGAAGTAGATAACTCCCTTTGCACCGTAGGCCAGCGAAGTGAAAATCTGCCATCGAATCTGAGATTCGGTTGGGTCGGTGTGTGGGCCAAATGGCATGACATTAAAATAATTCCAAAACGGAATCCGCTTCTCCAACGCGTATTTGCGCATGGTCGCTAGATTCTTACAGTAACGCTCGCGGCTATCGCCGCTCGGCTTGAAAATTGGATAATGGTCCATGCAGAGGACGTCGACGTCGACCGTCTCCAAGAATCGTCGCACGTATGCGTCGTAGCTGTCGGCGCCGAGTTGCGTGGCGTTGGCATAATTGGGATAAAGATTGATGTAGCCGAGTCGACCTGGTCGCAACTGGCGTAGCTCTGCAACTTGTTTTCCCAAGCCAGCGAACATTTTTGCATTCGGTTCGTCCCACAGGCGGTATCCCCAGCATGCGTCCCCAACGGGCAACGATTCACTTGGGACACCACGACAGTAAACGATGGCCTTGAGCTGATGCTTCTGGCAGAGTTCAACATGCTTCTCCGCAGATTCCAGAGACGAAGCTCCCACCGGGCCAAACACTAGAGTGAAATTGGCTTCAGCGATTTCCCGAAATCGCTGATCAAGCAATTTGTCGTCTTGGAAAGTGAGCCAAAATGCTCCGATCGCAAAACGATCCTGATGGAATCTCGGCAAATCCCTTACGACGATCTCTTCCGCCGCGAGACACGGGAACGGTCCCATCACGATAATTAGAAGGACACCAGCCACGCGAGATCTCATTGTGCGACCTTCTTATACAAAAATGGGCGACGGAACATGCCGCCGAAATGATGCTCACAGTGACAACGCAACGCGATGTCGTTCTTGCCCTTATTTAGCTTGTCGGTAAGGTCGACGTCCCATTCGAAACGGTAGTCGTTCAACCACCAGAGCTTGCCCTGTTCTCGGTGGGCCACTTGTTTGCCATTGATGTAGAGCCAACACTCGTTGAAGAGTCCCGGGAAATGGATGTGAATACTCCCAGCCGCCGTGTCGTCGATTAGCTCTAACTTCGTGTGGTACCACATATGGCCTGTGTAACTCTGCCGGTCGGCGAAGCGGATGCCTTGAGCTTGAGCGTAGAGGTCGGTGCGGATCATCTCCCATTCGTTTGGGTAGTCTCTGCGGTTGGAATCGGTTAGCTCGGCCTTGTGAGCATTCCAATAATCGAGATTTGGCGGCCCAGCGGAAAGTCCATCGGCGAGCCCCTGATCCGCGGGGTCACGACGGAAGGCCCATCGGAGTGGTAGCTTCATAAGCAGTTTTCCTTGCCGACCATCGACAAGCTGTTGCAATTCTCGATACTGCCTCACTTCGCCCGGCCACCACGGCGTGCCGTCGCGCTCCAGTTTCGTTGTGGTGAAAATACCGCCCAGTGCAGCCATCGAGTCTCGCGCCTTCAAGCCGCGTTCGCCGGCCAACACGGCTGCGGCGTAATCGACATTTGTGGCCGCCGCCATGATCATTCCCGTGTAGGCATCGAGGATCTCAAAGCTGATGCGAGTGAAATTCACTCGGTCGATAGTTAGTTGTTCGTTACGTGTCAGTTCCCGGCCTTGCACCTTGATGCTGTTGGTGATCTGCTCGGCCTCGTTCAGTTTTTTACGGAGCACAGCCACGACCCGCGGGGTATAGATGGCGGTCGCGATAAAGTACTCATGTTCCGTGCAGATGGTACTCTCCCACGCTTTATAAATGGTGGACCAATAGTCCTTCATTGGTTCTGCCGCCGCACCGTAGAACTTGACGTAGAACTCGTCCAACAAGGTGTCCACGTCCTCGTCCGGTCTCCAAAGGAGTCGGGCCCGTATGTGGAGGTTTAGGAATGTTGTTGCAATGGCGTTACGACTCTCCGTGTTCACGCCCAGAATACCTGCCTTCTGATAGTGCTTTACGTCCTGCTGAAATGCTTGGTGTGACGGATTGGGAATGTCCCGCCAAACCAACATGCCTTGGTCATAGTCATAAATACACAACCGGCCTTGCATGACCTTGGCCCATTTGTACATCATCTCTCGGTATTCGGCGCGAGGCGGCGATTCCGGATGATCCATACCATGAATTGGGTCGATGTCGATCGGCGCCAATTCGCAAAAAAGTGACCGCTCGGCCACCATCTCACGCAGTGGCGGGATCGTCATGTTGGCGTAGGCCAGGAAGCCAATTTTTCCATGACCATCGGGGTGCTGCTCTTGTAGAATACGCGCCACGTTATTGTAGAGTTCCAGCATCGGGTCCGTCACGGACCATCGCATGAAGTACTTGTCCCACTGCAGCTTCATCAGTTTGCGATCGTTGGCGTCTTCGGAATCGTACGAGCCATCTTCCATTCCCAATGAGAACATCCCGCCGTCTTGATACTGTTTTTCAACCCGTTTAGCGACGTGCTCCGCCGTCTTCTGTGCCGTGATAGGAAAGTTGAATGTGCCGGTACCAAGTCCCTTGGTGTGCTTCCCGAGAGCGTGTCCAGTTGGCGGCATTGCGGACCGATCGGTCATCATATTGCGGAGACGAAAGTCCTCCGCTCCCGCATTGTCTCCGATCCAAGAGATCCAATAGGTTCGAATCTCAAACGGTGAAGAGTATGTATGGTTCAAGTTGCCGACCGTTAGGTCTGGCTTCGTCGGGATACACTCGCCGAATTCTGTCGGCAGGTACCAGCGACAGCCCCAACGGCGGAGCAGTTCGGCGGCAGCAAAGTAGTGGCTTCTATCGTTATTGCCTGCGATGTAGACATGATTGCCCTGTCTTATTAGGACGATACCATCAGTACGCAAGTGGGGCTTCTTCTTGACTACCGCATTCAGGACTTCTCGTAGCTTTGGTTTCGCATTGAGGGCCTCTCGGCCAACCATCAAGATCGGTTGTTTACTGGCGATGGCTGCGTCGATCGCATTGCGGGTGTTCGCGATGGCAGGCTTCGCACCACACATCATTCCGATGTATTTCGCCAAGTCGTCGGCTGCTCGCTTCTCTAGATTCCCAGCCTGAGGAGAGACAAGGACAACCGCCTTGATCTTTCCAGCAACGGCGATAGACAACGGAGCAACATCCGCTTCCCATGCCGTTGCTTTTTCACCGGCGACACCGCTAACCAGATACAAGACCAAGCATCTTACCAGCGTCAATTCACCGTTCACTGTTCTACGAATTCGCATTGGACCGTTCTCCAACAAAACGGGCGAGGCACATCGTCGTTTGAAAACCGAGGGATAAACGCGGTTCGCCGTCCACAAATCACAAACGTTCGACTAGGGAGTATAGAGTAACGACGTCGGATGTGGTCTTCACTGTGAAAAATTCGCTCGATCATGATATGATGCAGGCTAACCAAGCTTGCGGCGTACGCGCGGGAAGGTGAGTACACCTTGGCGCGGCACGAATTATCTCATCCCACGGGAAGCAAATCCATGTTGAATCGATCGGTTGCCATCGTGTTGTGGCTGGTAATGACCATTCCATGCGTTGGTTTTCTTCACGCCGACGAAGGAGAAACGAAGGAGCGTAGTGTTGTAGATTTTCGTTTAAAGGACTATCGCGGCAAAGAACACGCGCTTGCCGATTTCCGGGACAATCAGTTTGTTGTTGGGATCTTTCTAGGTACGGAATGTCCGCTGGCCAAGCTTTACGGCTCGCGGGTTGCAGAACTCTCGAAGCAGTTCGGCCCCCGCGGAGTTGCTTTTGTCGGCTTTATCTCCAATCAGCAGGACTCGATAACAGAAATATCCAGTTACGCGCGAAGGCACGCTATCGAGTTTCCTGTCCTCAAGGATTTGAAGAACGAATTTGCTGACCAGATTGGTGCCGAGGTTGGCAAAACGGATGTCTAACTGAATGGAATACGCGCGCAGTAAGCCGACACGCCACGATCTGACGATCGCGTTGGACCAGTTGCTTGCTGACAAACAGGTGACGACCCCCGTTACCAAGGCCGTTGGTTGCTTGATTGGTCGCGTTCGACAGCCGGACCCGAACAGTCGGATTACGTATTCCAACCAGATCGCGAGGATCATGCAAAAACGGTGCGTCGAATGCCATCGTGCGGGAGAGATTGCGCCTTTTGAATTACGGAATTACGATGAAGTCGTCGGCTGGTCGGAAATGATCGCCGAAGTGGTCAAAGAGTCGCGGATGCCTCCCTGGCATGCGGATCCTGCTCACGGCGAGTTTCTCAACGACCGGCGATTGTCAGACGAGGAAAAGGAGCAGATTTTCGCCTGGGTTAGCGCTGGAGCACCCGAAGGTAATCCTGCCGATTTGCCACCGCCACGCAAGTTCATTGATGGATCGCAGCTGCCTCAAGCGGCCGATATTGAATTCACCATGCGAGAAAAGCCGTTTGTAGTTAAGGCCGAGGGCGAGGTAGCCTACCAGAACTTCATCGTCGATCCTGGGTTCAAGGAGGACAAATGGATTACGATGGCCGAGGCTCTGCCCGGCAATCGATCTGTGGTGCACCATATCGTTGTGTACATCGTGCCACCAACTAGTAAAGCGAAACGCGGATTTGCGCCCGGCACACAGTTTCTCACCACCTACGTACCTGGATATCAATCGCGGCCGTTGCCGGAAGGAATGGCGAAGTGGATGCCCGCGGGAAGTAAACTGATATTTCAACTGCATTACACGCCTATCGGCACGGAACAAACGGATCTTAGTAAACTGCGATTAGTGTTCACGAACCCTAGCGAAGTGAACCGAGTCGTGGTTTCCTCGGCCGTACAGATTCGCCATCAGGATTTTTTGATACCGGCAAACGCGCAGAATCATCGTTCCGAAGCGAGTCAAAAAATCCGTTTCAAAGACGCCAAATTGATCTCGTTGTTTCCGCATATGCACCTGAGGGGTCGCTCGTTTCGCATGGAGGTCAAATATCCTGATGGCCAACGCGAAACGCTTCTCAACGTGCCGAACTACGATTTTAATTGGCAGACGACCTATCGACTGCGAGCACCGAAATCGATCCCCGAGGGAGCTGAACTGATTATTGTCGGGCACCACAATAATTCCTCAACGAATTTGGCTAACCCCGACCCGTCGGAATCGGTTCGATGGGGTGACCAAACTTGGGAGGAGATGTTGATCGGGCTTTATGAGTGGTCCATTCCGATGCCCGAACACTTGGCCAACAAGTAGTAGACCGTTGGGCCTGTCGCAGTCCAAGGCGGATGAAACGGGCGGGTTTCATTCACCGTTTTTCGCTATTGAATCCCGGGTTTTCTCGATTTCAATTCGCGTGCCCATACCGGGCTGCGCCCCTTTACGAGAAACGGCCCATGCCCCGGCGGCATTGGCAAACTGAACCGCGTCTAAGAGGCGGTTGTTCTCGGCCCAATGAACGGCAATCGCACCGGCGAAGGCGTCTCCCGCGGCCGTGGTATCGACGGCCTTGGCCGGAACTGCATCGACGAACTGAGATGTCTCACCATCCGATAATAGAGTTCCACGTTCACCGAGTGTTATTGCAACATGGCTCGCCCCTCGTCGGTGAAGTTCGCGAACAGCCCTGTTCAATTCGTCGTTGGTGTCCATCGCTATTCCGCTGATCGCGGCTGCCTCGGACTCGTTCGGGCAGATCAAGTCGACGTCCAACAGCTTTGTTGGACATTCGATTGGTGCAGGTGCAGGATCTAATATGATTCGCACTCCCGCCCGCCGCGCCACATCGATCGCGGCTGTGACCGTGACCAGCGGCACTTCAAGCTGCAACAGCAAGATATCGCAAGACTCGATAACACTCTTGGCGGCTCTGACGTCGGCAACGCTCAGTTTGGCGTTGGCCCCTGGAACAACCAAGATTGAGTTTTGTCCACTTTGTTCTACCCACACGGTGGCAAGCCCACTGGCAGACCCGGAAGTCGTCTGGACCCACTCGCAGTGAATGCCCTCGCTTATCAGATTTGCACGCAACCGATCGGCGAACGCATCATCGCCGACCCGCCCGATCATCGTGACATCACCTCCTGCCCGCGCCGCCGCGACGGCCTGGTTCGCACCCTTGCCGCCGCAAATCTCGACATGCGATTCGGCGATACTTGTCTCACCCGGCCGAGGTAATCTTCCGCAGCGAACGACGAGGTCCATGTTGATGGAGCCGAGGACAGCGATTCGAGGAGGACGGTCCATGGATACTCGGTGCGAAGGTTCAGTGGTTAATGTGAGTTGCTGCCGTGCCCTGTGAGGTTTCCGGTGGCTGACCGGAACTGGCTAATTAAAGTGACTCGACGAGTGTGTCGGCGACGAAATCACGTCTCTTGTCGCGTGACAACCGCGCGGCTGCGTGTCGCGAGTCGTGATCGGACAACGCCCACATTTGCCGATCTACAATCTCGCCGAGTAGCTTGGTTTTTTCGCGACGCACGTCAACCACGTTCGCGTCGTACGCCATGCACCACATCATCGGCAAGTGGTCCCATGTCGGACAGATATCACCCAGATAGACCGCCGCTTCGTTACCGTTCTGGATAACGATCGCCTGGTGACCGGGTGAATGTCCGCCGGTCAAGCGAGCTTGGATCCCCGCCGCGATTTCCGCGTCGCCATCGACTAACTCCAGCTGTCCGCTTTCCGCGAGGCAAGCAAAATTGCTTCGGTCGTAGATCGCTGACCATTCTGATTCGCCACACATTGCCACATCCCATTCTCGGCGTTGGACAATATACTGCGCGTTGGTAAACAAGGGCCGAACCTGACCGTCGATGTTCTGTTGGCACCCACCGCCCGCGTGGTCGAAATGTAAATGTGACAAGATAACCATGTCGATGTCACTAGGAGTAAGCCCTAACGTATTTAGGCCGTCGACCAATTCGGATCGGTTGGGCATCTCATAAATTGCCCGCTGTTTATCCGTGAATCTCGTCCCGTAGCCCGTATCGATCAACGTGCGAGTGCCATCTGGCGCCTCAATGAGTAGACAGTTCGTTGCCATCGGCACGCGATTCTTTTCGTCCGCGGGCAGGCAACGTTCCCACAATGGCTTGGGAACGACACCGAACATCGCTCCACCATCCAGCCGAAAACGCCCGCCTGAGATCGTTGTCAAAGTAAAGTCACCCAGTTGCATGGTTCGGTTCTGCTCGCAGCGAGAGGGAGTGTAATAAGCCCGGTAAACGATGGCAATTAACGGACTCATTTTGAGCCCATCGATTCATTTGCCATCGATCTATTGTCGTTTGTCATTTTGTTTCGGAGCTGGGTTTTCCCGGTCGCCGCCATTTACGGAAAACGGTTAGCTTCCGGGGGGAATCTCCACCGGGAAAACTGGACGCTTCCGATTCTGGTATGTGAGTCTTGAGTATTCGTGCGTGTGGATCGCCTCCGCATCGACATTGAAAATCGATCCAGAGATCGGCTCGAAACTGGCGCGAAAATGGGCTGCGGATTTTACGGCAATGTACTTCATGCGAGCGCAGTCAATGCCGAGCGTACGAGCGAACGCCGGCCCCAATGGCTGTTCATGGGCACTGACAACCACGACGGACACCCCATCCTGTTTTATCCAGGCGGAACGACCCATGTTGCCGGTCAGTCCAGCATACATCGGGCCGTCATAAGTAAAGTCTCCATCGGAGATTGCCATTACTTCGGCCCGCATTTTTATGGGCGTACCTTGTCTGGAGTCGGACTTGCCGCCCACATCGATCGTTAGAATTCGGCCAACTCCGATTGCATGGGCCGCTTCGGCAACGTCTGCATCGACGATGTACAGAATGACGGCGTCTCGGAGGCCAAGCTCGAGAAACGTCCGCAGTACTTCGGTCGAATCGCCGGGCGCTCCGCCGCCCGTGTTGTCGGCGTGGTCGGCCAGAATGATCGGGTATTTTGCGGCCGCCTGACCGTCTTGAATTGCCGAGCGAACCGACACGGGTGGGTGAAACCAACGCTGTCGATTGTCCCAAATCCAATCGCCCAATTCGTTCGCGGTTGCGCTAGCAAGCGATTCACTCTCGTTAGCAACGACGATAACACTAGCTCCCACATCGGGTACGTCGGCCCATGGAAAACCCGTGGCCACCGTCACTGAAACAATGTCGTCACGCTGTTCGAGTTCGTGAACGCGAGCGATCACTTCGTTCATTGGTGCATGTGCCGTCACTTGACAGGGCGTGCTCCAGAACATTGGTATCTGCCGCAATGCCATCACGGGTCGAATTTCGCCATGAATGGTTGCCACCAGAATGTCCGCAGCTTCGCGACCACGCTCGGCCATGTCGATGTGTGGATACGTGTCGAAGCCGATGATGGCGTTCGCCTGCTCAACACGCAGTTGCGTGTGGTTACCGTGTAAGTCCTGTGTCACAACCACCGGCCGATCGGGCCCCATAATCTCGCGAACGGCGGTAATGAAGTCGCCGTCACCATCTGAGATTCCCTCGACCACCATCGCTCCGTGTAGATCAAGCAGTACACCGTCGATCGGTCCGTTCGCTTGTTCGTCGTTCTTCAATCGATCCAGAAACTCGGCTTTCAGTTTTTCATAGTCAGCGCGAACAATGAGCCCGGCGGGATAGGCGAACGTCCACAATAAGGGTACGACTTCAAAGCCGTGCTTTTTTGCTCCGTCAATGAACCCCCCGGCGCAGATATTGGCACCCTGGAAACGGTCGATGATCTCCTGGCCGCGATAGAGACCGAAGCCCGATTCAAAATCTGCGATCGTGGTCGGTGTGACGGCAAAGCTGCTGGTTTCATGAGAAACCCCGCCGATAGCGATCCGCATCCTCTTGTTAGCCGAGTTCAAGGACTACCTCCTGCATGGCAAGTTCCGAATGAGTACGGTGGGCGGATCGTCGGTCCGAATAATTGTCACACCATCCGAAGCAGACATCAACCTGGAGGGGAGGACAGTCGGCGTTTTCGACTTCCGCTGGCGAGTTTGTCGCCTTTCCCACACGGATCGTCTATAGTGTCGTACCTGAAACTGCCTCTTCGCCAGAGTGCGCCCCAATATCCAAATGCAGAGAAAGTAGATCATGAATTGTCGACAAAGGCGGACGTGCTTGTCCTTGTTTGTATTGGTAGGACTGATTTCTTCGGCGAGCGCCGATGTGAAATTGGCGTCGATATTTGGCGACTCGATGGTATTGCAGCGGGACTTGCCCGTGCCGGTCTGGGGATGGGCCGATCCAGATGAAACGGTGACAGTGACCTGGGGCGATCAATCGCACAAAGCCGTGGCGGACAACGATGGTCGTTGGCAAATCGAACTCGATCCGCTCAAGGCCAACGACAAGGGCCAGACATTGACCGTCACTGGCAACAACTCGATCGCCCTCAAAGATATCTTGGTCGGCGAAGTGTGGATATGCTCCGGGCAGTCGAACATGGAGTGGCGACTTCGTTCCTCGTTGAACGGCGCCGAGGAAGTCGCTGCCGCTGAACATTCGCAGATACGCCTTTTCGATGTGCCAGGCCACACCACCTCGCCAGAACCGAAAGAGTCCTGTCCCGGTAACTGGCAAATCTGTAAACCGGAAACAGCAGGTGGGTTTTCCGCGGTTGGCTATTTCTTTGGTCGGCGATTACAGCGTGAATTGAAGGTGCCGATCGGGCTCGTCGGTTCAAACTGGGGTGGTACACGGATTGAGCCATGGACGTCGCCCGCCGGATTTCGTAGCGTACCCGAACTGAAGAAGATTGCTGACCAAGTCGATGCGTATGATTCGACAACCAAAGTTGGCGGCGGTTCGCCCTCGGCAATTTACAACGCGATGATCCACCCGTTGGCGCCGTTCGCGATGCGCGGCGCGATCTGGTATCAAGGTGAATCGAATGGCAGTGAAGGCGAGTCGTACTACCATAAGACGCAGGCGTTGGTGAATGGCTGGCGTAAGCTCTTTAATCCAGAACTCGCGTTCTATTGGGTGCAATTGGCCGACTTTAGACAGCCGACTGACGATCCAGCGGGCGGTGACGGCTGGGCGAAGATTCGGGAAGCTCAGCGAAAATCGCTCGGTATCAAGCACACCGGAATGGCCGTTATCATCGACATCGGACAGGCCAACGATATCCACCCCCGTAACAAACAAGATGTCGGCTGGCGGTTGGCGCAGTGGGCCCTGAATCAGACCTACGGCATGACCGACGTTGTCCCCAGCGGACCGCTGTACAAGAGTCACAAGATCGACGGCGACTCGATTCGCATCACCTTCGACCACGTCGGCACAGGCATGATCGTAGGTAAAAAAGAAGGACTTGATCCGACGGTGGCCGTTGACGGAAAGCTCGAACGGTTCGCTATTTCCGGCGCAGACAAACAGTGGCATTGGGCCGATGCAACAATCGATGGTGACAAAAACATGAATTTTCATGATAAATCAACCAAAAACGAGGTTAACAAATAAATAGTTTTTATTTTGTTGCA
>DUDC01000035.1:19795-41661 GCA_012959465.1 Planctomycetaceae bacterium
CATCGTGAGGTCAGCGGACGTCGCCAATCCTGTGGCCGTGCGATATGCCTACTCGATGAACCCTGCCGGTGCCAATCTTTACAACAAGGAAGGCATTCCAGCTTCGCCGTTCCGAACCGATGACTGGTAGTCGATAACGCGGCTTTTCAAGCATCGTGACCAAGCGTCGGCCGGGAACGCACATGACAGATTCTCCCTCGCTGACGCTGTGGGTTACGGATGCGCTGGTTGTTCTGGTGGCAGGAATTGCCAACGTTCTTTCCAGCTATTTGCTGCCAATTTAGGCGAAAGATCGGGAGAGAGGATGAACGTCATCGCACGATGTAGTGAGGCCCAACGCCGTATTGATCTGAGTTTTGGCCTCGATGGAAACGTCGTTTCTCATTAACATTAGATGTCACATTCCTGGGTTGCTTAGTGTGTAGCGTTGTTCCGGGACCATCCACGAAGGCAACCGCCCCGAAAATCCTAAGCGTCGAGAATGAGCACGACTTCCGACTCAATCGCTGATCCTGGCGAACCACAAACCGAGTCTGACACTGATCCGGTCGACTTTGACTACGAAGTCATCATCAGGGCTCGGACTGGTTGGCAGCTGATCGACTGGAGAGAGCTCGTCGAATATCGAGACTTGTTTCGCTTTCTTGTCTGGCGAAGCATCAAGGTTCAATATGCACAGAGCATGTTGGGAATCGGTTGGGCCGTCATTCAACCTGTATTCTCGATGATCATATTCACGATCGTGTTCGGGTATTTGGCCGGCATTGAGTCCGACGGTGCACCTTACGCTGTCTTCGCATTCGCCGCCCTCGTTCCCTGGACGTACTTCTCCAACGCTCTTACCGACGGAACGAACAGCTTGCTGATCAACACGAACATGCTTAGTAAGGTTTACTTTCCTCGAATGATGTTGCCCCTTTCGGCCGTCTTCGCCAAACTCATCGATTTCTGTGTGGCGATGTTGATTCTGTGCGGGCTGATTGTCTACTACGGTATTCCACCAAACGCCGGTGTGTTGGCACTTCCTTGGTTGATCGGACTCATGATGCTGACGGCAGCAGGATTGGTAATGTGGCTTTCCGCTCTGGCAGTGCAGTACCGCGACATCAAGTATGCAATGAACTTCATCGTCCAAGCTCTGATGTATTGCACTCCCGTGGTCTACCCGGCAAGCCTGATACCGTGGACATACAAGTGGGGAGATTACCTCATTTACCCGCGGTTGGTCTATTCGATTAATCCGATGGTTGGCGTGATTGAGGGGTTTCGTTCCGCACTACTCGGGTCAGCGGACATGCCGTGGGCGTTACTTGCCGTTGGTTCTGTGTCGGCCGCAATCATCGCTGCCAGTGGTAGTCATTTCTTTCGCAAAAAGGAGCGATTGTTTGCCGATGTAGCATAGCGAGTCGAACCATTGACGACTCGAGTTCTACTTCATCGGTACAACCGACTAATCAAGCGGCTGAGAAATGACAACACCAATCATCAGCGTCGAAGATCTTTCGAAAGCGTATCGTCTTGGAATCAAGGACAAGACGCGCGATACGCTTGTAGGCTCACTGTTTGCCATGGCCAAGTCGCCATTCGTGAACTGGAAGAGACTTGCCAGCCTGGATACTCACAGCCCGGCTAATCGCCAGGGGGAGATTGTTTGGGCACTTAAAGATGTCAGTTTCGAAGTTCAGGCGGGCGAGGTCATCGGTATCATCGGTCGGAACGGCGCTGGCAAGAGTACTCTGCTAAAGATCCTCTCCCGAATCACGGAGCCAACATCAGGAGAAGTGAAGCTCCGCGGCCGAGTCTCGAGCCTGCTCGAAGTGGGAACAGGCTTTCATCCGGAATTGAGCGGTCGTGACAACATTTACATGAACGGCACGATTCTCGGCATGACAAAGCGGGAAATCGATGGGAAATTCGACGAGATCGTCGAATTCTCTGGCGTGGAGAAGTTCTTAGATACGCCGGTCAAACGGCATTCCAGCGGAATGCAGGTCCGCTTGGCGTTCGCCGTGGCGGCACATCTTGAACCAGAAATACTGATCGTTGACGAAGTGCTAGCCGTTGGCGACGCCGACTTTCAAAAAAAATGCCTGGGTAAGATGCAAGGCGTCGCGCGGTCGGGTCGAACGGTCTTGTTCGTCAGCCACAACATGGCAGCTGTGCAGAACTTGTGCGGCAAGGCAATTCTCTTGGAGCAAGGATCGGTAATCGCTTTCGACTCGTGCAGCGAAGTCACGAATCAGTATCTTGGCTCAACGATTTCCGCTGCAAGCCGAGATATGGCGTCGTGTCGGCTTACCGGAATGCAACCAGTAATCGAAAGTGTCGAACTACTATCTGCAGATGGTACGCCGGGCGCAACAATCGCATGTGGTTCTGCGGCGACGATTGTCATCAAATACAAGGCGCCCCAACCCCTTCCAGCCGCACGGTTCGGAATTCGTATCGAGAACCTCCTGGGAGAGAATTTGATTTTCTTGCAGTCTCTCATGGAACATGGAGTGCACATCGACATGCCAGCCGAGGGCACCGTCCGATGTAACATCCCCGAGTTGCCACTTCTTCCCGGCACTTATTTTGTGTGGGTTGGTTGTGCGAGCAACGAGACTGCAATCGACGCCGTTGATCGTGTGCTTGAAATCAATATTGTCGGCGGTGATTTCTATGGATCGGGTCGATTGCCTTCTACCGACAATGCGAAGATTGTGCTGCGGTCACGTTGGGACTTCCCGGATACGAAGGCTTAAGGACCGCGTCGCCCCGCCCTAACTGGATTTGCCTACCACGCAGCAGGTCGGCCGCTTTCATACCTTGTGTTGTTTTTCAGCTCGGGCATAATTGGCGACGTCTTCTCCTGGTGTTTAATGGTGAGAGAATGTCCGAATTGAATCTTGAGATTCTTGCTTACGAAGAGAGCCCGTTGGGATTGTTGTGTTTGCGACGGCGAGAGTTGCTTTCCCAACCCGGTACCGTCGTGACTGAGGTGACACTCAATCATGAGTTTCTGATGAGTAGTCTCTATACGGACTCGGAGCAGGCCTTGGCGCGAACGGCGATACAACAGCACTCAGGTGAGGGCCTGCGTGTTTTGGTCGGTGGACTCGGTCTGGGCTATACGGCCTACCAGGCGCTCCTGTCAGACCGTGTTGCACAGGTCGAGGTTGTCGAGTTACTTCCTCAAGTGATCGACTGGCTTGAACGCGGGCTGATTCCCCTTTCCACAGAACTCCGCGACGAGCGGCGATTGGTGGTCACTCAGGGCGACGTTTATGGTCGGCTTGCCGGTCCGCCAGACGAGTTGGTCGACCTGATTTTGATCGATGTCGACCACTCGCCGGAGGAGCACTTGGGCGAAGAGGGTGTGGCATTCTATACCACGCCGGGGCTGTTAGCCGCTCGACGACATTTGACGCCAAACGGAGTATTGGCCGTGTGGTCCTACGCGGAAAGCTCGCCCTTTGCCGATTCTCTTAGGGAGGTGTTTGGTCATGTTCACGTTGAGCCCGTTACCTTCGAGAATCAACTGATTGATGAAAAACAGACCGACTGGCTCTTTTTTGCCAGCGATTAACCAGGTAGTTGCCAAACCCAAAATCCACCGCCGCAGGGCCGGTGGGGATTGTGAGTTTTCAGCACCAGGCCAACCGCCGGCCTCGCCACAGATAGATTTGCAGGCCGTTTTGTTTTATCGGCTACGTCAAGTCTTGGCTTTCGTTAGCCAGCGGTCGAACTGATTGGCAAAGGCCTGTTTGTCTTTCGCATTAAAATTCGCCGGTCCGCCGCTGATTTGACCGCCAGCACGTAGTTCGTCCAGCATGTTGCGAACGGTGAGTCGTTCGCCCACATTGTCTTCGGTGTACATCTGGCCGCGTGGATTAAGGGCTTGGCCTCCCTTCGAGACCACATCCGCCGCCAATGGAATGTCTGCCGTTACGACCAGATCCCCTTGCTCAACCAGTTCTATAATACGGCGGTCCGCCACGTTGATGCCGTCCTTCACGACAATGCTGTCGATGTACTCGGAGCTGGGTGTATGCATTTGCTGATTGGCAACGAGAGTCACTTTGACCTTCCGACGCGTTGCAGCTCGATATAACAGATCCTTGATTTCCCTGGGGCATGCGTCTGCATCGACCCAAATCTGCATTGGAAAGTCCTTTGTTTCTTTTTTGAGCGGGTGAGAGAATCGATATCCGACATGCTGCGTTTTTGGAGCAGGAGCAGGAAAGAAGGGCCTTCGTGGCCAGTCATCTGGACTGCCGACGCAGTGGCAGACGTTGAGGAATGATCCGCGATCTCTTCCATTTATTCAAGTGGTGTTTTGTCGGACACGATTTTGATCGCTTTCTCGCGCCACCATCGACTCCAAAACTCTGACCGATTCAGAGCCGATCCGCCGGGTCCATCAACGCCAGTGACTTCTACCAAGCATTGATGTAACGCTTCAGCAGAGCGCGTGTCGTTTTCATTCTCTTTGTTTGGATCTGTTTGCGCGGTGAGGCGAAGGGCACTAATAAGCACGGAGGCGGTTTCGATTCGTCCAAATGTCTTGACCACCGCGACATATAGGGCTGACGAACTTGACGGTACTTCACCTCTACGGAAACAAAAAGATCACCGATGCTGGCCTTGTGCATTTGCAGGGGTTAAAGAAGCTGATGTCTCTCTACCTCGGAGAGACCAAAGTCACCGACGCTGGTGTGGCCGAACTGAAGAAGGCACTGCCGGGTTGTAGGATTGATCGCTAGATAGTTCATTTCAGACAATAACGAGATGACCAACATCGCGGCCACAGCCGGTATTCTAGATCGTGTCATCATTCCAGATTACCGTGTAGGCTAGTGAGTGTCGAGGAAAGTAGCGGGCGTTTAGCCTTGAAGTCGACGGACCCGTAGGGAGAGACTATGCTGGCCGTCATGCTTGTGGTCAAATCTATTCGTGCGTTCAACGACGTTATTCGATGTGTTTACTGGAGCAGCCATGCGAATCATCATTTGCGCTCTGGCCATCCTTTGGCCCTTTTCGCAATCCAAGTGCGATGCTCAGCCGAAGTACCCGACGGTTGCTTCCATCATGAAGCAGTTCGATGCCAATCAAGACGCTGTGCTGACAAAAGATGAAGTTGCGGACAGTCAGTACGCGCGTCAGTTCTTGCGGTGGGACGCAGACAATGATGGCAAAGTCTCCGAGAAAGACATCATTACACTTAGACGTCGCTTTGGAATCGCCGCCGATGGATCGATGCTACCGACTCGGCAGAGCAAGTTTACGCTTCCAAGAATCGATGACCTGCCACGTGTAGGTCCAAATTCGCGGCTGACCCGTCAAGCTGCTCAGGAATCGGCATACATATTGAGTACAAAGCCCCACGCTGTCAGCGGAAATGGTTACACCATTTTGACAGACCACACTTCTCTCGAGTTTTTGAAACCACTTCGTCGTTTGGCAGACCACCACAAGGGCCATCTCATCGAAGTAAAGGACCTTGCGACGCTCTCCGATCGGCCGAGTCACTTCGACATTATTCGCGAAGAGTTAAGGAAATCGAAGGCCAGGTATGTGGCGATCGCTCCTCGGTTAGAGTCGTTTCGCGAGAACATGCTGCTCAATATGTGGGAACTGCTTTCCACCCTCGACGACGATCCGCAAATCGATGTAATGCCAGGTTTTTTGATCTCTTCGAATGCGACAGGTCTTGCCAGACTGGTTGATCAGTCGATCGCATTCCGTCCACTTTCTGCAAAGAAAGTCAAGCCGTTCGCAATAAGTCAGGTGCAGCGCGCTGTCGAGACTCGGTCGCTACAGAAATCTGGAATTCTACGCAATCACTTTGCGACGTATGGACTGAAGACACCCGTAGTCGCGATTTACGGACAACAAGCGACTGAAGCCACAAAGTTGCCAGGTAAGAATGTCTGGAATATGGTCGTGCCAGGTGGCGGTAAGTTTGTCGAGCAATTCCCGGACGAAGTTGTGCAGTCGCTGGAGACCGCCAACTTGATCATCATGCATGGGCACGGTGTCCCTGGCATGTCGTGCAGTGTCGACATCGGTGGTTTGCCAGCTGATATGAGTGGCAAGATACTGTTGACCGGATCGTGTTTTTCAGCCGCACCGCCAAAGTCTGATCTTCTCAAATTGCGGCAGGCTCCCGGTGGCTATGAAGTGAAAACTCGCGACTCATTTGTGTTGCGAGCTGTCGACAATGGTGCCGTTGTCGCATTCGGGCATCAACGTCTCAGCTCAGGTTTCCCCCACTTATACCCGGTACTCGAATCCTGGATGAATGGCCAGACCGTTGGTCAAGCGTATCAGCAACTTCTCAACGGACTGATCGAGTTACAGGGTACGAAGTCCGGCGGCTTCGTGATCAGCAACAGCAAGCAACAACAGCGGCCTCCACAAAATCGATTGTTGTACGTTGTGATTGGCGATCCGGCTCTTCAGCCGCTGGAAAAACTAAAATAGGACTGTAGTTCCAACACCGCAATTCCACCGGCACGGGCCACCAACATCGTGCCTCGTCGTCTTTAATTCTTGAGTGTGATGTGCTGAGTCTCTCACAAATCAGCTCGTTCGTCGAAAGACACGATGCAATTGTGCTCGATGGAGGCTTGGCAACCGAACTTGAGAAGCGTGAGCATGATTTGAACCATAAGCTGTGGTCGGCTCGCTTGCTGATTTCAAACCCGGATGCCATACGCGACGTCCATCGTTCGTATTTGGAAGCGGGATCGATGTGTATTTCTGCCGCGAGTTATCAGGCCAGTGTTGCCGGTTTCGTTGCGGAGGGCCTTTCGGAGAGTCGCGCTAGGGAACTCCTCTTGGATTCCGTCTTCATTGCGAGGCAGGCGGTCACTGAGTTTCTAGCCGAACACTCAGAAGTGCCGGCGATCGATTCACCCATTGTTGCTGCCAGCGTTGGCCCCTACGGCGCCGCTTTGGCGGACGGGTCCGAATACCGAGGCAATTATGGAATATCTCGTGCTGAATTGACGGATTTTCACGCCGCTCGGCTCGAGATCATTCTCCAGGCAAAACCGGATGTGGTCGCGTGTGAGACGATTCCATGTCGGCGAGAGGCCGAAGTGCTTCGCGAGTTGCTCGATCTGTCTACTGACGTTTTGGCCTGGATCAGTTTTTCTTGCCCAGACGGCGAGCACATAAGCGACGGCACTCCCGTTGCCGAGTGTGCGGCCTTGCTTGACTCTTGTGATCGTGTATTTGCGGTGGGTGTAAATTGCACTGCGCCGCAACACGTTCGTTCGCTCATCACGCAGATACGCAGTGCTGCACCACAAAAACGGATTGTCGTTTATCCCAATTCCGGACAGTCATACGATGCGGAACGTCGCATTTGGACAGGACAGTCCAATCCCGCGGATTTCGGCGATCTGGCGAAAAACTGGTTCGACGCGGGAGCCACGCTGATTGGTGGTTGTTGTCAAACGGGTCCAGACCACATTCGGTCGATTCGAGCTACCGTTTGTCGATAGATTGTAATGGTGATTTTTCTGACTTGACGTTGAGGAGATCGAAAAAATGAGCGGTCAGTTGGACTTATGCGGTTTGAGCACGTAGGATCGAAAACTTACCGAAATCTACAATGCCCTTCGCAACAGAGACGCGAACCAAGGGGAATATCACATGGAGAGTCTAATGAAGACAACAATGCTCCTACTGCTGTCGCTTGCTGCCGCGATTCCAACGAGTGCTTCTGCCGAGGATCCAAAGTTCGCCGCGTCTAAGAGCAGTGGGAAAGTCAAGGTGTTCATCCTTGCCGGTCAGTCGAACATGGAAGGAAAGGGCTTTCCCGAGCCGCTATCCTGGCAGATCACTCAGGAAAAATATCGCCAGCGTTACACGCATTTCATCAAGGACGGCGATTACGACGCTTTCGCAGAGAAGGTGGCCGAAACGACCGATAAGGAAAATCGCAAGGCACCGACGTATTTGTGGAGTACCCGACACGACGTCTGGATCAACTATCTCGGAAAACACGGCGATCTGACGGTGGGCTACGGTTCACCCAGGGAAGGATTCGGTCCAGAGTTTAACTTTGGACATGTCTTGGGAAATTACTATGACGAACAGGTGTTGATCATCAAGGCTTCCTGGGGCGGCAGAGCGTTGGCGCGAGGATTTTTGCCGCCGTCATCGATGCTTAGTGACGCGGAATATGCGAACTTGGTTGCAGCGCAAAATGCCGAAAACGAAGCATGGAATGCGGCTGAACCAGCCAAGATTGAATCGTATAACCAGAAGATCACCGAGAAAAACAAGACGGCTGACAAGAAAAAACCTCTGCGTAAGTTCAGACCTCGGGAGATTGTTACCGCAGAACAATACAAAGACCAATTCGGTAAGGACTATCGCAACATGGTCAGCGAGGTCCACGGTTGTCTTGCGGAATTGGGCGACCGGTTTCCAGACTACAGGAATCAAGGCTACGAAATTCAAGGGTTCGTCTGGTTTCAAGGCTGGAACGATCAATACCAAGACCGTTGGTTGACCTACGAAAAAAACATGGCCAATTTCATCCGCGACGTGCGGCAGGAATTCAAGTCACCGGACATGTCCTTCGTGATTGGCCAGATGGGCAATGACGGGTTGAAAGCCGATGCTGAGGGGTCGCCGCGTGACTATATCAAGAAGGCTCAATTGGCCGTGCCGAACTCTTCGGAATTCAAGAGCAACGCAATTTGCGTAAAAACAGATCGGTTCTGGGACATGGACGCGCATGCCATTTACACCGGGCCCGGCGGTTGGAGTAAGGACGTCGACAAATGGCGACAGTTCGGCAACGACCGGCCGTATCATTACTACGGTAGTCCATGGTTCTTCGCCCAGGCCGGTACTGGCTTTGGAGAGGCAATGGTCAAATTGTTGAGGTAGCTGCGATTGTCATCGAGCTGTTTCGCCCTTGCCTGTTTGAACGCTTACTTTTTGGGCGATAGCGGCGAGTCTGCATCGTGCCACTCGACGGCGGACGAACCCTGGAAG
This sequence comes from Planctomycetaceae bacterium, assembly GCA_012959465.1. Taxonomy (GTDB): domain Bacteria; phylum Planctomycetota; class Planctomycetia; order Pirellulales; family Pirellulaceae; genus UWMA-0346. The sequence goes on from DUDC01000035.1 coordinate 28,799, forward strand.
ATCACGTCCTTGAGCCACTGATTCCGAAACACCTTACCGGTATCTAGGGCATCGCACATTTGTCGAAATTCGGGAAGCTTGGGATACAACTGTTCCGCCGTCTGCGAATTGATGGGACATACCTTTCCCCAGTGCGGCCTGGCATTGAACAAGATGGCGGATGTTTCTGCCAGCAGATTGGCGAATCGGAAGAAACTATCTCGTTCTTGGCAGCGACTGTAGCTAATGAAGCTCAGAGCATAATAGGGCTCGTCGTCGCTGCTTGCCATCGAAATCAACGTTGCGTCCGGCAAAACCGTCCGCACACAGATCGGGTAGTGATGCGTGTAATTTCCCAGCATCTCGCGGACCGAATTGGCAACGCCTCGTTCTTCCAAACAACTCCAAGTTTCATCGTCAACCGCGTCGGACCGGCCGTCGCAATACTCCAACAGGCGACGGACAAATCGTAGCGTGTCGACAAGCTTTGAGCGTTTAACGAATATTTCGATCTCGATATGTCGAAATAGTTCGTGTTCCATCGTAAGGATGTTTGCCGATGTATCGGTGACTCGCCAGCCGCGGAGAATTGTCAGCGGAACGATCTGACGGTAGAAAAAACGAAGCAGCTGACGGCTGCGCAAAACACTTATTAGTGTTTTGAGAACTAAGTGCAGGCCCAGATCGATACCTAAAAACCAATACAGCCCATAGAGGGGCGCGAGAAATGACCGTCGCGTTGCGACCTCTCTTCGATGTTGTGTGAGATACTTCCAAAGGAATGGAACCAGAAAAAACTGCTGTAGCGGATAAGCCTCTTCAGCCGCAAGTACATCTTCACAGTCACCAACAATTCGCATGTGTTCCTCGACACGGTATTGAGGACGACATCGCAGCCCAACCGACAGGATCACCCCCATACAACCGAGTGAACATCGTACGGCAAGCAATTCGTCGCCGCTGTCGATTGTCCGTATCACAGGTTCACCCGTTTCGGCATCATATGTCGCAATGGATATCTCATCGATATAATGCGATAGGCTGTGTTTTCCCGAACCGTGTGTGCCCGTTGATACTGCGCCGGCGATGGTCTGCTCGGTGATGAGCCCCAGGGAGGGAAGAGTCATCCCGGCCCGTCGATCTAGTTCCGTGATAACTTTCTTGATCTGGCATCCGGCTTGGATCGTGGCCCAGACTCCATCGTCGCGCTCTTCGATTTCGACTCTGTTAAGGTGACGCAAATCAAGCAGCACGTCGTCGCCGCGAGGTGCGTCGCTCCACGAATGAAGTCGGCCGACCACCCGGATATTCCGACCACGACACCGCCCGAGAATCGAGACGACTTCTTCCTCGCTCGCTGGAGCAAAGTAGTTCGCTGGTTCAAAAACCAAATTCGCTCCGAAGTTTTTGATTTTCATCGCATTTCCGCAGAACAAGTCACATGTCACTCGCAGTCGCCGCTCGATATCTTGCCATCTCCCGTCAATCTATGCCATTGGGGCAGTTCAATTCAGTAGGACCGTCGTCAAAGCACCGCCTCACGATCGGTTTTGGTAACATGAAACCAAAAGTTTGAACGTCGATTACGTCGTCAAACAACTTTAAGATTGGTTGTTGAGAATAGGACACATTAATGCCAAACCAAATTCGTTTGTTCTTGTTAACAGTCATGGTCTCGATGGCGTCATTGGGCAGCTCATTGGCCGAAGAGGCCCAAAAACCCAATGTGCTTTTTATCTCCGTCGACGATCTCAATGACTGGATAGGCTGCCTCGGCGGACATCCGCTTGCTCGGACACCGAATATTGATCGTTTGGCTGCGAGTGGCCTGCTATTTACCAATGCTCACTGTGCCGCGCCGGCGTGCAATCCGTCACGCACTGCGATCATGACGGGAATTTCTCCGCACAAGTCCGGGCTCTATGACAACCGACAAAAAATGCGGGAAGTGTTGCCAGACGCGGATCTGATTCCGAAATATTTTAGGCAGCACGGCTATTGGTCTGCCGGTTCGGGGAAAATCCTCCACTACTTTATTGATGCGCGATCTTGGGACGAGTACTTTCCGCAGAAAGAGACGGAAAACCCGTTTCCTCGCACGCTGTACCCCAAAAAGCGACCGGTGAGTTTGCCGCGAGGAGGACCTTGGCAGTACGTCGAAACCGATTGGGGCGCGCTGCACGCTACGAACGAAGAATTCGGCGGCGACTGGCTGGTCTCAAAGTGGATTGGTGAGAAGCTAAGGGAAAAACACGATGCTCCGTTCTTTCTCGCCTGTGGGATCTACCGTCCACACGAGCCTTGGTTTGTACCCAAGAAGTATTTCGATCTCTTTCCATTGGACGCGATTGAACTTCCGCCCGGTTACAGAGAGGATGATCTTGCCGATCTCCCTACAGCGGGTCAGAAACGTGGCCCCAATCGTTACTTTGCGCACATTCGCCAGCACGGTCAATGGCGACAGGCCATTCAGGGTTACTTGGCGTCCATTGCGTTTGCGGATGAAATGGTTGGTCGTGTAATGGATGCACTGGATAGCGGTCCTAACCGTGACAACACGATTGTTGTCCTGTGGAGTGATCATGGTTGGCACTTGGGTGAAAAGCAACACTGGCAGAAGTTCACGGCGTGGCGAGTTTGCACGCGCGTGCCCATGGTCATTCGCGTGCCCGCGGGAGTCCCCGGTCTTGTCGCAGGAACGAAAGCCGGCAGCGAATGTTCGAAGCCGGTCAACCTTTTAAGCCTCTTCCCAACACTGACAGACCTCACCGGCTTGCCTGCCAAGACTGATAACGATGGCCCAAGCTTGGTTCCATTGTTGAAAAATCCTCAGGCTAACTGGCCGCATGTCTCGGTCACTTATTTGAGTGAGGCAGGAAGCTACGGTCTTAGCACTGAGGGTTGGCGTTATATCCACTATGCAAATGGCGAGGAGGAATTGTACGACACTAATGCCGACCGGTATGAATGGACCAATCTCGCCGCCGAGCCTGTTCAGTCATCACGATTGGCCAATTTGCGAGAACTCGGACCAAAGAAATTTGCACGGCTCATACCGCCAAGTGTCGAATCGCTACCTAAACTAGCTTGGCATCCGGCTGTGGATCGCTCGGCGCCTGCCTCGAAACCAAACGGCGGTCCGTTCGACATCGTGTTCATCAATCAGCGCAACGATGCAGTGAATCTACACTGGATGGACCGAAATGGTGAACTAAAATCGTATGGGGCTATCGCTCCTCAAAAACGCCGACGTCAAAATACGCGGCCAGGCGCGGTTTGGCTTGTTACCGACGCGTCCAACAAACCGCTTGGCTATTTTGTTGTTGGCGACCGAGGTGCCCAGTGTCTTATTCCGGCGAATTAGTAAACGCTGCGGCAAGTGCGTTCAGTGCCGTAGGTCACTTTGGCCGAAAGTGACCAAGCCTTGCCGACAACGGTGGCACACATTTAGCCTGTCAGACTAAAATAAGCTAATGGACGAAAAGGCTCAACGATTTGATTTTCAAACGACTCACTGGAGTCTAGTTCTGGAGGCTGGACTCCGATCGTCGCCCGACTCACGACAAGCGCTGGCGAGATTGTGTGAAGCGTACTGGTGCCCGCTTTATTTTTACGTTCGTCGCCGAGTTGGTGATTCGCATAAAGCCGAGGACCTAACACAGGAGTTTTTTACTCGATTGCTCGACAAGGATGTCGTGGCAACGGCGAATCCCTACCGAGGTCGTTTTCGCTCGTTTCTCTTAACATCGTTAAAGAACTTCCTTTCCAACGAATGGGACAAAGCAAAAGCACAAAAACGTGGTGGCGGGAGACTGCTCATTTCGCTGGATTTCGACAAAGCGAATTCAAGGATGAAATTCGATGCAGCAGACAACGAGACTCCCGAGCGACTGTATGAACGTCAGTGGACGATGACATTGCTCGAATTGGTAATGAGCCGTTTACGAAGCGAGAGTGCAGCGGCCAACAAGGAAGAACAATTTGAGTTGCTCAAATCGTTCATCACGGGCGGAAAATCGACGAGCGGATACGCCGACGTTGCCGCCAGATTGCAAATGTCGGAAACTGCAGCAAAAGCCGCTGCGCACCGGCTGCGAAACCGGTATCGACAGTTGTTGCGACAGGAGATCGCGCAAACCGTTGCGGGGCCAGACGATGTCGATGACGAAATCCGACGCCTATTTAAATCTCTTGAATCCTAGAAAATCGTGTGACGGAGCAGCGTAAGTACTTTAGCAGAGGGTAGAAACATGGAAAACAAGGATCCCTCTCATGAATGAAGCACACGTCTGTCCAGATTGCGGCGCGAATTTGGCTGCCGAAACACCGGAGAGTCTCTGTCCGAAGTGCTTGCTGCAAGCAGGCTTAGCGTCCAGTGACGATGCCTCATCGTCACGTGAAGATCCGACCCTGGTCACTCAAGCCAGTCCGACGAATACCGATAAGGTGGGGACGGTGGTCCGGTATTTCGGTGACTACGAGTTGCTCGAAGAAATCGCGCGGGGAGGCATGGGCATTGTCTACAAAGCGCGGCAAACGAATTTGAACCGTACCGTCGCGTTAAAGATGATCCTCGCCGGTCAAATGGCGGGCGAGCAAGATGTGCAGCGGTTCTATATCGAAGCCGAGGCTGCGGCCCGTCTCCATCACCCAAATATTGTGGCGATTCACGAAGTCGGGGAGCACAATGGGGAACACTACTTTTCAATGGACTACGTCGATGGTCCAAATCTATCCGAGGTTGTTCTCCAGAAACCACTCACGGCGCAAAAGGCGGCCGTTTATTTGAAGACGATCGCCGAGGCAATTCACTACGCGCACGAACAGGGAACCCTCCATCGAGATCTGAAACCATCCAATATTCTGATCGACAGAAAAGACCAGCCGCGGATCACCGATTTTGGATTGGCTAAGCGAATCGAAGGTGATCCGCAACTTACGGCAACTGGTTCCGTTCTGGGAACACCCAGCTACATGCCACCCGAGCAGGCGGCTGCGAAGCGTGGATTGATCGGACCGACCAGCGATGTCTATTCTCTGGGAGCAGTTTTGTACCATGTGTTGACGGGCCAGCCTCCATTCCAAGCCGAGACAGCGCTCGACACTTTGCTGTTGGTCATTGATAGCGACCCAGTTCAACCGCAGACATTGAACCCCAAGATCCCCGTAGACCTGGCGACCATTTGCCTGAAATGCCTTGCGAAACGACCGGAACATCGCTACCTCACGGCGCAGGAACTGGCTGACGACTTAGGTCGGTTTTTGGACTATGAGCCGATTGAAGCTCGTCCGGCTAGTTCCGCTCGCCGAGCGTGGAGTTGGACGAAGCGTCATCCCTGGGCGATTACTGCGGTAGCGTTGCTGGTAGTTTTTGGGTTGCTCAGCGTCGTCTATTGGCTATGGGCTGAGAATTCGTATCTCCGCTGGACGGTCGATCATCCCGATCACAAAAAAGAGCCTGGACCAAACAGCTCATTCCTGGAACAGATGTTCGACATTTCACTCTTCGCCTGGCTGGGTATCATGTTCGCGCAAGCAAATCTCACGCGGCAGTCGAACATGCATCGTCGCGAGGGGCGTGCGATTCCGTCCGGCTGGTTAGCCCTATTCGCAATTACGGGTGTTGCGGGAATCGTATGGGGCTTCTTCGTCGCAATGAAGAATCTCGACGCCTATGTATGGGAAGGTCATTCGCTGCTCCATGGCTTTGTCTGGACGTACGTATGTTGCTATTTCGGCGCCGTCGTCCTCATTCAGACACTCCGCGAACTGGAACGATCGACTTTCGGTGCACCAGATGAAGTCGCCACCCTTTCGAGTGATCAGCGGACGGAACTCAAGAGAATATTGATGAACAAAGATCGTTGGCATGAGAAAAAAATCCTCCGTGCTATTATGTACTACCGCGCGGAAACAGGTGCAAAGCTGGGTGAAGCGAAGAACACGATCGATGATCTCTTGGCAGAAATCCACTCAAAACATCCCGATGAAGTTCCACCAGTTCTCGATCCAATTGAGTTGATGACGCCTATATTTAAGAGCGTGATGATGTTGTCGATCTTTGCCTTGGGGCTCTTTCTGGCGGTGATGGCATTCGCTGGTCTCGGCTCCGGCGACCCGTATTCAGTTGCCGGACTTGCCGGTTTCGTTGCCGCCGCCGGCGTAGCCACCATTTATCGAAGTCAATGCCGTTGGTTTACTCCTGGCCAGTTCGTATTCGCCGCATTGCTCATAGCGCCTCTTTCGGTTTTGGTTATCTACCGGCCGATTGTGCCAATCGTGATTGGTGCGTTGATCGGAATGACGTTAGGAGTGGCTTTGGTCATGATCCTTGTCAAGAAGCAACTCGATAGAGAAACGCCAGCGGTGAATTGGCGTAGGCGATATTGGAAGGCCGTCCTCATGGGAGCGATTGGTGGTCTTGTGGTAGGCATCTTGCCAGGTGTTGTGTTTTTAGGACTCGGATCAGAAATTGAGGACACCAACGCTGCTCTACTTTTGTTTGTTGCCGTCCCCTTAACAACGGCAGCGTCTCTCTCCATCCTAGCGATGGGGGCAATGGCCAGCTTGAAGTACCTTGATTGGTTGACTGGCGGATCGCTAAGTCGCAGCCAGAAAAGCAAGGGCGACTAGAAAAAAATCAGCCGGCAGCAGCTGATCTTGTGTTACGTACCCAACCACTGGAAGGATCCCGAAGGATGAAGCTTCAAAACAACTCATGCACGACGCGACCCTTGGGGAGCATCTTAGATGTGCGACCATCAACGGTATGCTCGGCCATAGGGTCCAGGCCCAAGGCGTGGTAGACCGTCGCGGCAAAGTCTGCGACAGAGACGGGACGGTCGGCAACTTCGCCCCCCAATTTGTCGCTTGCCCCAATGACCCTACCCGTCTTCACTCCGCCACCCCCGATTGTCAGACTGAAACAGTTGCTCCAGTGGTCGCGACCTGGTCCTCGCTTCTCATCGTTAATACGAGGCGTTCGACCAAACTCACCCGCTGTGATTACGAGTGTGTTTTCCAACAACCCACGATCGTCCAAGTCATTTAGTAGGGCGGCGTAACTTTGATCGTAGATCGGAAGTTGCGTTTTGAGGTGTGGAAAAATCCCCCAATGATGGTCCCAGCCATAAATTTGAGTGTCGACGTATCCTTGCACTGCGACGAAGCGAACGCCCGCTTCTACAAGCCTACGAGCCATCAACAATCCCTGACCAACTCGGTTGCGACCGTACGCATCGCGGAGTCTCTCGGGTTCTTGGCTAATGTCGAAAGCCTGTTTGGCGCGTCGTGACGTGGAGAGCGCAAATGCCTGTTCGTAGAATTCGTCATGGACGTTGGCAAATCGCAACTGTTTTTCTTGATTGGCCTGATATTGATCCAGAGCGTGAAGCAGAGATTTTCGATCCGATAGGCGGACGCGATCCACGTCTGCAGCCGTGTCGAATTCGCGCACAGAAAAGTCTGCGGCATTCGGAGATTGATCGATTAGGAATGGGTCGCAGCTGCGGCCAAGATATCCACCGAAACCCGGTGCTGTGTAGGCCGGGTGCTTCATATTTCCAAAATGCACGAAGGGCGGTACCTGGGATTGTTGCCGTTTCTGCCTGCTCATCACTGCGCCAAATCCAGGTGGCTGCAAGTTCTTGTCGACCGGACTACCACTCATGATGTGAACATCGCCTTCACCATGTTTGGTCGTATACGAGTGCATCGACCGAATCAGCGAGAACTTGTCGGTGCACTGACCCAATCTTGGCAAGCGGTCGCAAAGCTGCAGCCCTGGGAGACGTGTTGAAACCGGGTCGAACTCGCCGCGAATCTCCGTCGACGCGTCCGGCTTCATATCGTACATGTCGATGTGACTGGCACCGCCTTGTAGGAACATGAAAATGCAGTTGACTTGCTTGTCAGCTGTTCCTGCTGCCGCTTTCTGCGCCAACGCGTTGTTCAGCGATATTCCCAATGCCGAGATGGCGCCGATCTGGAGACCGCCCAATTGAAGAAACTCGCGCCGCGCGATCTGAAGTCGATTCACAGGGTTGTCTTTCGAAGCTATCGACCGGTGATTACGAAACAGGGTGGGAATCCTTCCAGAGGTCGTCATACCCTGTGCATCAGTGTACTCGATTCAGGTGGTTTTGGCACGGTCAACAGATTATACTCGCCGCGATCGGTATTGCAGCGGAGCACATGATGAGGAGTCGCAATTGGCGGAGAAGAAGACCGGCGACGAACGATCGAATCTACACAAAACGCTCGGTCCCATAACACTCTGGGGTCTCGGCGTGGGTTACGTGATTTCTGGCGAATACTTCGGCTGGAATCTCGGGCTTCCTGTCGGCGGCACGTATGGAATGTTGCTCGCCTTCGTACTAGTCACGATCATGTACATCACATTCGTGTTCAGCTATGCGGAAATGGCCTGCGCCATACCTCGGGCTGGTGGCGTGTTCGTCTACAGTGCCCGCGGATTGGGAATGGGTGCCGGTTATTTGGGTGGAATCGCGCAGGCGGTTGAGTTTATTTTCGCCCCGCCCGCCATCGCGTTGGCTATTGGTGGCTACTTTACGTTGTGGGTTCCGGAAGAGGTCTACACGTCTTTTAATGCCGTCTCGCCGATTGACGCAACAAAGATGATCGGTTTGATAGCTTACGTTCTGTTTACGGCGTTGAACATTTGGGGTGTGAAACAAGCGGCGATTTTTGAATTGATTGTGACGCTTGTCGCTGTGGCCGGTCTGATACTCTTTACATGTGTTGTCGCACCTAGTGTTCGACTCGAAAATTTCACCGCCAATCCGCTGCCAAACGGTTGGTCTGGCGCATTGGCGGCGATTCCATTTGCCATTTGGTTCTATCTGGCCATCGAGGGTGTTGCGAATGTGGCCGAAGAAGCACGCAATCCGCAACGCGACATACCGCGCGGCTTTGGTGCGGCGATTGGAACGCTGGTGGTTCTTGCCTGTTGTGCTTTCTTCTGTTCAGTTGGAGTCGGTGGTTGGGAGCAGGTCGTCTATGAACCCGACCAACTTAGCCGAGTTAATGGAGAGATTCTGGTCACGGCGGATGAAAAGACTTCTGATAGTCCACTGCCGTTGGCCATGGGCCAGATTGTCGGGACGGGTCACATTCTCTATCACTTGCTGATTGCCATTGGACTGTTCGGTTTGGTCGCCTCGTTCAATGGAATCATCTTGGCGTCAGGTCGCGCGCTGTTCGAGATGGGGAGAGTTGGGTTTTTCTTCCGCGCGTTGGGACGAATCCACCCAAAGACCCGAACGCCCGTGAATGCACTGCTGGTCACTTTTGTAATCGGCGTCGGGGCCATTCTCTTCCTAGACACAGGCGGGTTGATCACTGTGGCGGCATTTGGGGCCGTGACACTCTATATCGTCTCGATGGTGTCACTGATTCGACTCCGGAAGCTAGAGCCCGATTTGGAGAGACCTTATTTGACGCCGTTCTATCCCATTTTCCCGATTGTGGCGTTTGTGATTGCGGTCTTTTCATTGGTGACCATGACCTACTTTCACATCGATTGGGAGAATCCGGCAGAGTCTTATGCACTCTGGTATTTCGGCTACGTTGGCCTAGCGTTTGCGTACTACTTTTTCTTTTTGCGAGGCCGATTGTCCAAAGAGGACATCGCTAGTTTTCAACGAATTGAAGATGACTAGTCGCGCCGTGGGCAGAATGTAAGTGAGGCGTCCCCTCGATTGCGGTCACGTTAGCGTGACGAGGGGATTGTCAACGTTTCATAAAGTGGGGCGTTGACACGTTTTCGCCCTATCACGATGTGGTCGGAAAAAATGTGAAAAAGATGAATGCTGCCCATGTTGTCAGACAGCACGTGGGCTGTTCGTTCATGCATTTCGAACCCATTGCGATGCCGGTGACCAAATAAAAATCCAGTGACACGATGCTGGTGCAGCAGCCCCAAAATCTCAGTGCCCCCAAGTTGTGGTTGAACGTTGTTTCCAAACGAGGGCAACGATGGATAATGGGCAATGACAAAGACGTGACGGTGTTTCGCGGTCTGACCAAGGTGCTCGCCAAGACGCTGGATTTCCTCCGGATCGGCACGGGTCGTGAGTAGTGGTGTCGTGATGAAAGCGCAGTCGCCAAACTGAATCAACTTGCTCGGCTTGCTGCCAGTGAATTTCTCAAACAACGCTGCCGGTCCGGTAAACCCCTCTTTCGCTGCCGCGTCCAGCGCCTGCTTGACAATTGCCGCGTACCGAGGGTTCTTTTGAGCAGCGGAAGCGTAAGTCGCCTCAACAAAGTTGTAGTTAAACAACACGTCATGATTGCCCGGTACCACAGCTCGATTTGGTTTTAGTTTGGAAAAGACCTCATTAAAAATAGCCCATTCCTCCGGCAAGTTGTTATTCACCAAATCTCCCGCAACAAATACGATCTGCGGATCAAGGCGGTTGAGATCTTGGATCGCGTTTTCAGCTTTGCGAATTAGCGTATCTCGATTGCGCTCACGGTCGAATTGCGGATCGGAGACGAGAGCGAAAGTGAAATCGGGCCCTTTGGCCAGATTCTCTGAATAGGATGGACTTTGATACTCGTCGTTCTCTGCCGTCTTGAGTCGATCTCGGGTGACCGGATTCGGTATTGAAATGGAGAACGATTGCTTCGCCAGGCTGCGTAGCTCCGTCATGGTGACCCGGTCGGTGTAGATTCTGATCACCGTTACCGCGCCGCGGGCGGACCACGCCGACGAGCCGACGGTCCAAATCGGCAGGGATTTTTCGTAGAGAATTTGATGAGAGTACCGCGTTGGGTCGAATCTCGCTGCGACCTTGCTCCGTTTGATGAAATTCCAGAACGGATGGACCGAGGTCAGCTTAGAGCGACTGAATTCCGTTTCTTTGCCTGCAAAAACTAACACGGCTTTCGACTCGACGTTTTTTAACTGTTCCGTCATGCGGTCAACGGCGGCGCTGGGGTTAGCGTGTAAGTCGTTGGCAAACAGCAGCTGAACACCATTCACATCTTGAATACTGTTCGAAACATCATATTTGGCGAAGCGGCACCGGTACGCTTCAAACGAATCATTGCGACGGTCCAAGTGACCGGGAGTTAGATAGACTGGCTGTCGGACAGTGTTCAAGTGCTCGTCGAACGTGGCAAAGTCCGCTTCTGTTCCGGACCATGTGAGCGAACCCTGGATAACAAACACGTCCGGTTCAAGTTCATTGACCAACTGAATGCTCTGCTTCAAGCTCGGTGGTCCAGTGGTGGAAAGGAAATCACGGACGGATCCGCGTTCATCGCGAATTTCCTGAGGTGGCAGCGTCGTGATGTAGGGGTTGGAGATGACTGCTATAGTGGCCAACGGAAGTTCTTCACCCGCGTGCGCGACCGACCCGTACCACATCCGGAGGACTACAATCGCTACAAGTGCTGTTGCGGCGAAATTGGTTCGTTGTTTGGCCCACACAGTACACTCTCCATCTAATCGAAGTGTCGGTAGATTTTACTCGTTGGGCTTTGATTTTTCGTTCAACTGTTCTGCCAACCATTCCCGCGCCTGCCTGCGTTGGGGGCTGTCAATGCACATCCAAAGGTCGGTGTGCGAATGGGCGATTTCGACAGGAACCTCGAACAGCTTGGTAACAGGAACGTCCAAGAAAGTGAAATCGCCGGTGTGTAGATGGTCCTTGAGATACTCCTTCGTGCGTTCTGTCATCTTGTGTGAGCAGACCAATTGCGGACGTCCCCTAAGGCGAGCAAGTCGTTTGATCGCGGCTGCTCGATCGCTGCCTGCGTAGGGCCACATCCGTTCACCATCGTAGTGATCGTGTGTGATGAAGCCTTTCCAGAGAGCCGCGATTTCGTCGTCCGCCAGTCCAATGAAATTAACGGCAATCGCGCCGCGAGAAAAACCGCAAATGAATAGATTGTCCGCGTCTCCACCGAATCGTTGGCAGATTCGCGGCAGGTTGGTTTTGCAGTAGCTAATGGTCGCCTCTCGATCACCCCACCAAGTAGGAGCATTCTTTTTTCGGCCTTTTTCGACGTACGGCATACAGACCCAGATGAACCCCTTTCCGCCACTCAGCCCATAGCCAAGGTTGGCATCTTTGATTTCGCCGCTGGACGCGGCGGCAGGATAGCGGTTCCCGGTGTACTCGACGATGACCGGGTATGTTCTGTCTTTTTGCCAGTCGGTCGGCAGGTAGACAACGTGATACACGTCTGTGCCATCATATTCCGGAGCCTGCTGCCAAACACGTCTTCCGGCAGCCGGTTCAGCTCGGCTCATCACCGGAGTACGCAACCGTTCATCCGCTTCAACATGGCCCGTGCCCAACCAGAGACTGGCAATGAAGAGAGATCGGGCCATGGTGATCGTCCAGCGATTTCTCTTCCGTCCGATTACGTTTTTCACAATTGTTACTCCACTGGGGAGGGTGCGCAGAGAAGAAACAAACTTCGCGTTTGGAATTATCTAACGTTGACGTGTCGCTCGCAAGCATGAGGTGTCTTGGTGGACGGTGATGAATGGTCGTGTCCCGTCAAGTTCAAGCCTCTATTCCTCCTGCTCCTGTTTCTACACACAGGAGTGCTTCAGATGGATTTGTTGTTGGAAATTGGCGTATAGAAGTGAGGTTCGAGAGTTGGGATCTGTGTGATCCTTGCAAAACCCGAGGCTAACGCCTTCGGCTCAATCACTAAGCGAGAAGGTCGTGGACGACGTTGCCGTGTACATCGGTCAGGCGATGATGGCGGCCCTGGAATTTGTACGTCAGTCTTTCATGATCCACGCCCAGGCAGTGCAGCATCGTGGCATGCAAGTCGTAGACGTGTACCGGGTCCTGGACGACGTCAAACGAAAAATCGTCGCTCGCACCGTAGGTCAATCCTGG
>DUDC01000036.1 GCA_012959465.1 Planctomycetaceae bacterium
TCCGGCGCAGACCGTAGTATGGATAGTAGTCCCAAGGCGCATCCAGGCCGAGGGCACGCGGATCCTTGGTCTCGACCAGGTGTGCCTGTAGTTGAGTGCTAAGCTGTGTAATGGCCCACCGACTTTCGTGGTGAACAGAATGACAGTGCGGTTGGGCCTGACAGCGGCACGAAGGCGGAGAAACAACGTAGCAACCGGCATGATCTTTGGCGATTTGGACGACAATGTCGGATGAAAACGCCGCGAGCGCACACCGATAGCCCGAACGCTGGTGCAAAGGTTGCTACGCGGCGCGTCGTGTGCTGATGACTGGCAAATGCCGCCGACCTTCAAGGCAATCGATTTCTAAGACGATCGGATCGCCTGGCTCGCCGTGAACATCAACTTGTGGCGTTGCACAGGGCGATCCGCGTGGCCAACGCTCACGTGGTTCGTGACGTGGTTGCTCATTCGCCGCTGGGCGGTAATAGAAGACTTCGTTTGGCGTCTTACCATCGAGGGTGTTGTGAGTTCGATGTTCGTTGTACCAATCGATGATCAACGATGCCTCTTGCTCGAATTGTGATTGGGCTTCTGGGATTGTCACCATTCGCAGCAAGTCTTTGAACGTTCGGTGAAATCGTTCGACCACGGCGATGCTCCCATGTCTGCCGACCGCGCCGAACCGAGGCAGAATACCATGTTTCTTGCACCAGCCTTTCTTGAAGTGGTCACTCTTGAATTCACTCCCTTGGTCGACAATGAGGTGTTTGGGTTTCGCTTGCGCCTACTCAATGATTTCGTCGATCGCCGCCGTCACCTTCTCGGACGTCGGGCGAGTCATGAAGACCGCGAACCCCATGGCTCGCCTTGAGAAATGATCGACGACATTCAATTGCCACCAACAGACAGGCCACTGTTGCCGGAGCGCGTTGGGCAACCAACTTGTCCAGAATCCGCCGCTAATCGGCACAGCGGTTGTGTCGGCGTGCCAAGTGTGATTCGGATACTTGGACACGATCCGAGACGATTTGCCCGTCTCTTTGCACGGCGATGGATCGGGCGTTTTAGCGGGTTTCTCGTCGAGAATCCGACCGACCGTTGACTTGCCAATGTGAATCCCAGCGCGAGCGAGCATTTCCGCTATCTTCACCTTGCCAAGTGACGGACAGAACTGTTTGATCTGCTGGACGGCATGGCGAATGAAGTCGGGGAACCGATTGACGGGCGTTGCCAACTGAAGAAGGGAATCTTCATCATCGGCACGCCGAAGCCAAGATCGGATCGTATCGTCCGTGACGAAGAAGCGACGCGCCGTCTCCGCGTTGCTCCAGCCGCGCATCGCACGCAGTTCCATGATCGCCATTCGTTCGATGGCTGAGTATTGTGGCCGTCGCTGTGGAGCGATACGTGCCATGCGTGTGCCGATGATTCTCAATTCTTCGCGCAAGAGGGCGACTTCGGTTTCCAGCCTGTGCACATGTGCTTCCGGCACGTTGCCATTCTGAATAAGAAACTCACGACCAGCCATCATCGCGACTCGCACCAATCCGATGACATTCAACACCGCGTGGCGAACGGTTTTAGACCAGGCCTTTGGTAAGGGAAGTGATTCAAAATCGTCTTCGCAACACTCTGTGCACATTGTCGTCCAATGGCTGTTCGAAATCGGACCATTGTACCCAGGAGCCTGACGGCCACCCCCAGCCGATGCCGTTTTGGGCAAATGCATCGCATGGTAAACTGGCCGTTTCAGGTAGACAGACACCGGCACGACGTGGGGCGTAATCGCCACGCCGAGGAGCCACCGAAAGTCGGTGGGCCACTACACCAGTGCCGAAGCACCGACAAAGATCGTCAAGGGGATGGACGACGCAGACGTTGACGCAGTATTACCCTACTTGTCGAATCACGCAGAATCGAATTATTGATGGCATCGTCGTCACTTTTCGTACTTCTCGGCGCTCTTGTTCACGTCGGCTTCCCATATCGCCCACGCCGCACTCAGTCGCTGCAACAGATCCGGCTCCTGGTCCGCGAGGCTGTGCTGTTCCCCGACATCGTTGTCGAGGTTGTAAAGCTCGGTGTGTTTCCCGTTGCTGTAGAGCTTCCACGGTCCGCTGCGCACCGCCCGTTGCGACCGGGCTCTCCAGAAGAGCATCCGATTCGGCAGTGCCTCGCCACGAAACAACAACGGGCTCAGATCGACACCGTCCGTTTTGAATTTGTCCCGAGCGACCCCAGCCAATACTGCCAGAGTCGGAAGGAGGTCGGTAGAGTGTCCAGTTTCGTCAGTGGGGGAGGGATCGATCCTGCCGGGCCAGGAGACAATCGTCGGCACACGGTGGCCACCTTCGTAGAGTTGAGTTTTTTGACCACGCAACGGACCGTTGCTGGAAATGTTGCGAAAGTTCTTCCCATAGGTCAGATAGCCGCCATTGTCGGAGGTGAAGATCACCAGCGTGTTGCGATTGAGCTTCCACTTCTGCAGCGCCGCTACGATTTCACCGACGCTCTTGTCCAGCGACTCGACCATTGCTTTCACATGCGGACTCACGTTGCCGGGGTTGGGAATGATGCCCCACTTGTCGTCGTGGTAGCTCTTCCCCTTCTCACGATGCGGCGGATCCTTGGGCCCCTGCCAGGGAAAGTGAATTGCCAGGTGTGGCACATACAAGAAGAAGGGTTGGTCGCGATGTTCTTTGATGAAATCAACGCTGAATTTCGTCAGCAGATCCGTGGTGTAGCCAGACTCCATTTTGATCTTGTTGTTGTGCCACCAGTCCTCGTTGCCGGAGCGATCGATGTGGGGGTGAAAATCCCCGTCGCCTGATCCCAGCCCGCGAAACACATCGAAACCCTGACTGGTTGGCAGCCACGGCGGTTGGTAACCGAGATGCCATTTGCCAAAACAGGCCGTGGCATAGCCTTGTTCCTTCAGCACTTCGGCAATGGTCATCGCCTCATGCGGCAGTCCTCGATCACGATGGAGCACACCGGAGATCGCCGTATCGAACATGCGGCCGAAACGCTGCTGATACTGTCCCGTGAGCATGGCGGCCCGGGTGGGACTGCACATCGGTCCGGCCGAGTGGAAGTCTGTGAAGCGAACACCGGCAGCAGCCAACGTGTCGATGTGAGGCGTCTGATTGACGGTACTGCCGAAACAACCAACATCACCGTAGCCCAGGTCATCGGCGACGATGAGGACGAAGTTCGGTTTGCCCGCACGGCAATGTTCCGTACAGAAGAGACAGACGGCGAACAGGCATGAAGCCAATGACAGTGCGTGTCCGTATCGATTGCGGTGCATAGTGGTCTCGGCTAATTCTTCGCCGCCTCGTTCTTCATCAGTTCGTCCAGATCATCCAGTGAGACTTTCAGCACCTCCATTGTCTGCTTCGCGCCGGAGAATGCGATCAAGAGATGGTCGTCAAATTCAATAATGTGCGGATAGTCGACGTGTCGGCCGCCGACCAAATTGAAGAGGTGCGTGAAGACCAAGCCGTCCGGGCTGATCGCCAGCGTGAGCGGATCGCGGCGGTGCGGGTTGGAGTTCGAGACCATCGCATAGTACCCGCGCGAAGTACGCAGCACGAAGAACTTGCTGGTGGCGTCCGGAAAGTTGGTTTTGACGATCTTGCTCCAGGTGCGCCCGTTGTCGGTGGAAAACGTGCGCAGCAGTCGGCCGGAGCGTCCGTTATCGCGGATGAGGCCAACCAGACTATTCCCGTCCGGCAACACATACCAGTACGGCTCCTCCGGCCGTCCTTTGCCATTGTAACTGGCCAGCGGATGGATCTGCCATCGGTTGTATGCCTCGCGACCGCCTACGATCACCGACACTTGCTGACGATGATCGCGGCGGGTCATCATGTATTCGCCCGAAGGGAGCTTCTTCGGGGGGAAGTTGTTGAGCGTGTCATCGATTACCGTGCCATGGGCTCGCCATGCGCTACTGGTTTTTTCCCAGCGGAATGCTTCCAGGCTCAATCCTTTACCGGGATAGCCTGGCGCGTTGAAATGACTCGCCAATGCCAGCAGTTCACCATCGCGAATCCACAGGCCACGAGCGATCCAGCCAAATCCGTCAATCCGCGGTGGACCGGATAAGTCGGATGGTTTATCCCAGATCAAACCGTCATCGCTGACGGCGTAAGAGACGCGCGTACCGGGCCGATCGTGACCGGGCACAACGTTGCGATGCTGCTGTGGCGTCAGTTTGGGATTCGGCACGCCGGGACCATCGCTCCACATAGCCCAGTAGCGGCCGGCGTAGTGGGCAAGGTAGGCGTGCTGATGCACACGTCTGCCGGCGTAGTCGCGGACATCGCTGATGATGGCGTGTTTGGACGGCACGCGAGGTAGCTTCGTATAGTCGATCTTTGCTGCATCCGCTTCTGTCGCGCGCAAGTCGAGCATGAGGGAACTTTTCGGGTTCGTCACCGCATTCGGAGCCTCATCAGCCAATGAGAGCACCCGATCGAGTTGCTTGGCCAACTTGGCCAGCGCTTGGTTTTGGTCAGCGTGCTTGGCGAGATTGGCCGTCTCCAACGGATCGTCGCGGTGGTCATAAAGCTCTCGCGTCTGCACTTCACCGGTCTGGAACTTTCGCCATTCGGTGTAACGGTGGCGCGCTGTGCGGATCGAATACCCCATGACTTTTGGCCGCTTGCCGCGGGGATAATTCGGACGCGGCGCCTGGGTGAGGGCGAAGTCTTTGCCCTGGGCGTTTTGATTACTCAGCAGCGGTACCAGCGAAACACCTTCGACTTCACGAGGCGCCTTTAACCGGCAAAGATCGGCCAGCGTTGGATAAAGATCGAGCAACTCGACCAGTGCGTCTGTGCTCTGGCCGGGTTCGTGTTGTGGCGTGCCGATAATCAGCGGGACACGGGCATCGAGTTCAAAAACCGTGGTCTTGCGAGTCAGGCCGTGTTCGCCGATATGCAAACCATGATCGGACCAGAAAACGATGATCGTGTTCTCACGCAGGCCGAGCGCCTTCAATTCGCCGAGCACGCGCCCTACTTGCGAATCGAGATAGCTGATGGCCGCGAGATGACCGTGGTGCATTTCGCGAAGTTGCTTCGAGTGGGCACCGCCACGATAACGGGAACCGGTCAGAGCGATGGCGGGAACATCGGTCGGTGGCGTCACGTGGCTGGGAACGGGGATCTTCTCGCGATCGTAGAGATCCCAGTACTTCTTCGGAGCGTTGAACGGCGTGTGTGGTTTCCAGAATCCGACGGCCAGAAAGAACGGCTGATCACGTCGGCTGAGATTTCGCAACGTCTTGATAGTGGTGTCGGCAACGCGTCCATCGAAGTAGGCATTGTCCGGCACATCGCGGCATTCGGTTCCTCCAACACCCGAAACCAGATTTGGCGGCAGTTGACCATCGACTTGCGGTTTGTCGTTTCCGTGGTTGTTGTAGTGCAGAATCGACGGGACGCTCCACGAGGCGGGGTCGCCTTTCCAATCATCCTGTCGCCAGTTGTGAAAGATTTTCCCGATACATTGAGCGTGGTAGCCGCTGCGTTTGAATAGTTGCGGAAGCGTGACCGCATCGGGTTTGTTCTGACGGAAGTGGGTGGGCAGATCCCACACACGTAATGTGTCGGGCCGCATGCCGGTTAACAGCGATGCCCGTGAAGCATTGCAAACCGTCTGTTGGCAATAAGCGCGCTGGAACAGCGTTCCCTGAGAGGCCAGCTTGTCAATGTGAGGCGACTTGACATGTGCGCTGCCATAGCAGCCCAGTTCGACACGCAGGTCGTCGACCGCAATGAACAGCACGTTGGGTCGTTGCGCGTCGGCAGCGGATGCAATGAGCCCGAGACAGAAGCAAACGCCAAAGCGAAGCAGGTTCTTCATGGTTGCATCTCGCGCAAGTGACTGTAGTAAGGACTACCATTGTTTCATGAATTCGTCGAATGATCGAGATTCTCGGACGCACTAAAATAATGCAACCGCTAAATTGGACTTCAGCTTGAGTAGGGCGTGTTGGTCAGATCGGTAGATCACTGGCGTCATCGAGAGCATGTCCCTCGGTTGTAAATGACCCCTCTTATGGTGTCTGGCCCATTTGTTGCAATTCCATGTGTGCGCACACTTCGAGTCGATGAGGTTTGTCCCGTGCACAGCGACGAGACCTCTTGCCCAACACAGAAAGTCCGCAGCAAACACGGCTGCGACGAGAGATGGCCGAGAGGAGAAACGGGCTTGTAACTGAGGTGTGGGCGCCCGCGACAGGACGCATTACCAGCCACAGCGTGCAGAGTTGTTCCAGGGTGGTTCTGTTCTGGCGGTTGAAAAATCAAGTGGACGTAGGTCGCACTTAATTCGTTTTCGTTCGTATTCGCCATGCCACCGGCCAAGAGCTTTTCGTACTTCTTGACCGTGCTAGTGGGTATCTCAGCCCCTTTGACGCCCAGGTTGAGCAGATGAGCCTCGTAGACATCACGCTTCTCATTGAGCGCGACAGTCACCTTGTCGATGATTTTATAACTGCCACGTTCCCTGATCGTTGATTTGACCTTCTCAGCCTCATCGGGCCGAACGCCCGCCAGCCTTCGGCTTGCAGCAGGGAAGTGATCTTACGATATCCGTAGCGGCCGTAGCCGCTGGCCAACGCTGATAAAGCAACTCTCCTTATTTACCTCACATCACGACTGTTCTATTTCATCATCGCGAGCGGTTACCAGCCAAACACGTGAAGCAACAGACTTTTCTCTAGGATACTCTCCAGCCGTTTTGTTATTATTGTCTTCGCCTTTCTATCCACCTCGCAAATGGAAACAACCCATGCCCACACTGAAATGCCCACACTGTGGGCACCTAGCACACCTTTCCTACTTGGAGCGACGGGCCGGTCGCAACGTCAATTGCCCATCATGTGACCAGTCTTTTGTCGTTGGAGAGCCGCCGGAACAACCAGCCATAAGCCCCGCGATCGACGTGAGCGGTCCATCTCTTGGTGCAGCGCCTGGACCGGTTAACGTCCGGCAACCGGCCCGCGGTCAACGAAAACAATCCATGCTGGCACCCTTGGAGTACAACCCCAACGGCGCCACCTCGGCAGAACGCTATCCCAATTTATTCCGATACATCAGTATTGTGGAATCGCTGGAAAAATTCTTTTTCTGGATCCTTGTTGCCATTGGTTTTATTTACTTTGCCGTCGTCAACGTCTCCGCAATCGGACACTTCCTCGATGGCAACATGAGGTGGTGCGCCTTTTCCGGGCGCGCCGGCATCTTATTTTCGACTGACTTGATTGGTTTCGAATTGATGCGGTGTTAGATA
>DUDC01000037.1 GCA_012959465.1 Planctomycetaceae bacterium
CGGCGGAGCCGCTGAGCAACACGGAGTTTTCATTGGGCAGGAATTTGTTCGTGGCGGAAAACTCTGCCTAGATCAAGCCATTGTGGCCATGGAAGTGCAAAGAGCCGAACAGCAAGAGGCCATGCAACAGCAAAGAGTGGTTACCGATGTGCGGTTTGCCTTTTACGATGTATTGGTCGCACAGCGCCGCGATGAAACGGCCAATCAATTGGTCGATATTGCCCGTGATGCGGTCGCCACAGCCACTGCATTGCTGGCGGTGAAAGATATCAGCGAGGCGGATATGATGAGGTCCCGCATCGAGCTGCAGTCAGCTCAACTGATGCTCAAGAACGCAGGTAATCGCTATATCGGAGCCTGGATCCGCCTGATCGCCGTGGCCGGTGTTTCGGATCTACAGCCTCAGCCATTGGATGGCGACGTTGAACAGTCCATGGAGAGAATTGACGCCGACGACGTGCTGGCGCGACTCGTCAGTGAGAGCCCGGAAATGGCTGTGGCATTGAGTGAAGTTGAGAGAGCTCGTCGCGTTGTCGCGCGGGCTCGCGCGGAGCCTATTGGTAACGTCGACGTCCAAGGGGTCGTGCAGAGCGACAATGGAACCGGCAGTAGCAATGCTAATCTGCAGATTTCACTCCCAATTCCTTGGTTGAATAGTAATCAGGGTGGCATTCGCCAGGCGCGGGCGGAAGTAATCGCCGCCGAACGAGCTGTAGAGCGACTGGAGTTGGACTTCAAGCGGCGACTTGCTATCGTCTATCAAAGGTACGCGAACGCTCGCAATCAGGTCGTGGACTATTCCGCCGACGGCGGGATCCTGGAAAATTCAAGATTAACGCTGGACCTGGCTCGAAAGGGTTACCATGACGGGGATCTGAGTTATCTTGACTTGATCACCGGACAGAGAATGTACTTTGAAGTAAATTTGGCTTATATCGAAGCACTGGGACAATTGTGGTCGGCAACGGTTGAAATTGATGGAATGCTGTTAAAAGGAAGCTTAGGGAACGGAGATGCGGCCAAGCCGTGATGGCGGTGAGAAAGTCGGCCGAGCGAACGCCGTGTCACGTGGGTTTAGGTTCAGTACGATGGAATTGAAGACGAAATTCGGACAGCGCCAAACCAAATGGGCTCGTTGGCACGATCAACCGATCGTTCGATGGAGAGGTTGTTCGCGTTTGCAGTCGTATATGCAATTCCCTATACCGCAAATCACGACATTGATGCTGTTGGTGCACCTCAGTCTTGGTTGTTGTTGGCATCACTCGCACTCCATCGCGGCCAACTGCTGTAGCCCTCCCATACGGCACGTGCACACCTGCTGCGGCCACCACCACGAGCCGTCGCCCTCGCTTTGCCGTCAGTATGACGACGGCCCAAATCGAAATGACGACACACCTCCGCCACACCATTGCGATGGTGAGCGGTGTTCATTTGTCTGGTGGAAACCTTCAGCAAAACAAAAAGGTGAAGGTAGTCTGGCGATTGGTACTTTCGATGCGACCGTGGCGTCCTTCAAGCCCGCTCGAAGTCTCTCGCACCAGATTCTGGGGAAAAACGGCAGTGCCTGCCAGAGCAATGTGCGCCTGCGCGCGCATCTTTTATTCAACGTGCTGTTGATCTAGATTTCTGGCCATCTTACGCGGCATGACGTTTGCATCAGAGTCAATGCTGGACTCGCCACCGTGGCGATCGGCAGTACTTCGAGGCCTAGACCGGACCGAACATCGGGAGGCAAATGTGTAGCCTCTGCTCCGGGTCTTTCGCCACTCGCACGACGACGATGCAATTGTTTTGATCTGAAGGATTTCCCACGTCATCGAGGGAGACGATAGGGTGAACAAGATACTCCAGCTTCTCAAAGAACGTGGCTCAGCCATTCTCTCGATCGTGGTCGGGATTGGATTGCTGATTACGGCCGGCGCGACGCAGCGGCTGTGGTTACCACAATTGCAACGGTTAACTGGAAATAGTCCTTCGTCGGAGGAGGCGGAAGTTCACGACCACGACGAGGGAAATCAGGGCGACACATTGCAGCTGAGCAGTGCGGCTCGCAAGAACATCGGGCTGTGGACACGCGTCGTAAGAACACAGACCTTTACAAAAACGGTCTCCGTGCCGGCGATGATCGTCGAGCGGCCTGGACGTTCACAAGTCGAAATTACGGCTCCGTTGACTGGCATTGTCACTCGAGTTTACCCGATCGAGGGCGAGGCAATTCAACCGGGACAGCCGCTATTTGATTTACGATTAACTCACGAGGACTTGGTGAATTCGCAACGGGACTTTCTTCAGTCGGCGGAAAATCTCGATGTTGTGAAAAAAGAGATCATGCGTTTGGAGTCCGCTGGCGAGGGGATCATCGCTGGACGGCGAGTCATCGAACATAAGTACGAACAGCAGAAAATCGAAGCGGCGCTTCACGCCCAAAAACAGGGTCTCTTGTTACATGGGCTCAACGAGCAGCAAATTGACCAGATTCTGGCGTCAAGACGGTTGTTGCCGATGCTCACCGTGACCGCTCCTCCATTCGACGAAGATGCACACG
Organism: Planctomycetaceae bacterium; assembly: GCA_012959465.1. Taxonomy (GTDB): domain Bacteria; phylum Planctomycetota; class Planctomycetia; order Pirellulales; family Pirellulaceae; genus UWMA-0346. Next base: position 2,549 of record DUDC01000037.1, read on the forward strand.
ACCACCACGTCGAACATCTCTATCACGTTCAGAGCATCTTGGTGAAGCGGGGGCAGTCCTTAGCAGCCGGTCAGGCTCTCGCCGTGCTGGCTGATCACTGCCTGCTGTACGTCGAAGGGCAGGCGTTCGAGGACGACGCAGAGCGGCTGATTCAGGCTTCACGGGAACACTGGTTGATCGACGTGTCCGATGTGGCCGACGATCGAAGTCAAGAGGCGATGAAGCTCCAAGTGTTCTATGTTGCCGACCATGTCGATCAGGTGTCTCGAGCGTTGCGGTTTTACTTGAGCATTCCCAACGAGATCATTCGGGATGACAAGGATGACGAGCACCGTTTCGTCGCCTGGCAATTTCGGCCTGGGCAACGGATGGAAGTGAAGATTCCGCTGGGCGAGCCATGGACGAACCAAATCGTATTACCGCCCGAAGCGGTTGTTAACGAAGGCGCTGAAGCGTTCGTTTTTGAACAGACGGATCGCGACCATTTCGATCGAGTCGAAGTGCACGTAATCTACCAGGATAAGGACACAGTCGTCATCGAAAATGACGGCGAGCTGATCGGTAGTACATTGGCAATGTCCGGTGCCTACCAGATGCACCTGGCCATCAAGAACAAGATGGGTGGCGGCGTTGATCCCCACGCCGGTCACACACACTAGAAAGGGGGAAGACGATGCTGACCGCACTCCTGAACGGGATCATCCGTTTTGCACTGCACAACCGCATGTTGGTTGCGGCGTCCGCCACGTTCTTGTTGCTCTTCGGTATTTGGCAAATCTACCTGTTGCCGATCGACGTCTTCCCGGATCTGAATCGACCCCGTGTGGTTGTGATGGTTGAAGCGCCGGGTCTGGCGCCGGAAGAGGTGGAAACGTTGATCACCATTCCACTCGAGACGGCGTTGAACGGTGCAACAAACGTCCAAGCCGTTCGTACATCGTCCGGCGTGGGCATTTCAGTGATCTACGTCGAATTCGACTGGGGTACTGACATTTACATCGATCGGCAGATCGTCGCTGAACGGCTCGCCCTTGCCCGTGAACAACTGCCTGACGGTGTCGAACCACAACTGGCGCCTATCTCGTCGATCATGGGTCAAATCATGATGGTCGGCATGTATTGCCGACCGACCAAAGAGTCGCAGATATTCACTTTCGATCGAGATGTCCAACAGCAACTGGACTCCGCTTCATTGCCGAGTCGGTTGCATCAGTCATTCGAAGAAAACGGTGTGTTTCTTTCGAATCAACTATCGATCGCCCGTCAAGCGAGTCAACAGTGGTCACTGCACGATTCCGAGACCGGACGTTGGTTCACCCTGCAACAAACAGAGAACGAGTTACAAGTGCATCGCCGCACGTCAGCGATGGAAATGCGGACCATTGCCGACTGGGTGGTACGTCAACAACTCTTGACGATTCCGGGTGTGTCGCAGGTGTTTGTCATGGGCGGTGAGCGAAAGCAGTTTCAAGTGCTCGTAAGTCCCGACCTACTGCTCAAGTTTGGAGTGACGCTACATGAAGTCGAGACGGCACTTCAAAGAAGTAATCAGAACAGCACCGGTGGCTATCTCGACGAACAGGGCCCAAACGAGTACCTCGTCCGAACACTCGGTCGTATTCAGACGATTCGCCAATTGGAGGGCGTCGTCGTCAAACACCGCGATGGCCAATCGATTGTGCTGGGGCAAATCGCCCGTGTTGTTGAAGGCCCGCAAGTGAAACGTGGGGACAGCAGTGCGTACGAGCGTCGAGATGACGGAAAGTTCGTTGGTGGCCCAGGCGTTGTGTTGACTATCAATAAACAGCCTGGTGCCGACACGCGACGTGTCAGCGAGGAAATCACGGAGAAGATTGAAAAGCTCGCAGGACGGCTACCAGCAGATGTGAGTATTCAGCCTGGTCTCTATCAACAGGCGGCATTCATCGATTTGGCCATTGACAATGTGAAAGAGGCGCTTCGTGACGGTGGTCTGTTGGTCGTGGTCATCCTGTTTCTCTTTCTGCTCAATTTCCGTACGACATTCATTACGCTTACAGCCATTCCACTATCGATCGTGATTACTGGGCTCGTATTCAAGGTCTTCGACTTGTCGATCAATACGATGACCTTGGGGGGGTTGGCTGTTGCGATCGGTGAACTTGTCGATGACGCGATTGTGGATGTTGAGAACATTTTTCGCCGCTTGAGGGAAAACGGAAAGAGTTCCGATCCCAAGCCGCCATTGCTTGTCGTGTTTCAGGCGAGTGTCGAGATTCGCAACTCGATCGTCTTTGGCACGATGATTGTCGTATTGGTATTTCTTCCACTCTTCGCACTAAGTGGACTACCTGGTCGATTATTCACCCCGCTTGGGATCGCCTACATCGTTTCGATCTTATCGTCGCTGTTAGTTTCACTGACGGTAACTCCCGTTTTGTCTTACTGGTTTCTAAGGCGGGCGCGCTTTATGGAACGGGAAAAAGACAGCATTGTTCTGCGGGGTCTCAAATGGGTCGCTGATTTCGCGATTCGCCGAAGTGTGAAGGCACCGCTGCTGATTCTGAGCCTGGCACTAGCAGCCGTTGGTGTCGCTGGTGTGGCTGCGTGGAATCTTGAAAACGATCTACTGCCACCGTTTAACGAGGGCTCAGTGCAAATCAACGTCCTGATGCCTCCCGGAACGTCGCTACAGAAATCAAACGAAGTGGCGGACATTGTCGATCAACGTCTCCAGGGCTTGGATTACCTGCAGACACTTGTTCGAAAGACCGGGCGGGCGGAACTTGATGAACACGCCGAGGGTGTCAATGTCTCGGAAATCGTTGCTTCGATCGATCCAGATGCCACCCGTAGTCGCGAGCAGGTTTTGGACGACATTCGTGAAACACTTGAAAAAGACATACCGGGTATCGTCGTTAGCGTCGAACAGCCCTTGGCCCATCTCATTTCGCATATGCTCTCAGGCGTCAAGGCCCAAGTCGCCATCAAACTGTATGGTGACGACCTCGACTTCCTGCGCCGCAAGGCGGAGGAGATGAAGGTCGCCATCGCAAGTGTCGAGGGAATTAAGGGCTTGCAAGTTGAACAACAAGTGACGATTTCCCAACTACGTATCGAGGTCAATGGCTACCAGCTCAGGCAATTTGGACTGACCCGTGGCGATATCACCGAATTTATCGAAACTGCCATGAACGGCCGCGTCGTATCGGAGGTGTTGGAAGACCAGCGAAAATTCGACTTAATGGTGCGTCTGGATGAGCCGTATCGCGAGGACATAGAAACGCTCAAGCGACTTACTATTCACTTGCCCAACGGTGGCACTACAAAACTGAGTTCGGTGGCCCGGGTTTATCGGGGAGGTGGACCGAATACCATCAATCGAGAACAAGTCCGCCGCCGAATTGTGCTGCAATGCAACGTCGGCAGTCGCGGTCTGGTGGATGTCGTGCAGGACATCAAGAAGCGACTTGACCCGATCGACGCGGCACTGCCGGAGAATTACCATATCGAATATGGCGGCCAATTTAAGAGTCAGCAGGCTGCTTCGCGAACGATTGGCATTCTATTTGGCATCTCACTCGTCGGGATGTTCTTGTTGTTGCACACAATGTTCCGCAGCATCAACCTTGCCTTGCAGGTAATGGTCGCGTTACCCATGGCGTTTATCGGCAGCGTCGCGGCGCTTTATCTCACCCACCAGACGCTGACAGTGGCCGCCATGGTCGGCTTTATTTCGCTTTGTGGCATCGCATCGCGAAACGGGATTCTGTTGATCAACCACTACATGCACCTGGTGAAACATGAGGGTGAAAGCTGGACCCGCGAGATGATTTCACGGGCCGGTAAAGAACGACTGGCACCTGTCTTGATGACCGCCCTTACCTCCGGCATCGGTCTGTTACCGTTGGCGATGGCGGCCGGTGAGCCGGGTAAAGAAATCCTCTACCCGGTCGCCACAGTGATCATAGGCGGGCTTGTCAGCAGCACGATCCTCGAATTCCTTGTGCGACCCGCTCTGTTTTGGAAGTTCGGCATCGCAACGGCCAAACGAGTCACTGAAGTAGAACGTGAGGCAGTTGATCTGGTGGATGAAAGTTTTGATCTAGGAGTTTCCGAAGTATAAAATCAATGTTCTAAAGGAGATTGAGATGCGTCGTACCATTCAAATCACAACTTGTTCCATCGCCATTACAATTTTGGGATTTATTGGCTGTTCGGACGGTGACAGCGGGCAAGATGGGCCCGATCAGAGCAATAGTGCACCGTCAAACGGTGATCATGACCATGCACACCATGACGAGGAGGGGCCCAACGGTGGCCATCTGATAGACCTCGGCCACGGCCATGAATATCACGCGGAACTGGTCGAAGATGACGCGACGGAAACCGTCTCGATATTTATCCTCGACAAAAACCAAAAGCCACTGTCCATTAGCGCCAGCTCGATTTCACTGAGTCTAAACTCGAATGGTGAGAGCCAGTCCTTTGAACTCGCTACGGCCGGCGAGGGCGAAAATGCAAAGAGCGATCGCTTCACTTCCAGCGATAAGGCGTTGTTCGAAATCCTGGAGCAACCGGGCGACCTCACTGGAAAACTACGTGTGACCATCGATGGCACGCCATACGTTGGCAATGTCGATCATCACGCGCACGACCACGACCACTCAACACATGGACACTAGACGCTCTTCCCCAAAGGGAAACGTTTGGATGGCAGAGTCGGTAAAACGTGAGATTCCAATGAGCTAGG
>DUDC01000038.1 GCA_012959465.1 Planctomycetaceae bacterium
GACCACCACCGTCTCTTGCGGTTCGATGCGAGGAGGCTCGGGCGTTACCGTTTCCTCGACCACCGGCGGCTGTTCGGGCTGAGGATCGACCGTGTCGGCCGGTGCCGGTTCTTCCGGATTAGTATTCTCGATCGTTGCTGGCGACTCGGGTATTTCCAGAGGAACGGTCTGGTCCTGCACCTCGGTGTCCGCTTCATCTGCCTGCTGTTTCCGCAGCAACGCATCCAATTCGTCATCGTTCCATATCTTGACCGAGATGACCGCCAAGTCGTCGCCAGAAATCGGGCCGAACAGCATGCGGGTACTGTAGGCCATCAATGCCAGCACCAGATGAGCGTACAATGAAAACGCGATACACTTGGCGATCGCGCCGGTACCCTGCCACCGTGTACGAAAGAGGACGACCAGCCCGATGCCAATCGCCATCACCGTCGCCCAAGCGAGCCACACAAATGGTGAATTTGCAGCGGCGATGTCCCGTATGCTGGCCCAAATGTTGGCCATGTTTTCAACCTCTACCGATTATTCTCGAATGCGACTCGCCAGACGCACGGACATGCCCAACTCATCGACACCTTCGTCTCGACAGGCGTTCAATACGGCGGCAACATTTCGGTAGGGACTGTTGCCGTCGCCACGGAGGACGACGCGAACAACGCCCTCGACGTCACGTGTGCGTTGCAGCTGGCCGCGAAGTTCTCGCACTGTCACCGCATGCCCGTCCCACAAAATCTGACCATCGGCGGCTACCGTGACGATGTGCCGTTTCGGCGGCGTCCGAGGCGCCTGACTCGACTCGACTTGCGGCAGACGCACGTCGACATTTCGTTCGGCCTCCGCGAACTTCGTCCCCACCATGAAGAAGATGACTAATAGAAAGATGATGTCGATCATCGGGGTCAAGTTGAGAGTCGGCTGTTCGTCGGCATGTGTCTTGATTGGCACAGAAGGGCCCTCATTCTAAGCTGCGGATCGTCTGTCTCGTTTGTGGTTCGAGCGGCCGCCGCGCTGTAACGTGTTGGCGTTTGGTTCTCGCCAGCCGTCGGACGCCAGTAAGTCGACCGCTTGTTGCCCGACCGAGTCGAGCCGCAAAATGTGCTTGTCGACCAGCCCAACAAAATAGAGGTAGGCACACAACGCCGGGATCGCCACACAGAGTCCGGCCGCGGTCGTCAGCAATGCCTGGCCGATTCCACCGGCCAACATCTCCGGCCGGCCCATCGCGTTCGAGCCAGCGATCTCGTTGAATGCGCGGATCATCCCGACCACCGTGCCGAGCATGCCAAGCAGAGGTGTGATAGTCGAAATACCATTAAACAATCGCAGGTGTTTTCGCAGTCGACTCGCGATCCGTTCGCCCTCGTCGAGAATTGCCTGTTCCACTTCCACCGCGGATCGGCCCCACTTCTTGACAGCCGCCTCCAACACCAACGCTACCGGACTGCCATTGTCGCGGCAGAGTTGCAGCGCCTCACGCTGATTGAGCTCGTCCTCGCGAAGCTGATCGAGGAATCGACGGACAAAGGGGCCGGGTACGACACGCGACCGCCGCAAACTGGTCGCTCGTTCCAAAACGAACACCAATAATACGATCGAACAGGCGCCGATGGGGAGCATCAACAGACCACCATCTCGGGCGATGTCCAACCAGTTCCTGGTCGGAATCGCACTCACGTCTTCGTCGGCGCTCTCGCCGTCCGGCAGCGCGTCATCGGATCCTTCAACTGCGGTTGACGCGTCCTCTGGCGCAGCGTGCAACGAGGGAACGAATGCCCACGGGTGTAAAATGAGAATCAGGAATAGAAATGCCAGCAGTGATGAGCTCGACGTCTTGTCATAAGACAATGGCGAAGCCAGTGGCACACACTGCAGATCACCTGGGGGTGACGGAATCCGGTAGCGGATCCATGCATCCATGCGTGGACCATCCTTGTCGTTAGTAAACAGGCGAAATCTATAAAAACGCGGCGTACTGTACCGACTTACCGCGTAGAAGATCAAGTCTGAAAGGTGAAGATATACCCGTTCGGGTCATCAATTTCATTTCGGCCATCCGTGGCCTATTATCCCATCGGCCTACGGACGAGCCGCTCTGAGTCGTTGGTATCGGTTGACGTTTCGGAGGAATAGGTCAAGTAAGAGGAGTGGGGTGACGTTTACGGTGAGGGAAATGAGCCGTAGGCGCAAGCCTCGGGGTTTTTAGGCGGCTGGCAAGCACTGGCGGAGCCAGTGCCACACATTGGCGGGTCGAAAATGCCTTGCAACAAAAGGGCAACGCCCCGTTGCGTTTACCTAGCCCAGCCCAACGGGCCGGGTTCCGTCCAGCCATCAGCTCCGAGGGCCAACAGCCCGGCCCATTGTCAACGGGTGGAGCAATCGGCCGGACCCTTGGCCCGTTTGATCTTACCTGATCGCTTTCAGGGCCTGGTTGGCGGGGCGATCGCGTCCGTCTCGTTGCGTACGGCTCCACCGACGTCGCGCGCCAGTAGCGTAATGCACCAATAGGCCGGCAGCGCCGAGAGATCGGTGCGGCGCAGTTGTTCGACGAATTCCCCGCGGCTCGCCACGGGTAAAGGCCCACACGATTCCAAGATCGAACAGATGTTTTCTCGCGTGTCCTCGTCGGCATCGTCCAATCGCGACAACAGAGCAACGAGATGAGGAAGCGCGTCGAGCGGTGCTTCGACCAGTTCGTCAAGATTCGTTCGGAACTCGTTAGCGGGTTACTATCGCGCGACTTGGCGGCGACCGCTCGCCAGCGCCGGTGAGACTCCCTCGTAGATCGAAAACTCGGCCCACACCGGCAGGTGATCGGAGATCTCGTCCGCCGAGCTGCGACTGAGACTAAATTCTTTTGGAAAGTTGTACACGCCTCCAACGCCCGTGAATTCCAGAGTATCTCGGCGATGGAAGAGGATGTTGTCGTAGGATGCGGACAGGGCCACGTTGGTCGGTTCGCCAGAAACCACCCACATGATTTCAGGCAGGCCAGCCAAATGGCCGAGGTGTTTCGAGTCGGCGTTCAAGTCGCCCAACAAGATCACATCGTCCTCTCCGCTGCCGTCCTGTCGCACGGCATTGACGACATCATCCAGCACGTTCACTTCCAGATCGGCTTCATCCGGATCGGTATGAATGTTGATCAAGGTGAAAGTGAATGCCAGGCCGTTGGCTGGTCCGACCGCTTGGAAGCGGGCGACCAGCGGAGAGCGGTGCAACAGGTCGTCGGGATCGTCGACTGAGTAGACGAACCGTTCGTCGACGACCACTCGATCGGTGTTGAAAACATAGGCGTACTGTTCCTTGCTGACGGTACGACCAAGTCGCGGTCCGATAATGAAGTCGTAGTGGGCGTTTCCTTTCGCATTGATCAACTTGAGAAAACGCGGCATCACATCTTGGTTCTTGCTGCGGATCTCCTGGATGGCCAGCACATCGAATCGGCGAGCGATTTCGGCCAACGCATCCATGGCATCGTGTTTCGCCAATTTCGACTGCCCAAAGACCTGAATGTTGAACGTGCCAATGCGTATGATCTCGTCATCGCTGGTGTTCGTTACATCATTGGAAACAACGTCTGAACCACTCGCCGGATCGTCTACCGGCCCCACAATATCCTCCAGCACGTCGCAGCCGAGCGAGTGCAGGGCGAGTAGGAATAGGACCTTAAAACAGCAACGGTAAAAGACCGGTTGACGAGAATAGCGATCAGACACGACAGAGTGCCTCCATGCGGACGTCGGTATCGGCTGCCCCTCCGAAGTGACGGGGACGCGGCGGCAGAGAGTAGCAATTTGAGAAGTGGGCGGCTAGGCGTTTTTTATTGGCCCTAGCCGAATTCGTAACCCGAAGCGTAAGCGAGGGATGATACAAATCGCTGCTTCTCCCTCGTTTACGCATCGGGTTACGAACAGGCCAAGAAACAAAAACGGCCGATGGAGTACCATCGGCCGTTTGACGACCCATTGAATCGTAAGACTGTTAGTTCGGCAGCGCCGGGAGACTCGACGGGGGGCCCATTCGGTGGAAGTGGTTGTGATCGATGTAGATCACTTCGACAGCTTCCTGGTTGCGGAGGGTGTGCGGCACAGGCCAAGTGACGGTGGTCGTTTCCTCGAAATAGACCGTGCACTTATAGTGGACGTGATGCAGTTGCGCCGGACCGACCAGCGGGATGAACCGCGGCGGATCGATATAGTCGGCGACCTTCTCTTTCGTGATGCGGACGTTGTCACGTCGCACCTCGTGCAACAATGCGAGTCCGCCTTGGGTCGGACGAGCGATCTCAAGGGCACGCATGACTTCGTCGTCACTCGGCGCATCCATGGCACGGGTCGGACCGCCCGGGACCAACGGGTCCAGGATCGGCACGTCGTGGTAGTGCTCGTTGATCCAATGCCTGTCCTCTACCTGCTTTTGAAAGTAGGGACTGATCGGAATAGGGAGGGGGAATCCAGGGCCAGACGTGACGCTCACGCAGCCTGTTGAGCCGAGACAGGCGATTGCCATCAGCATACTGAGCAGCGAGAGTGATAATTTGCGAGACATGGTTGGCTTTCCTCGATTCAAAACCGACATGCAAGGCGGCAACGTGCAGCTCACTTGAGCAGGCTGTCGACCGCTAAAGGTACTTATCGCGTTAAACTGTATCGAACTTGCAGCTTTTTCGGGTTCCGCGGAAATTTTGCATATTTCTTCTTAGGAAGGGTGGTCGCGGGGGTCAGGGCAAAATGGGAAAGCGGCTTTGAAAGGTAGCGATGTGTCTACTAGCACAGCGAGTGTTTTTTCCGTTGGGCAAGGACGATGCAGGGCGCGTCCGATTAAAAATCGTCGTTAACACTGGCGAAGCCAGTGGCACACATTGCAGTGCCACACATAAAAAAAGACACGCCCTCCGTTTGGAGGACATGTCTTTCTTGGGTTACGACGACTTGGCAGGCGGAGCAGTTGGCGAACTATTTGGACTTGAAGTCCAGCATCCACCAACCGTCTTTCCATTTCAATTCGACTTTACGCCACCCCAGCGGAACTTGCGGGTATGGGTGGAACGGGCCGATGTAGGGCCAAGCGGAAGGTGAGTATTGCTGCGGATAGCTCACCGCGGCGTAGTTGGGGTGGGCCGCATAGCTGGGCCATGCGTACTGCGGTAGGTTGGGGTGATCGTAGCGAGCCGCGGCAATACCTGTACCGTAACTGGGGTAGCCCATCATTTGCATCGGGACAGGTTGCCCGACTTGCATTTGTTGGACTTGCTGGACCGGCTGGAGTTGTTGGACTTGCTGGACCGGCTGGAGTTGTTGGACCGGCTGGAGTTGTTGGACCACCGGTTGCAGCGGCTGCGTTTGGGCAACGGGCTGCACCTGGGCAGTCGCCCGATAAATCGGGGCCGGACCGGCAGGGGCGGGGGTCGGCGAAGCAGGTCGCTGCGAGCTGGCGTTCGTCGTCGAGGCGGCAATCACCGGTACGGGCGTCGCCTGAATGCTGATGTTGTCCACGACTTGGACCACACCCTTCACGCGGCTGGCAATATCCAGCGCCAGTTCTTTGTGTTGGGCCAAAGTAACATGGCCGTCGAGCCAAACGGTGCCGTTGACGACGTTCATGTTGAGCTTGAAGTGACGCAAGTCACCAGCTTTTTTGGCTTGGGTCAGGCGACCGAAGACTGTTCTGGCAATCTCATCGTCCTGATTGGCGATAGGTTCGATCGGAAGCACGGGCTCTTCCAAGCTGGCGGCACGAGTCGGAGCTTGACGACGTGTCGACACGGGCTCGGTCGATTCCCGATTGCCGTTGGCCTGTTCTTGCGTTTGCGGCTTGGGCATTCGCAAGCGGGTCACTCGGCTAAGACTGAATTTTTTCGGTGCCGGAGTGGTGGCGGTAACGCTCAGGTCGTTGACCACCTGCTTAACGCCCTCGGTCGCGTTGGCGATTCGATCCGCTAACGCTGACTGCTCGTCGTCAGCCACATGGCCTTTCAGCCAAACGGTGCCCTGATCGACTTGAAGGTTGATCTTGAATCCACGCAGATTGCCCGCATCCTTTTGGGACTTGAGCGTTTCCGCAATGCTCTTGGCGATCTGATGATCGTCAGCGAACGTCATCGTCGGTGCGATGGCCGCCAAGGTGATCGCCAGACCTAGAACTATTCGTCGCATGGGTCCCCTCCTGAGGAATTCTCCAAATGCTTTGTCCCCCCCGACTGCCGTAACCAAAGTCGATGGGTGCGGGGTATCGATTGTCGTCTTACCGTTGGGCGGCAGGCGATGCGGAACCCGATTGATTGGAGGGGATGAGCGATTGCCAAAATCAAGTGAGATGATGGCATTGTTGCCGTGGGCCCCCCCAGCGCAACCGAGTCGTCCATATCGGGACCACCCGGATATACTTTTCGGCGATACCTGCCGCCGGATGGCAGGTTTTTTTCGATTTTGATGATGTTACCGGGTGGTCGTATTCCACAATCGACCGCGATTTCGTCGTAAGGCATGGATTAGTAAAGGTTTGCGATAGGCCATGCCACAAAAAAGGATTCGGCAAACGGAGCCTAAAGGGAATGTTCGTTGCGACACCCTTCAACGTCAAAGGTCGCCCCGATTGCCAAGCTACACAACGAGATGGCCGGTGGCAGCCAATTCCCATTCGGCTGCAGTACGGTTAACAGTGTCAGAGCACCGCAGACACAGAGCGCAGCGAGGCAGAGATGGTTCGCAATACGCCGCCATTCTTGATCCCGCGCCCGGCGTGCGACCAGGTTCGCCGGATGACCAACACAGATGACCAAGATGGTTGTCAGAACGACCATGGTGGAAAAGGCCATGAGTAGATGCTCCACTGCGTCACAGAGCTGGCTGCTGAGTCGATGCACTCGATGAGCCGACATCCATGTCGACCACTCATTCGGCCAGTCTCGTGTTGCAGCAGACACCTATGCGACTCTCGTGCCGAAAACGGAGGTCAACCGTCCACGGTGGTCAATCAACACAAGAAAACTGAGAAAAAGAGCCAGCTAGCGCTCAGAAAAGTTCAATCTTTTTGCATACCATGCCGAGAGGCACCGACTCACTGCTCCCAAATTTACAACCGCGTTGTAAACTCGGCGGTTAACGCAACAACTTGCTCAACTCGGCATCGAGTTCGGAGATGTGGAGACTTTCCCTAACCACTCGGCCATTGCTATCGATCAGGTACATCGTCGGCAGAGTGAGCACTCCGAGTTGGTTGGCCAGGTCGCTGTCGAGGCCCGCGTCGTGCACTT
>DUDC01000039.1:0-5152 GCA_012959465.1 Planctomycetaceae bacterium
TGTGGATGCGGCGATGGTTGTAATCCAACTGCCAGCGGTCAATCACCCAGCGTGCTTCTTCCATGCTCAAGAACAATTCTCGGTTCAAGAGCTCGTCAGGTAGCTTGCCATTAAATGACTCGACGTAGCCGTTGTCCCAAGACGGTTTTCAACAATTTCAGGAGTCCAGTGGGGCTACAGCAGAACAACAACGTTTTAACGGACACACGGCTCGATTATCATGAATAGTTCATAGCTTGTGGTTGCGGCTTGACGTGCTTCAATTCGGTTGACCCGCAGGTGTGTAACGCCAGTCTCGGGAACCAGGCACAATCCAACAAGCTGCTTATCTGGGTCGGGCTCCGAGGATAGCACTCTTCTATGTTAAAAGTCGTGTGATGACCGTCGAGTGAGAGGAACCTCAGGACATGACAGGGATTGGTTATCGACCGGAGATTGACGGCTTGCGAGCGTTGGCCGTGATCCCCGTGATACTATTCCACGTGGGATCGGATTGGATACCGGGAGGCTACATTGGCGTAGACGTCTTCTTTGTCATCTCAGGCTTCTTAATCACTTCAATCATCAAGAAAGAACTCGACTGCGGCACCTTTTCATTCCGAGATTTTTGGGCCCGTCGAGTTCGAAGAATCCTGCCGGCAATGGTCTTGATGACTGCCATCACGCTTGCAATGACGTACGCCTTCGTCTTTCGGCCCGATCAACAAGCGATTGGAGAGCAAGCCCTGGCTTCGCTGCTTTCCGTTGCGAACATGTACCTTTGGCAAAACACCGGAGACTACTGGGGCTGGAACGCAGAGGCATCGCCTTTTCTCCATGCGTGGTCACTTTCCGTTGAAGAGCAATTCTATTTGTTTTTCCCCATTGCAATGTGGCTTATGTCTCGATTCCGTTCACGGTGGTTGCATGCGAGCATTCTGTCCGCAGTAGCTGTGAGCCTCGCACTATTTCTTTGGGGCTCGCAGACTTACCCCACCGCAACTTTTTACCTTCTGCCAACTCGCATATGGGAACTCGGCACAGGCTGCCTACTTGCGTTAACTTTCAACGCCAAGCATGAAACAGATACTGGTGGCGACGGTCGAGCCTCTCTTGGAGTGTTGGGGGTCTTTATGTTGATTTGTTCGTTCGTGTTCTTTCCGAAACTGGGTAGTGGCATGACCGTTGCCGTCACTGGGACGGCGTTAGTTATCGCTTTCGGGCAATCGGGACCTAGTAACAGACTCTTATCTTCGGGCGTCTTTGTCCACCTCGGAAAACTCTCTTACTCGCTCTATCTTTGGCACTGGCCTGTTCTGGTTTTGGCCGAACCACTTGGCTATTCTTGGCCAGGGTTCACTGACAAATTAATTACAATAGTTGCAACTTATGTCCTCGCCTTCATAACGTTCCACCTAGTCGAAAAACCTACGCGAAAAAAGAAGGGAATCGTGCCGTTAATTCTGCTTGGCACTTTGGTTGTTGGGCTTGCAGCTTTTAGAATGGCGTGGTTCCCGAGAGGTTACGACATTTCACAATTCAGCGAAGCCCGCTGGGTTCCTTACTGTAGCCATCCAGAATGGACCAAGCCGAAAGGCCCGATTTGGTCGAACGTCGTCATCGAAAACCCAGGTTACTCGCCTGATGCCATGAGCCGAGGCGGGATTCGCATTGGCAACAAGTCCGTCGTTCCCGAAGTTATCGTTTTAGGCGATTCTCACGGTGCGATGTGGAGTGACGCAATCGCGACAATTTCGAGAGAATACGATATACCGACTGCCTTTTTTGCCCAATGCGGTCAGGAGTATTTCATAAATGCGCTGGAACGAAACAAGTCTTCGATATACAAGGACATAATTCGTTGGAAACCGAAATTGATTATTGTCGGGAATGCTTGGAGGCGGAACCGTGACTCCGACGCAATGGGGTTGTTGGAATTTGCCGGTGCCTACGGTTCGAAGGTCTTGTTGATAGAAGATCCTCCGTGGCTGCCCTGTACGGACCGCAACGCAATGCAGTGGCTCGCATCTCAGGGAGTATTTCCCGAAGATAATGTAAAACAGTTCCTGTCAATACGAGACGAGAATTCCGACGAAGGAGGGAGACGCCGAGTCAGATTATTGGCTGAGAACTACAATCATGTGCAGTTCGTTGCCACCCATGATCTTTTTGTTTCCCCGTCAGGGATACTGGTGTTAGATGGTAAATCTGTCACGTATATAGACGACAATCACTTGTCGTCATTTGGAGCTCACCTCGCAGTTCCACGATTGCGAAAGATGATGTTGGAAATGCTAGAAACTCCGTATTGAATTTGTGGATCCGCCCTCTGAGCATTCTTCGAGGGTGTTCCGTCCAACAGCCAGACTGTCTGGATCACGATCGTCCACTCCAGTTCGCCGTTTGTCTTCAGCTACCCATCAAGCTTCGTAAGCCTCGTTTGAGCGTGCCTGTGTTCGACCTCTTCAAGAATCACGTCGCATCTGAGCTCGACTTTTCCCCAAAAAATGAAGTCAGGGTTCGTTCGCGACACGACGTGCCAAAGAGCGAATTACCTAGCTTACTGCAAAAACCAAAAACCAGTCCCGGCCAGCTTCGTCGGCGAATTGCCCGGTTTTTGACACCGAAGCGGCTGCCACGGATTCCAACGACCTAGGCACTCCCTTCGGCTCGCGCGTACTGGATGCCAAGGGCAAGCTTCTGCTGAAAGTGATGCGAGAGAACGACGCGAAGTTCGACAATGTCCATTGGAAAGACTCGCACCTCCTTCAGGTTGCAAATCGACGAGCAACTACACCACATATGGTAGGTGGATACATGGGGAACGGGCTGGTAAAATTGACGTTGTGACGCGAAAAGCCACAGCCGTCCGTACCAACGAAGGTCCACGCAGCAAGAACGACTTTGTGATGAACTTTACCAGGTGTGGAATCAGCGGACGAAAAGCGTTGATCACGTACTCGGACAACAAATAGACCATGTCGAACTCAGGACAATCAGAAGAAAACTCCTCACAGCCCAAAGATGGTTCATCCACTGCTGCGAAGGCTCGCATAAGACGACTTCTCGTGGCAATCTTTGCCGCGTTGACGATTTTCGTGGTTGCGTTCCTTTTTCTCGCATCGAATGAAACGAACGAAAGGGTCGACACGAAAACGGCCGAATCCCCGTTTGTTTTTTCGAGTCCGGGGCGGTCGCTGCGGATGATGGAACACGAGCACTTGACACTGCATTGGGATCCATTGCCAGCCACAATGCAAGAACGCCTTGTGCCAACTTCCTCGATCAGCAACATCCGTCCGCAAGATTACGTCGGTCCTGAGGCTTGCAAGAAATGCCACACCGAGCAGTATGAAAACTGGTCAGAGCACCCACACCGCTGGATGAATGCCATCGCCGCGCCGGAAACGGTCAAAGGAGATTTTTCCGGCGAGGCGAGTATTCTCTATCAAAATGCGCGAGGTTTCTTTTATCGAGAGTTCGATAAGTACTTCATGAAAATCGAGCGTGATGGCGAGAAGCATGTTTATCGAATCGACAAGACGTTGGGATCGCGATTTTTTCAGTATTACATCGGACGAGGCATCGAGGGCCCAGCGCCTGCAGGCCACGTCTACTATCGCAAAGAGCACGTGTTGCCGTTCGGTTACTGGATCGATCGCCAAATGTGGGTGCCCATCGTGCATGTCGACATAGAACGACCGGACGAAGGCGGTCGTTGGAACCCACTTGATCCTCCGCCACCGAGTGAGAATGGCAAGTTGGGTTTCGTGTACGCGGAAAGTTGTAGCATTTGTCACACAACCTATCCCATCGGCGATAGCCTTGTCCACCAACCCAAACTCATGACACGGTATATGCCGACGGATGTTCACTTTTCCGTAGCCGGTTACACGGCTCAATCGCATCCCGATTTGTGGGATGGCTCTCTAGACACGTACGATATCAACAGCCAATCCATGCTCAAGATCATGGAGAAGTTCGTTGAGTTTCAGACGCCGGATCAGGCAGCTACGCTAGGAATCAGTTGCGAAGCATGCCACTTGGGTGCTCGAGCGCACGCCGAAGGCAAGCAGACTAAACCGTCGTTCTTGGCACAGAGCGACCACCTCATGACGGCCAAGAGCGAACGGCCGGTCCCAACAGGGCGTGTGCACGACAACGTCAATTGGGTCTGTGCTCGCTGCCATACCGGCGAGCGCCCCAGTTTCGCTTCTGGGGCTGCGACGTGGAATTCGGTCGAGTATTCCGACGCCACGCGTGGTGCATGCTATTCCGAGTTGACGTGTATTCACTGTCACGATCCACATACACCCATCGGACGCAAGTGGTCCAAGCCGCCCAGCGAAGATGATGCAGTCTGTTTGAGTTGCCACAAGCAATACCGGGAAAGTGAAATCCGCCGGACGCATACCCACCACTTGGCAGCCAGCGCGGGTGACCGCTGTTTAAATTGCCACATGCCACGAATCAACGAGGGGTTACAGGACGCAGTTCGCACGCACATGATTTCCTCCCCGACCCGTGCAGACATGATTGAAGCTGGTCACCCCAACGCTTGCAATTTGTGCCATTTAGACCGGCCCATTGATTGGACGCTCAAACAATTGAATGATTGGTATGGCAGACAATACGACGAAGTTAAAATCGCGAGTGCCTATCCTCAACGCGATCGCCCGGTTGGTATCGGCTGGCTCAATCACTCACACGAGTCAACCCGACTGGCGGCCACCGATGCCATGGCCAAGAGCAACGCTATTTGGGGTTTGGCTGAATTGACCGACGTTCTCGATGATGAGTTTCTTCTGAATCGGCAAATCGCTCAAAAGGGCTTGGAGGATATGCTGGACATCCGCTTGATTGACTGGGGTTATCGATTCTATATGACGAAGGCCGAACGGCGTGAACCGCTCGAACGGCTTCGTGAGCAGTTGCTCAAATGTGACGCTCCATAGATCACCGGCCTGGGCCAGGGTTGCGCCCAAAGCTTGTCTGTCATCTTGCCGGCTCAGAGAAATTACTTAGTTCTATCCGCGAGCGTTCCAGAATTCCACCAAGCCTCCCACAGCGCCCTCACGACCCGGCCTTGCCGTCGGGATTCAAAGCCCGGGCGTCACCCGAGTCGTGGCTGAACCACAGGCGGAAGCCGATCGGATGACTACCTCGTATTCTC
>DUDC01000039.1:5162-7254 GCA_012959465.1 Planctomycetaceae bacterium
CGCGCGCGCGCGGCGTGCAACCCAACGTGCGCGCGACCGCGGCCGAGACAACAGCAACCACAGGGCCCCCCCCCTTCCCCCCCTAGACTCCTAGCACAGCGGACAAGGCCCCCCCTCCGGGCGCCGCGGCGGAGGTGATCTGGCAGCCTCAGTCAGACACATGAACCACGGACCTGTTTTTTTCCTGCTGCGGTTCTCTGGCACGCCAACCCTTCAATAAGTGCCCAGGACTCACAAACTTGAAACAGCGGTTCGGCAGACGCCGATCAGGTGGGGCCCATCATCATCGGTCACCTAGGATTTGAAGAAGTCGAAGCCACAGTCGCATATTCTCTTGCGGACATGTGTTTGCACACCGCAGTTTGGACATATCTTCTTGGTCCAGGTCTGTGGCAGCTTTTTGACCACGGGAGTTTTCTTTGCTTCTGCTTTCTTTTTTGCCTTGAGTTGTGCTTCACGAGGTGCATCGGCCTGTTGAACGGCGCACTGCGGATGGATTCCACCTGCGGAATACGACCGCTTTCCACAAACAGGACAGATCTTCGCGTTGTGTTCACCAAGGATCGGCGTGGGTTTTTTGTGACTCATGATTTTTCGGGACTCATGTTTGCCAGCGCTACTATGGCAACTCGCACGTTTTGACCTCATCGCCATCCGCCAGTTGATTATAGTCAATCATTCCGCTAGCATGGCGTCTTTGCAGGAGGACAGCCTGAACACGGTGTTCGGGCAACGCGGCAGGAAACTTTTTGTGGAATTGTACAAATGTCAGAAGGCACCATCAAGCGACTCACGGACAAGGGCTTTGGATTTATTGACGTGGGGAGCGAAAAAGACCTATTTTTTCACTCGTCAAGTCTCGAAGGGGTGAGCTACGACGAGCTCCGAGAAGGGCAACGAGTGTCATTTACCGAAGGACGTGGACCTAAAGGCCCATGTGCCGAGAACGTCACGCTGGCCTAACGGAGCGTAGTACAACTCGTGACGTGCGAGACAACGCAACACGCGAAGACCATCGATCAAATGACCGATAATGTCGGGGCGCATCTGACGCTAGACTGGGTCGCTTGCAGGATTACTTAATGTGCCTCTGGTGGATATTGACATCTCGATCAACGGTTCAGTCTTGCCCGACGACGTTGTTGTTTTTCTTCGAGAAGCTGATTTGAGAGTCAGCCAGTTTGTCAGGAATAGTCCCATCCGCGTCACGGGATTCGTCCCGAGTGACTTCGTAACGGTCTACCACTTTCTGCGAGCTATCACCGAGGCGAACCTCGCCCCCGGAACTTCGTTTTGCGAATGGGGAAGCGGTTTTGGCGTGGTGGCGTCGTTAGCCGCGATGCTTGAGTTTAAGGTCTGGGGCATTGAGATTGAGAGAGGTCTCGTCGATGCTTCCCGAAGGCTTGCAGATGACTTTCGTCTGCCCGTGGAGTTCGTTCACGGCAGTTTCATCCCCTCGAGCGCCGAAGCTGATGTCGAGAAAGCCTATGCCGACACCAGCACCGAGTATTTCTGGCTCGTCACCGATGCGGATGATGCCTACGACGAACTGGGACTTGGTCCCCATGACTTCGACATAGTTTTCGCCTACCCCTGGCCCGGTGAGGAGTGCCTGATCGAAGGCTTATTTGAGAAATATGCCGCTGAAGAAGCGTTGCTAGTGACGTACACCCAATACAATTCTGTGCGCCTTCGACGGAAAGTGGGTGAAATGCCTGGTAGCTCTTAAGACTACAAACTATCAACGCTCAACACGTACAATAATCTGAAGTTGGGGAAAGTGGTTTTCCGCGGAAACGGCGGAAAGAATTCGCGGAAAAGTGTCATCTACTCACACGTATTGTGGGGCGCATCAGAAATCGACCCTTACTTGGGGACTCGCGCTCCAGGTCGATCGTCTCCGTGCTTCCTATGGTGCTCACCATCCGCCTTTGTTGCGCGCCATGGTGTCATACAGCTCCCCGGGATTTGCGACAACACGCTTAAGCCTTGCGCGACAGAAAGTGCTGTGTTGGCAGCACTTGTGGCAGACATCTAGAAGTATCCCCGGCTGGATTCGAACCAGCAACCTTCGGCTTCGGAGTAGGCTCAA
>DUDC01000040.1 GCA_012959465.1 Planctomycetaceae bacterium
CGACGTTCAACTAAAGTCAACAAGGTCCCCCGGGTTTGGCTCCTATCACCAAGTCAATCTCCCAATAACCGATGCGGCTTTTCTTTACAGGGTGTACTGCGGAATATTCATCAGTTCACCGTCCTTGAGAGCCGACTGATGCGCGACGATGCCACTGACTGTCATGTTGAGGGATTGGGCCACATCCACGAGCGGCTTGCGGTTCAGCAGAATGGCCTCGATGAACTCGCTCATCAGATAGCCATGCGAGCCACCGTGGCCGCCGGCTGCGACCCCCGGAGGAAGCGGGGGACGGGCAATTGCCGGCGACGTGGCATCCTTCTTGCCGCTCTGGAACTCGCCGTAGAACGTGCCCTTTTCCGTGCGGATCCGCCCTCTCTCCCCTCCCTCACCCGGCGTGTCCCAACTCACCGCCATCCGGGCCATACCGCCCTCGCTGGTGCGGAATAGTGCGATTTCGGTGCCGAACGGGTTCCCGAATTGGTTGTTCTCCGGCTGTAGGTGCTCAACAGTGCTGCGCATGCCCATACAGGATACCTCGGTGAAGCTCCCACCGGTCACGCCCACATAGTAGGCGGTCGCGTGCGTGGGATACCACTGCGGGGGCAGGCCGGTACGCCATCCCTCGTGCCCGTCCAATGGCGTGCCGAAGTAGTGCCAGTATTCGCCTTCGGAGTAGATGACCTTGCCTAGGTCGCCGGCTCGGTACATCTCCCGCATGCAATAGAGGTCATTATGGAAGTAGGACGTCTCGAACATCATGTACTTGCGGTCGCTGGCTTTGACGGCATCAAAGAGCAGGTCGGCATCTTCTAGTGACCCGAAGACGGCCGGGACCGCCGAGGCGACATGCTTGCCGGCATTGAGCGACGCGATGGCGAGCCGTGCGTGGCTCGGCGCGTCGGTGGCAACGAAGATGGCTTCGAGCGAGTCGTCTGCGATTAGGTCTTCGCAGGATGGATACATCGTCTCGCAACGACATTTCTTGGCCAGTTCGGCGCACTTGTCGGGGTCCAAGTCCGCAACTGCTGCGACCGTCACATTCGGGTGGTCCTGAAAATGGAACGCCGCGCCGAAGCCACACACGCCATACCCCGCAATCCCCACCCGGATCTTCCGGTCGGAAACGGACCTCCAACTCTTCGCCGCCGCCTCATCGGTGACCGCCTGTTCGAACCCCTGGATCGCAGCTGTTTCGGTCGTGGCTTCGGCGGAGCCGACGGCCCCATCTCCCTCGCACTTTGTCGGTGTCATTACATTCCTCCTGTTAGTTGGGTTCGATACGACGCCAGTATGTTAGCAGTGCTTTCAACCTGCTATTCTCCTAATACTCCCTCAGACTGCCGTCGGGATTGATGAGCGGTGGACGGTCATAAGACACCGTTGGGTACTTTGCGAATGCCTCTTCGTTCAGGTCAATGCCGATGCCCGGTCGATCGGGCACCAGCAGGTAACCGCCATCGCGTGTTAGCGGCTCATCCACAAGATCGGCTTTCACGCCGGTTGCATCGTCTAACGGATACTCTTGCACCGGAATATTGTGCGTCGCCGCATCGAGCTGGACACAAGCTGCGGTAAGCACGGCAGAAAGCGGGTTGTGGGGTACCACGCCAACATAGTTCGCCTCCGCTATTGCCGCGATCTTCTTGATATTCGTGATGCCACCCGCAAGCGAAAGATCGGGCCGCACAAAAGCCGCCCCTCGGTGGTTTAGCAAGTCCAGGAATTGGTACACGGTATACAGCCGTTCGCCCATGGCCAGTGGCATCGGCACGTTTGACGCAACGTACTCCCACTGGTCCATGTTCTCCGGCTCGATCGGATCTTCGAAGAAGAAGAGGTTGAATTCCTCCAAAGATCGACCCACCGCAATAGCCTCAACCGGGGTCAGCCTGTTGACCACGTCTATCATCACATCGACATCGGGGCCAACAGCATCTCGCACGGCACCTACGCGTTCCACCGCATTGCGCTGCATGGCGGTGAAACTCATGGCCTCTAAACCGCGACCTTCCTCGAAGTCGGACTGCCCGAAGTCTCCGAACGGGTACAGACGAACTGCCGTGAATCCCTCTGCGACCCGCGCCTTTGCTTGTTCAGCTAGTTCGGCAGGAGTCGAACCACCAAGGTGGGTGTAAAGTCGCACCTTTTCTCTCGTCGGGCCACCGAGGAGTTCATGAACCGGCCTGCCGTACGCCTTGCCCTTGATGTCCCACAGAGCAATGTCAATAGCGCCGATGGCCGCCATGATGTCTGAACCCCCTCTGAACAGACTTCTGCGAAACATGTGCTGCCAATGACGCTCAATGTGCAGTGGGTCTTTGCCGACGAGATATTCGGCACAGTAGCGAACGCCGGCGATGGGCAGGAAAGGTGTTCCTCCGGTGCCAGACGCCGGATGTAACTCTCCAACGCCATAGATCCCTTCATCGGTCTCGACCTTGACGTAATTGAATCGATCAGCCGATAGAACTTTTATTGCGGTGACTTTCATGTTCTTAACCTTGTCGCTGTGTAACGCTATGAGAGAAAAGAGTGCGCGAAAGTTGGAGTATCACTGCTCAGCTGACATTGGTTGTCCCACTGGTCTATCTGGTGGGGGTGGCGGCAGGTCATGAAGGACATGCCGCTTGGGCCACACAGCGGATACGAGCAGTAAGCGTTCGAAAACCGGACGCCCTGATTGGCCAGCCGATCCAGATGCGGAGTTTGCACAACGGCGTACGATTGACCTCTGCTTCCTCATCTTGGGTAAAGAGGCTGCTCGACACTGCCAGGACCACGAAAACGAATCCAGCTCTGACTGATTTCATGATTCTCTCCTCAGGGTGTGTCGTATTCCACATTTCCATCACGCCTAACGTCCGCAATCACCGGGCCGGGACGAGTGATTGTCGATTGTCAAAACACCTGGCTTCGCGGCTCCGGTGCATTGCATTGTTATCCAGCAATTTTCCAGTCGGTACAATGTGCTGCTACTTCCATGGGCCGTCTTTTTTGACGCGGAAAAAGGTGCCACCTTCGTACCGAAAGAGGCCGCCAGCCCCGCCAAACCACATGCGGCCAACTGAATCCTCAAAAATGCACATGATCCCCGGCGAATCGATACCGTTGTTCTTGCCGAACTTTGTGAAGGTGCGTCCATCGTAACGGTATATTCCAAGGTATTTTCCCGAGAACCAGATATTCCCTGACCTGTCTTCGTGAATACACCAAATCTCGTTGCCCCCGACGATTCCATCGGCGGTGAAATTTACGGATTTCTGACCATCAAAACGACAAATACCATTGTGCGTCGTTCCGATCCAAACGTTTCCAGCCGAGTCTTCAAGAATATTGTGGACGACGTCGCCCGGAAGGCCATCTTGTCGAGAGATTCGGGTGAGTTTCGCCCCATCGTAAACGTAAGCGCCTCCGTTTGTGCCAAACCAAACTCGATCCCGATCGTCCACGGTGATGCAATGGACAATCTTTGCGCTGGTTACGCCTCGTGTCGGATCGGGCGTGGATTCTGGAATTTCAAAATTCGAAAAAGACCTGCCATCGAATCGGCAGACTCCGTCAATCGTGCCGATCCAGAGTGTTCCTTCTTTGTCGGCGGCAAGGCTCCAGACATCGCGGCTTATCAAGCCATCTTTTTCGCCAAAGCTTGTAAATGTGTCCCCTTCAACTTTGGTGAGTCCTCCTGTCGTTCCGCACCAGATGACGCCGTCCGCACTTTCAACGATTTGCTTTACCGTCACTCCGTTCCCAAGATCGTCTTTAAGGTCATAGCTCGTTACCGCTTTCTTGTCGATTCTGAAGAGATCACCTTCCCCCCCGATCCATAGAACTTCGTTCGAATCCTGAAAAATAGCGCGAACGACACCTCCAATCCTGGCCTCTGGCCTTAAGTCGATAACGAGGCGCTGATTGACCAGTGAGGCATTTGAAGGGATTGCGTTAGCCGCCGCACTTGATTCCGGATGGCTGGACTCTTTTCGAGCGGTGCCATGTCTGGTGGAAGAGTTGTTGCAACCTGCGAATTGGAGCGTCAGGAAAACACAACAACATGCTATCATCTTCTTCACGGATGGAACTCCTGATCAGGCTTTTGGGCTGTTTCGCTGGATAACGCAGGAATCAGCGGCGACCAGACAACCGTTTGCTTTGAGCAACCGATCCAACCTGTCGAACCGCGGGTAATCTTCAGCTCCACCGATCAACTCGCCAGCTGCATTCCATGTTATGCATTTGCACTTCAGACTATGCCAAGCTCTATACGACTTTCTGTGGCCAACACCGCGTCCTACATCGGTGTATCAGAGACCACATCGCTCGGCCGAGTTCCTCACATAGCCCAGATGGTTGTCGAAAAATTCGTCGTCAAGAGTGCCGCCCCAAACTTCGCGGTTCCTCATGTACGTGTGCAAACCCAACCACCAGATTTGCCGCACTGGCACGAATAGCCTTGTCGCCGTCAACTCAGCTTTCCTCAGGCGCCGAGTGTCTCCGTACCCGCTCAGGAAGCCATTCCACCTTCTATCGATTTTGCCCATGCCTGCCCGACTCCAGCCGAAGCTATGTGTCAGTTGCCATAGCATGACGGCCAGATCGTATGCTCGCCAACCGTAGCCGTAACAGTCGAAATCAAACAGAACCAGCTTGCCACTGGCATCCCGGTGCACGTTGCCGCCATGATGGTCGCCGTGACAGAATCCATACTGCGGGCCGCTTGTTGGTAGGATTGACGTGATAGCCGATCGGAGGTCTTGAGACACTGCGATCAGAAACTCGCGATCTTTTGGCCGGTGACGAAGGAAGGGCTCGATATTGGCGAGTGGCTCCTCGAGCAGGTGCGAGAAGTCAAGATGGAAGCGTCGCGCGTCGGGAGCTTTCAGATCCGCGCTCACGTGCGTGCTTGCCACGAGCTCGCCATATGCCCTCGCCCTGGAAGCATTCAGACGTGGCGGATTACCTGGGGCTTCCGTGAAAACCACCGCCCAGCGCGTTCCCTCTGGCGCGGCAAGGCGTGTGATGTATCGCCCGTCCTTCCGCGGCAGGGGGCGTGAAACCGGTTGGCCCTCGCTGGTGAGATGAAGAAGCATGTCCACCTCGGCCTCGATCTCGGGTTTGCCTCGCCATCCGTGTCTGTAGAGGCGCAGGTAATGGCTCTGCGCGCCTGCCTCAACCACATACGTGTCGTTGAGCCCTCCGGTCAGGTAGCGACATCTACCTTGGTCTGGAAGATTGTATTTGCTCAGGACACTACGCTCGAGACCCCGAGCCGAGAACAATGATGAAACGATCTGCTTGCTCATTCGTTCACTCTATCTTGGTCAATCTCTTGCATAACGCAGGGTTGAGCTGCGGTTTTTTAGTAGTGGTATTTTTGTTAGAGTGTAACGAAACAAAAATGCCGCTACTAAAAAACTGTCCGAGTTTAAGCGCTTGTTATGCATTAATGCTCTTTACCTGCGTAGATCCACATTGATGCTGTTTCACCTGCTCTTTCAAAGCCTAGCTTCTTATAGAAAAATATTGCTTCACTATCTGCGGTTAACATTTGCTGATGAAAGCCAGAATATTTTCCTTGCATTGCTTCCATCATTTTTCTACCGATACCTCTACGTTTGTAATTAGGATGAACCAACATATGCGGATAGTACACAACTAAATAACCGTCAGAGATAGCATTACCTAAACCCACCAATCTACCTGTTATACGTGCCGTTACCAGCGAATCTGAGTTTCGCAATGCAGCTAACAATTTTTCTGGTTTTTCCGCAGCGGACCAATCGTTGGCCTCATATATTTCTATTACCTCTTCTAGCTCTAATTCGTCATTGAGGCTTAATTCGATATTCATTTTGTCCCCAATATCTTTTTTGCATAACACCCAGTTAAGCGGCGTAGTGAGTTGGCGCGCAGATTGCGAATGCAATATGCGTAACGGCTTGCTACGTTCGAATGACGGAGCCGTAGGCGGAGGAATACCTCAACTGCATGTTAGGTGTCTCTCCTGATTCCACGCACGCTTCTCCTTGGGCGTCGCTCACTGTGTGATTCAAGTGATTCTAGTTTCGTCGCGATTTTCCCCATAAGTTCGCGTTGTTCTGCTTCAGACGCTACAGACATACGAATTCTACCTTTCGAGAGAATTGCATCAGCCCAAAGTCCATCAGAATCATCGTGAAAGTGGATAAAGTCCTTTCCAGACAAGAGAAATTTGGTCCCTTGGGTTTCTTCAAGAACTTCATAGGTCCTCAAAAATTTGAGTAGTGGCCCGAGCGTGTCTAACGTGGACTCTT
Source organism: Planctomycetaceae bacterium (assembly GCA_012959465.1). Taxonomy (GTDB): domain Bacteria; phylum Planctomycetota; class Planctomycetia; order Pirellulales; family Pirellulaceae; genus UWMA-0346. The sequence goes on from DUDC01000040.1 coordinate 6,291, forward strand.
TCATCTCGCAGTGACACCGAACGTTAACTTTACCTTCAAAATTTGGCGCGCCAAATTTTGTAAGATGCAAGTTTTTGTTGGGAACTGTTAGTCTATGATTTCCTGGAGTCGGCCTGAAAGGCCGAACTCCTGCGATGGCATCCGGAACAAGTCGTTCACTGGAGTGCCGAATACATCAAAACGTTTGTCGTCGGAAGTGCCGACCAGACCACAAAGAACAGAGCCGACGTGTGCGTTGATCCTGACTTTGCACGTTGAGTCAAACTCGGACCAGATGGTTTGTGTTTTGGCCTGCAAATCACGAAGGGAGGCGACGGCTTGCTTGGCTTGGTCTTCAGGAAAGACCACGAAGGCACAGTCTCCCATGAACTTCACGACTTTGCCACCGGCATTGCCAACGACATTGCCGACAAGTTCGTAGAACTCGTCGAGCATATTGAAGACTTCATGATGGGGCTTTCCCCGGCTGGCTTTGTCAAACCCGGCAATGTCGGCCAACACAACGACCATGGTGCTTTCTTTTGGTTCAGTCATGTTTATCTCCTGCTCCCAACGGCTTGCCAATAATCAGCGAGCCTCAGCGAGTCTGATTCATTGGCTTGTTGTGTTTGCTTTTCTCCCACGATTCGGGATGCTCATTGAAGGCCTTCGAATGTCTGTACCCATTTTCCCACCAATGTTAATCCATACTACCAATCCGTTTGTGCAGCTCGGTTTTTGCCTCGGGTTGTTTTTCCATTTGACGCACATCACGCAGCGCCCCTCCCATGCCCCTTTGCTTCAGAATGATTACCGGATCGCCCAACTCGGTATCTATCAGCTCTTCCAGCAGGCGTTCACATAGATCACGTTTTACATCCTGATACGCGGGGTCGTCCCATAGATTATGCAGATCCTCCGGATCATTCTCCACATTGTAGAGCTCGCCGTAGGGCGCCGAGCCAT
>DUDC01000041.1:0-9824 GCA_012959465.1 Planctomycetaceae bacterium
GCGAGAGCGAGGGCGAGGGCGAGGGCGAGAGCGAGGGCGAGGGCGAGGGCGATGAGGATAAACCCAAAATGACATTTCCATTTTTGGGGTTCTTCAAGTCGGGTGACGACGACCCGCTACGTCCGTTGGGCCCGAAGGACCGATTGGGCCTGTCGCCACCAGTCCAAGTTGCCGTGTCTCCGTCGGGAGACGTTCATTTGGTCGATGGGACTCAACTTGTTACCTTGTCATTGGACAGCGAACAGGGGCAGTTTGTCGTGAAGCGGACGACCGATTTTTCGCTGCCGCGAGATTCCGAAGAAAGTCAGTCATCTGAGGACGACAGTGATCGAACACCGACATTCATCCAGGCCACGGACGACCATCTGCTGATGGGAAACGCGGATGGTGAGCTCTTCCTTTATTCGGCCGATGACGTCGAGCTACTGAAACAGTTTGCGCCCCTCAGATGGAACGATGAACCTCGATTTGTATATAGCAGTCCGCAGACCGAACACTTCTACGTCTTGACCTATGCGCAGGCGCTACAGGTCGTTGATGCCAAGGCTCAAACGTTGTCGGAACCGCGCTGGCCTAATCAAGGCGACATCACCGCATTTCAGATCTTGCCAAAAGGCAAAGGTGTCATCGTGTCGATTGGCGATCGGATCACGATCCTGGACGTGTCCACTGGCAAGATTGAACGCGAACATGTGCCCGAAATGCCAACATGGATGTGGTTCTTTCACCGGATCGTGTCTCCGGTGTACTATGTATTTCCGCAACCTAGCGATCTGAGTCAAACAGTTCAGTACCTTGCTAGCGACGAAACAACTGTTGGTACACCTGCCGCTGATATCATGGGGACGGCTCGCGTGACACTCAATCCTTGGGATCCAGTGCGCGCTAACCTAATTTTCCTCTTTGTGATCCTAGTTCTTAGTTGCGTCTATTTTGAACGCCAGGAATTGTGATGGACTGTTAGAATCTGTAGAGGGTGTGGTCTTTCCACGGTCTGACCGTCCGGTTGAAGTTGTCGTATCCGAAAGGGTGTCACGAGCAATGCAGCATCACGGTATTCTCGTTCTCGGTGTTTTGTGTTCGGCTATCTTGGTACTCCCAGGTGGCAAGGCTCTGGCTCAACAGCCAGCGATCAAACTTGCTGGCGATCGGCAACGAGTCGAGATCCCGAGCTCGGTGGATGGAAAACGACAGCCTTGCTATGTCATTGTGCCGAAAAATCTCTCCCGTCGTCCGGTGCCATTGTTGGTTTCGCTTCACACGTGGAGTGGGGACGTGGAGCAGCGGAACGAATCGCTGGAGGAAGCGGCGATGGCCAAAGGGTGGATCTATCTTTTCCCCAATTTTCGCGGTGCAAATCAGCACCCGGAAGCGTGCGGATCCGAGTTGGCTCAACAGGATATCCTGGACGCCGTCGCTTGGGCGAAAAAGAAATACGATATCGACGAATCACGTACGTACCTTGCAGGGACATCTGGTGGTGGGCACATGACCATGTTGATGGTTGGACGTTACCCACAGGTATGGACTGCGGCCAGTGCCTGGGTGGGAATTTCTGATCTCGCGAAATGGCACGATAAACACGCCGATGGTCGCTATGGCGAAATGGTGCGACTCAGTTGTGGCGGTGCACCGAGAACCTCGGACGAAGTGGACAAGCAATATCGCGGCCGGTCACCATTGACCTGGCTCGATAAGGCAAAGGACGTTCCACTGGACATTTCGGCTGGCATTCACGACGGACATAAGGGGTCTGTTCCCATTTGGCACTCGCTGGTCGCGTACAACATGTTGGCCAAAGCAAACGGGGGACTTGAGATTACGGACGCCGAGATCGGGCAGCTGAGTCGTGCGGACGGGCGATTGGTTTCGCCGCGCAAGAGTGATCGAGTGGAGGACTCAAGCTTCGGCCGAGCGATCTACTTGCGGCGTCTAGCTGGTCCCAGTCGCATCACCATTTTCGAGGGAGGACACGAGGGGATTACTGCAGCGACGATCGCCTGGCTGGAAAAACATGGTGGCAAATAGTTAGACCCCTCAAGATCGAATGAACGAACATTACACGAGCGCCCACGACCACAATCGTCGCGTCTGGGACCAGATGGTCGACAAGCGGAAGCGGTTTACCAAGCCGGCGAAAGACGAGGATTTTCACAATCCTCTGGCGACCGTAGACGGCTTGAATTGGTTGGGGGGCAACATCCAAGGGAAGTGTGTACTTTGCCTGGCCGCTGGTGGTGGGCGGCAAAGTGCCCTCTACGCGGCCGCTGGCGCCAAGGTAACGGTTGTCGACATCAGTCCACGCATGTTGGAGGTCGATCGCGAGGTGGCTGCCGAACGCGGTTTGGAGGTCAGGACAATTCAGACCTCAATGGATGACCTATCGATGTTCCGGGCCGCCGAATTTGAGATAGTCATTCATCCCGTCAGTACGTGTTATGTCCCGCGAATCGAACCGGTTTACCAACAGGTTGCCCGGGTGATGGCCGCGGGCGGTCTGTACATCAGTCAACACAAGCAACCGGCCAGTTTACAGCTTTCGATTGAACCCAACTTGACCGGTCGCTACGAATTGGAGGAATCCTATTATCGGGGCGGTGAACCCCTTCGTGACATTGTCGGTAGCCGCTTACGGGAGGATGGGACACTAGAATATCTCCATCGCTGGGAGGAGCTTGTCGGCGGGCTCTGTCGCTGTGGTTTCGTGATCGAGGACCTGGTGGAACCAAAGCATGCGGCGACAGGAACAACTGCCGGGTCTTTCGAGCACCGCTGTGGTTTCACTGCACCCTACGTACGGATCAAGGCCAGACGGCTGGATCACGTTGCCGAAGCTGTCCCGACAACGCTGTGGGTACCAAACTCTAATCTCTGAGCCGAAGGCGCTAGCGCCTTCGGCTCAACATCTTGATGACCCAGCAATACAAGCACGAAGCGCCAGCGAGTGAATCTTTTGCCGCTCTCGAGACTCACTCGCTGGCGCTTCGTGCTTGTATTTCCAATGCCCCAGTCTTTCAATTCACCGGGCACCATTGGGCGGAGAGTCGCAGCGTTGATCGCTGGAAGGCAAAAGGATCTGAAACAGGGCCGGTGGGGTAGATTCCATAGAGTCGACTAGACAAACAAGAATACCGCGCTAGGCTAGCGACTTCGGATCAGAATAACTCTGGCGTTTAGATTTCAGGTCGCGAGTCGCAAACTCGAGGCCGATGGTTACCGCCCACACGAAGCCCATCGCGTACTTCACCACGGCCATCGAAAAATTGAAATCGGTCATCCCGCAGCCGTGAATGTAGATCTGAGCGGCAAAACAACCGAGGGCCAAACTGCCGACAAATCCAGGTTGCGTTTCGGCACGGCTACATCTCCGATAGACGCGAAGACTCACCGCGAGGAAGTAGAAGCAAACGAGCAGGTAAGACAAGAGTCCGATGATGCCAGCACCCGCCAGAAACTCCACAAGATTGTTGTGTGAATGCACGTGCATGCCATTGCTGATGTTGAGTTCTTCGTAGTATTTGCCGACGTGCTGCGATGTCTGTCCCAGACCGACGCCCAGAATCGGGAAGTCCTTGATCACTTCCCAATTCGCTCGCCAAAGATTCAAGCGTCCGACATTGCTGTACTCCTGGACATCAAATATTCGAATCGTTCGGTTGCGAATGGAAGTGCTACAGATGAGTATCAAGCTGGCCGCAGCGACGGTGCAGACCATAAGCGACACGACCGTTCGACGTTTCAGGAATGGCAGCAACGCAAGGATGGTCACGGCGGAGGCAAGCCACGCGCCTCGTGAACCAGAGGCGAGCACTCCGAGCAGTATGCCAGCGACGGCGAACGCGCCCAAGAATTGGGTCCCCACAGGCAATTGTTGACGGCGGAGCATGTACCAGACGATGTAGATCGTGCCCAAGAAACCAAAGGAGTGGGCGAAATTAAGGGGGCTGGAGAGGAATCCGGTCGCTCGATAGGTGGCTACCCCGAGCGGTCGCAGGGAGTCGTTGTGGGACCGAACCAGGTCAATTCCGGTAAAGTGTTGGAATACGGCGTTTACTCCAACAACGATGAAGACTAGAGAGAACGCGATCAGCACCTTCTCGCTACGCTGATTGAAATTCAATCTTACGATATAGGCCATGGGGTAGAGAATGGCGATGATTCGTAATTCTCGCATGACGGACCAGCGATCGGCGAGGTCGGGTACGCGTAGCAGCGTGGAGAGGCAGACTGCGGAAAACAGCAGCAGAAGGAGTTTGTCGCAACCGACGGCGATTTGGCTAACATTCAATCGCCGGCCACGGTAGCAGTTCGTCGCCAGCACGGCAATCCAGCCAACGAACATGCACCACACCGAGATTTCCGCGGCGCTTCTCGAGAAGAAAAGGGTTACCAGAAATACGAGCAGTATCGCGCCGAGCGTTCGTCGTTGATACGTTGAAATTGAATCGTGGACCGGATTCGCCAACGACGGCGCGTGCAAATTCGCAACCGACATTTTTGAATCCTTTCAGAGCTGGCGAAGCTACGGACAATGGCAGCACGGACTATCGTGTTCTGGAAGACTCACCTACCACTCGCGACCATCTGAGGTACTCGCCCGATTGTGTTTCGTTGCCCAGGACACCATGCATTGTTGATAGATTTTGAAAACAGGTGATCAACGCGGACGCTGGCAGTCGACCAGACTTCACGAATCGATCGATTCGCCTTTTCCCACGTTCGGTCAATTCAAGGGCGACGGTCTTCTGGCCGATCGTCCAATAGCTTACGCCCATACTTATCCAACGGTCAGCTATTTTTCCTGGGACGTACGACTCGGCGTCGATTAGCGTCAAATGTTCTGCGGCCTGTTTGTACCACTGTGCAGCTGCGACATGATCGTTCATCTCAATGGCCTGCAGGACACCAAGCAGAAACAACGTCTCTGTTCGTTCGATCTGTTGTCGAACGTGACAAAAATCATGCTCGACATCGTCGAGTAAACGAAGGCTGATTTTTGCGTGATGTGTCGCCGCGGTCACATCACCATGACCACGTGCAAGTCCCGCGAGTTGACGGTGGATGCGAGATCGTTCCAGGGCCAATTCGGATCGCCGAAGTGGACCGTCAACACGTTCCGCAGCCTGTTCGACGGCCGCCTTGGCCAGAAATTGCCACCTTTGGTAACTGACCTTTTGTTCGACATTTACCAACGCCTCGAGGACTCGGCGAATAGCTTGGAGTTTATACAACGGATCCTCCGCCGGACTCACCATCTGTTCTAGTAGCAATTCGGTGTTGTCGAGCGACAATTCGAGGCGTTCTAGTTTGTCATCCCGATCGCCGGTAGCGATCACTTGAAGTAAGACCAAATTGGCTTCCAACCTCAATCGATCAGCGAGGGCGGCCTGTGATGGCTTATGCTGGTTCAGTTGATCGATGGCGTCGGTGATTAGCTTCGCCGCTCGGTCTAGTTCCGCCACTTGGGGCGTCGCGAAAACTCGTGCCCACGATAATTGTCTGGAAGCGGTCAATAGTGGTTGGGTCTTCAGCTGAGGTATGTGGAGGCGTTCCAACCTTGTCGGCTCTCCCGTCCATAAGCGGTGACGTGCTCGCAGCAATTGCCGGTGGAAGCCGTCATCGAGTTTTAACTCTGTCAGCAATACCTCTGCATCGCCAGCGTGGCCTGCCCGTAGATGCCATTCGATCAGGCGAAGTTTCCCTGCTTGGTCCAAGAATCCCCGACGTTGCAGGGATTCCAACAGCTGCAGTTCGTTCTCTACGGATTCACCAGCTGTGAAACGAGCCAGCAATTCATCCGATTCTAACGGTACCAAGGTGATGGCCTGAACGTGCTGCTTGGGCGTGGCCGAGGCGTAAAGTTTCAGACCGCGTTCGGGGAAGAACCAATGTTGTCGACCCTTACCTCCGCTCTCTGTTCGCAGCGGTGGGATCGGCGTGGATAGACCCAATTCTGACATCGTTTTTTTGAGAGGCCATGGAGTGATCAACTCGGCGTGAATCGAAGCCACTCTCTTGTCGGACTCCCGGGCGACGACCGATCGAAATGGGGCTCCCACGTCGATATGCCAATTGGAGTTCTTGCGACGAACTCGATCGTCAAACTTCGCACGCAGTTGCTTCAGAGTCGTGACGCCGGGTGTGATTCCTTGGAAGGCGGTCGGACGTAGATGCTCGAAATCCGTCGCATGGAGTGTGGCTGAGAATTGGGCCAGTATCGAAAGTAGCAAGAAAGGGAGCGTCACTCGTCGACATCGCCGAACGTCAATCCGCCGTAACTTAGAAAATACCCCGATGTGAGCCGGGGTCGTGGGCGGGCGAGTCATTGGCCGCGACCTCCATGCCGTAGCTGATAGAGACTCGGGTCCCCGAATCTCAAAGTGAGCCGGGAGAGTACAAGTTTCAGCGTCCCGCGTCCAGTTCAGTTGCGGGTGTCGTCACGTCCAAGACGGCTTTTGGGGGTTTTCAGGCCGCGCGGCGGGCGGCGTCATGCATCGGATGCAGGAAGACAAAGTTATAGACGTAGTCGGAGTCACGCGGGGCCGCATTCAACTCCGGTTTGAACGAGTCAATCGAGTGCAAGTTTCGACGTTTGAAGTACCAGCCTCGATAGCCCAGACTCACCAGGTACTGGAAGACCTCTTCCATCGAACGCTCGCTCATGTGTCGCTGTTCACACTCGAACAACAGTTTCGGCCGGTCTTCCGTCAGGATCCCGCAACCACCCTGAAACACCTCGAGCTCATGGCCCTCAACATCACACTTGATGAAGTCGACCCGGCACGCTGGTTGCTGTGAGAAATAACCATCGAGTGTCACCAGGGGCACAACTACCGAATTCGCCGTCTCCGATTCACGATCATTGAGCGTCGCTCCGGGCGTGCACGCGGAATCTCGATAGAGTCGACTGAAACCTGATTGGTCCGAGACGGCGGAGTGCACAATCGTGACGTGGTTCATCCCGAATGCAGTCTTCATCTTCGACAAATACTCGGCCAATTCCGGCTGAGGTTCGAAGGCATGGACGTGACCAGCCGGCCCGACTCGCCTCTGCATCCAATAGGTGAAGGCACCCTTGTGCGCTCCGATATCAACGCAGTTTTGGCCGGGTTTGAGATTTTCGAGTACGAACGCTATTTCGTTACGCTCCACACGGTAGCGATATTTATAGGCGCGAAACAAAAGCTTCAGCTTGTCTTGGCTCGGCATTGATCTTCCTTCAAGCCGCTGGTCGTGAAACGGTGTCGTGGGTCGTCGGGTGGGCTTGGGAATTTGCTGAGACTTCAACTTCTGCTTGCGAAAGTGCATAGCAGAGTTCCCAGTGACGAGCCTGTTTAAGGAACGAGTAGATGGAGACCATCATGCACACTTGGAAGCCGACCCAACCGTCTAGGAAGCCAAGTCGGATGAAGTAGTTGTGTAAGAATCGGCATGGGAAGTTGAACAGTATTTTCACCCGACTCGGAGTGCGCCCCGCCTTGTGCCACTGCTGGGCTTGAAAGGACGCGTAGCGGTCGATTTTTGGGAAGTACTGGTCATAGGTCCAAAAGGTGTAGTGCGTCAGCCGCGCTTTGAGCGCGGCGAGTTTGCCGTTGGGCACATGGATCTCGGCGTGGTCTGTATCGCCCAGATAACGAAGTTCGCGGCGAAACAGCCGAACGCACTTGTCGCTGGACCAAGGACCGAATCGCAAGGGGTGACCCATGAAGTGGTTCTTGCGGTAGATCCAATAAGCGTCTTGGTCGGGCCCACGGTCGAGCAGCGCCTGGATTTCATCTGCCAATTGGGGCGTTACCCGTTCGTCGGCATCCACCAGTAGGACCCATTCATGCTGAGCCTGCGGAATGGCCCAGTTCTTGAAGTCTCCGGAAAAACGGTATTCCCGTTCTACGATGCGGCAATCACCCATCTTGCGGACGATGTCGAGGGTACCATCAGTTGAGCCGGAATCGGCGACCAAGATCTCGTCGGCAATGGCCCGGAAGCTCCCGATGCAAGCACGAATGTTGTCGCTTTCATTCTTACAGGGAACGATGACTGTCAGTTTGTTGCCCATTGGCGGCTACGTCACTTGTTCACTTGCAAGAGAGGATTCGACCATCCGGTTTGGCCGTGACTTTATGGAGAGACCGCACTTACCGCAATACCAGTGCTACCTGCGTTGACCGCGTTCGCGGCCGATGTGTGGCACTGGCAAATACTGACAGCCCCAAAACCAGCGGCCAATGTGTGGCACTGGCTTCGCCACTGTTTTCTCCCAGGGCAGGTGGGTCGGTGGTAACCCGACGTTTTTCCTCTCGAAATGGGGCCGTTGTCAGCGGTTCGGCCCTATTTTTTTGCAGATTCGAATGAGGATCCCCGGGAAATGGCGTAAATTGTTGAATGTACCCGGCATGCGCAAGTATACTGGGGATTGGTCTCGCCCGACGTGGTGGTTCGACTCTCGTCTACCAAAACACAAACCGGTAGCAGATATGGGTTTAAGACGATTTCTGTTATTGCTCCTCGGGGTATCTCTAGCCACCCAGTCGGTTTGCATTGCGCAACCGACACGAAGATTGGCTCCTGGCGTTTTGACGACCATCCAGCCAGAACCCCTGGCTGAGGAGACTTTTACGGGTCCGATCAAGATTGTGGCGTTAACCGGTGGCGACTTGGCCTGGACGCCCAATTATTCGCCGAAAACAAACAACTTGGTCGAACGGGCCAATCGGTCGGTCTTACGTAGGGATGTCTGGAATCTCGAGTTTTCCTTCAAACCGTTGCGTATGATTGCGGTCGACATGCCTCAACCAGATGGCAAGCTGGCACCGAAGATTGTTTGGTACATGGTCTACCGGATTCGCTACCACGGTCAGGACATCCGGCCGGCCGGTCGTAAGGATGAGTATGGCAACGTGACGTTCCCGAGCATCGAGCGATTTAGTCGCGGTGATCGTCGGTTCATGCCAAATTTCGTATTGGACGCGGTGGAGTTCGACAAATCGTATCTCGATCGGATAATTCCGGCGGCCAAGCCGGTCATTGCGGCCCGTGAGAAGGTCGGCCGACCACTCTACAACTCGGTCGAGATGACCGAGCAGACGCTCGAGCGATGGACATCTGAGAAAGACACAAGTGTGTGGGGAGTAGTGACTTGGGTCGATTTGGATCCACGGATTGACTTCTTCTCTATCTACATCCGCGGCTTGACAAACGCTTTCCGTGTGGCCGACGCCGAATTGGGTGACAACCCCAACGTGTTGGGGAAAACGCTGCGATTGAACTTCTGGCGTCCGGGCGACGCGATTCGCCAGCTGGACGACGAAATCCGCTTCGGCGTGCCTATTAAAGCGGAAGTTGAAGGACAAGTGAAGATTCTGAACCGATATGGTTTGGAAGAACGGCTTGATCATCTTTGGGTCTACCGGTAAATTGACTTGTTCCCCTAGTATCAACCGAACAAGCTGTCTTTCAGGAAGCCCAATATGGCACATAAGAAGGGACAAGGGTCCAGCCGCAATGGTCGCGATTCGAACGCTCAGCGGCGAGGCGTGAAAAAATTTGGCGGAGAACGCGTTCGCGCTGGTAACATCCTCGTACGTCAAGTCGGTACAAAGTTCCACCCAGGCCAAAATGTCGGGCTCGGAAATGACTACACGCTATTTGCCTTGTGCGATGGTGTTGTGAAATTTGACCGCAAAGGCCGACGAGTCAACATAGTCACTAATGATGCCGTTGCTAGTGACGCCGTTGCTGCAAGTGAAGGTTAGGTGCCACCGCGTACCGCCCAGACAGCAAACTGCGAATGGTAAGGGACTTCCGCTCAGGAGGTCCCTTTTTTA
>DUDC01000041.1:9993-19982 GCA_012959465.1 Planctomycetaceae bacterium
AGTGGCTGTTCGAGCTTTCGTCGAGAACGGTACGTCCCTCGAGGTGGCCCTGACGGTGGTGATGGTGGAAATGGAGGCAGCATCATCATTGTTGCCAAGTCGGGCGTAAACCACTTGTCAGCGTTGGCTCATCGTAAATTCTGGAAGGCCGACGATGGGATACGCGGGCAAGGTTCAAATTGCCGAGGCCGCAATGGGGAGGACGTCATCATCGAAGTTCCACCGGGCACGGTCGTCATTGACGCCCGCGATGACTTGGTGATGAAGGACTTAGACACCATCGACGATCAAGTGGTTGCTGCAAGGGGCGGAAGAGGCGGCAAAGGGAACACTCATTTTAAGTCTTCGACTAACCGGGCACCCCGTCACACGACCCCCGGCGAGGAAGGTGAAAATCGGCTGATCGTTCTCGAATTAAAGGTGATCGCGGACGTCGGTTTGGTCGGCAAGCCCAACGCGGGCAAGAGCACTTTATTGAGTCGGTTGACGAAGGCGAAGCCGGAGATCGCAGACTATCCATTCACCACAAAACACCCGAACTTGGGTCAGGTCCAAGTCGACTTTGACCGGCGTTTTGTGATTGCGGACATCCCAGGACTGATCGAGGGGGCACATGCAGGCGTTGGGCTTGGTTGTGAGTTCCTGCGGCATATCGAGCGGGCTGGCATATTGGTCCATCTAGTTGAGCCGCTTCCGATGGACGGGACAGATCCTGTCGGCAATTATGAGGCGATTCGAGACGAGTTGACACGTTACAACGATGAGTTGGCCAGTCGACCGGAGATCCTCTGTGTCAGCAAATCCGAATTGGCAGAGGCCGAGGACGTGGGGCGACAATTGAGCGAGCTGACAGGCCGTGAAGTTCTATTGATTTCGGCGGTCACTGGTCAAGGCCTCAACGAGTTGACTCGTGCAGTGGCAGCGGAGCTGGACAAACGAGAAAGCACTACCTCGCCGAAATGAGCGCTGAGCCTACGACGATGATCGTTGCAGTGGATGTTGGAAACACGTCCACTCATCTGGCAGCCTATCAGGTAGAGTTTTCTTCAGGTGGGGCACCCAGTTTGCTAACACGGTTGGGCCCGATCTGCCGATGGACTGATACCTGGTCGGTGGACGAGTTGGTTGATGGACACCAGAGCGGTCGTTGCTGGGCGATTGCAAGTGTCAACAGTCGGCGAGAAAACGAATTCAGCGCTTGGTTGAGTGAACACTTTCCGACCGAGAGTATGCAGCACATTCGGGGAGACCAGGTGGGAATTTCGGTCAACCTGGGTCAGCCTGACCGCGTCGGAATCGATCGACTCTTGGCTGCAGCAGCAGCTCACTCTCTGCCACCGTTTCACGTTCCCAAGATTGTCGTGGACGCCGGTACGGCGGTGACAGTCGACCTAATCGATGCCTCGGGCACGTTTCAAGGTGGCACCATTTTGGCCGGTCGTGGCGCGATGACGAAAGCACTGAACGAGCTGGCCGAGAAGTTACCAGATTTGACCGACGAGCAGATGAAGGATTCCGTATCCGCAGTGGGTAAAACAACCGAAGAGGCCCTAGCGAGTGGACTCTATTGGGGGATGGTTGGCGGGGTGCGAGAAGTCATTCAACAGTTGACGCGGACCTTGGACGGACCTCCCGTGATCATGACCACAGGTGGCGACGCCCGTCGTCTACCCATTCCTGGTGACTGGGTTCCAGACCTTGTTTTATTGGGTATTGCGAGAGTCGGTTCACGTTTGTTCTGATCGTCGGAGGAGAACATACCGTTGACGCAAGACTTGTATGCTTCGCTGAGGACGCGACCTGGCCGTAGCGCCATCGCGACGGTAGAGGTACGCGGTGTTGGCGCCGCGGCATTTGTATCGAGTTGTTTTCATTCGGCAAGTGGCATTTCAGCCTCCAAGATGATCGTGGGCCGCGTCTATTTTGGAAAATGGGGCAGCCGTGGATCGCCCGGAGAAGAGCTGGTCGTTGCCCGCACCGACCAAGCGGTTTTCGAAGTGCACTGTCACGGTGGCAACTTGGCGCCGTCCCAAGTTTTGGACAATGTGATCGACGCGGGGGGGGAAATTCTTGCGACGACCGATTGGCTCGATCGGACGTCCAAACACCGCCTGGCGGCCGAGGCCGAAGCAGCGCTAGCAAACGCTGCCACAGACACTGCCGCTGCCCATTTGCTCGCGCAGAGTCGCGGCGCTCTGGAGCAATGGGTGGACCAGTGCTTGTCGCTTGTGTCAACTGGCGAACTGGCTGCCGTTCGGCAAGCGATCGATGCCATGCTCGCCAGAGTATCCCAGGGAATGCACTTGTTGCAACCATATAAAGTGGTTGTGGCCGGCCCACCAAACGTGGGTAAGAGCCTATTGATCAACCGATTGCTCGGTTATGAACGATCGATTGTGTTTGACCAGCCCGGTACCACTCGCGATGTTCTGAAGACGATCACCGCTTGGGCGGGATGGTTGTTTGAACTGACCGATACGGCTGGAGTGCGACCAGATGCGACCGATCCGATCGAACAAGTCGGAATCGACAAGGCCCGCGACTCGATCGATCGTGCGGACCTGGTACTTGCCGTTGCCGATGCGACGTCTCTAGAGGAATGGTGGACCGATTGGCCCACCGAACATCGGCCTCGCTGCATCGAGTTATGGAACAAGTGCGACTTGTGTCATGACCTACCGTCGACGTGTCAGTACCAAGTTAGCGCCAAAACGGGGCTAGGTCTTGAAGAACTCGTCGCGAATATTGTCGACACGCTCGCTGCTCCCGACAGCGTTGTCGTAGGTGACCCGTTGCCGTTTCTTCCTCGCCACCAACGTCACCTCGAACGAGCGCGGCAGTTCCTAGTTGCCAACGGTCTGGTCAGCTGCACTCACGAGCTGCGATTGATTGTGAACGGAGATGATTGTGAAATCTCCACCTAAATGTAATATTCAATAACAGCCTCTTCCTCGACTGCAGCCGGTTCGCGTTGCAGCAGGTTCTCGGCCACACGCATGGCTTGGCTGCGGAGCTCGGGTACCGCCGTTGTTTCCCACAAGCTGCCTTTCAACAACGGACCGATTGCGAAGAGCAGCGGAGAGGCTTCGCCGTCGCCATCAATGACGGCAAATTGATCGTCTACCAGAATCCCCATCTCTAAATCATCGGCACAGATGAGACCTTTGAGAAGCAGGTTATCAAAGAGCGGGATGTTCGCCTGGGAAATTTGCGATTGCGGGCCTGTACAATTGACAACCAAATCGCCGTTTTGCTGACACTGATTCCCTTGGGAATCGCGCAAGACGACCTCGATGTTCTGTTCGTTCGGCACGATTTTCTCGATCGTACCGGCCATCACTTGCAATCGCCCGCAATCCAAAGCGTCAGTGATTGTTTCATGAATCGACTGTGCGATCCGGTGGCGTGTCACATTCCAGGTAGCCGCGTGTTTGCTGAGAAACTCGCGTTTTTCATCAACGGATAGACTTCGCCAAAGTCGCTGCGTGTGTGGCCGCAACTTGTCGATGGCGATGGCCGAATTCTGGCTCATTTGTTTCAGGAGAGTGCAATGTTGTTCGACCACTTGAACCAAACCGTGCAGCCCAAGCGACTCGGCGTCTTCGGGCAGGTAGTCCGAGTAGGCGATACCGCGGAAGTGTGACTTCGGCAGCATCCCGTTTCGCGAGACGGCTATGATCTGACCTTCCCAGCCAATCGCACCGAGTGTCAGCACGACATCGACCGTGGTCAGGCCCGTCCCGAGCAGCACGATGCGGCCGCCCGGTTCGGGGAGTTTTTCGTGCCAGCCTTCCCACGGGTCGGCACAGTAACGTGCATCATGTCCTAACGGAGAGGGCGAAGGAAACGACCCGGGCCGGTGATTTCCTGTCGCCATCACGATCTGATCCGCATCGACGGTTCCTCCGCCGTTGAGCAGAATCGTGGCGTTGTTGTCCGCGTCAAGGACAATGTCAACCGCTTCGTCGTCGATCGATTCCACATTGACGAGGCAGCGGGAATCGATCGGATTCAAGCACGTTTCCAACAGACTCCTCAAGTAGTCTCCATAAACACGTCGAGGGGCGAACATCTGTCGGAGGTCGTCGCTGGACGTGTCGTCGTACTCGCTTCGTGACTGCAACCAACCTAGAAAGTGAGCTGGAAAATCGGGCAGTGCCGACATGTTTCGGGCGGCCACATTCAGTAGGTGCTCCGAACGTGATGTGCCGTACGCAGTGCCTCGACCTAGCGGTCGTCGGGCATTGATGATCACAATGCGAAGAGCACGGTCGCTGATGCGGGCCAGATTCACGGCGGTCATCGCGCCGCAAAAGCCGCCTCCGATAATCGCGATCGTTTTCATGATTACAGTTTCCTACACCACAGTGGTCGTCTTGCTCCGATGATAGTGAGGCCATTGTAGGCGCTATGGTGCCGGGCAACAAAGCGGTTCAGAGCGAGCGGCACTCGGAATGGGCCCACGGCAAACGCCGTCCGCTCAATCATCGAGCCCGCCTCGCTAGCCGCGGCACTAAAAGGAAGAAGATTCGTATTGAGTCACGTACGAATGTACGCATACTTGCGGCGGCTTGAGGCGCAGGGTTATGTGCGTTCGTCAAGAGAGGGTCGGACCAGTGTCTACTCGGCACGGGTCCAACCAAAGACGGTGATTCGCGAGACGATTGACGACCTGATCGACCACCTGTTTGCCGGCGAAACGCTGCCGCTGATGCGGCATTTGATTGACGACCGTGGGATCAATGAGGACGAAATCGCCGAAATGCAAGCCTTGTTGAAACGACTCGAGGAGGGGGAACAATGAACGGGCTGGATTGGCTGCCTATCGTTTGGAGACAGTGTTGGTAGATCGCACTGGTCGTCATCGTCGTGCTGTGCATCGTGCAATGTGTGTAATGTGTGCGATGTCACCGGAGTCACCTTGCTCACGCCTTGTGACTCGTTGTCCTCGCCAAGTGCGTCACGCCACCGTTGCTCTCGAGTCCGAGCGGTTTATTTTGCTGGCTTTCTGGGTCGATTATCAGTGACATTTTATCGCCGATGGCGTCCGAGCATGCCAACTTGAATGCGGCTGAAACAGTGGTGATTCAGGCGGCGACTGGGATCAGCTTCGGTTGAGAAATGCGTGTCCCAATGACTCGTCCGTGTCGACGGACAAGTTCGTCAAAGTCGGCGCGGAGAAACTGATAGAGGGCCGGCGGAGGGGCAAGTTGCAGCCAGCGACATGCCTTCTTCGCCATTTCGATATCGTAAGCGCGTTCGGAGCCGGTATGCACGTAACACCGGCCTGGGTGCCGACGAAGATCACCATCAAATTGGGGACTGATGTGCCACAACTCGTGGAAAATGGTGACCAGCTTTTCTTCCAACGGCAGGTCCATGAACCGTGGCAGATAGAACGCCAGTAGATACAAGTACTCTTCGCCACCGTCACCGAACACCCGTTGAATTTTGTACCGCCGACCGTTTTTGTTGCCCACCAACTTGCCGCCCTCAAAGCGTAGAGGGGTCAATGACGCTTGAATCCCGTAGAGTTGCCGTTTGCGTGCCTGCGAGAAGGTCACACAGACCGAACGCATTTGAATGTGCCGCATCTCCACCGAGCGGCTGGTGATGTCATCGCATAAAGCGGCCAAGTGCGCTGTAAAGTCGAATCCAAGCCGATTCCCCATCCTTACACTCCATCGCAAGGGGCCGTCGCTTACGAACGGACGAGTCCGTACGGCGCACGAAAAACCCGGGGCAAAATCCCCCGGGTCTTCAATGACTCACTTGTTTTCCTTATCGCCGTCACCGGCATCCTCCGGTGCAGCCGTGTCATCCGAATCTGTGTCATCGGCTACCTCGTCAGTCACAGCCTCGTCCTCGACGTTCTCTTCTTCACTGGCGTCGTCGGTTGTATCAAACGCCGGTTTTACGCTTTTCGTTGAAGTACGATCGTTCTTGCCCACGAACTCTAAGATGGCCTGTTCGCCGGCGTCTCCGAGTCGAGGTTGTGTCAACCGCAGGATGCGTGTGTAGCCACCTGGTCGTTCTTCAAACCGTGGGGCCACCGTATCGAAGAGGATGGCGACAGCTTCTTTGTCGCCCAGCAGCTGCTGGCAACGTCGACGAGCGGTCACGACCGGGCCCCGCGCCTCCGCCCACTTTTGCCAGTCGTCGCTTTTTCTCCAGGTGCGATAGGCGTCGGACATGCGTTCGGCTGATGTGGCAAATTCTTCGGCGTCGCGTGCCGATTGCAGCGACTTGCGAGCAATCGTGATACAACGCTCCACCAAGGGCCGCACTTCCTTCGCCTTGTGAAGTGTCGTGACGACGCGACCGTTCACCTTGGGCGCATTTTCGTCAAACTCATCGGTTTCTCGCTCGGTCAGCAGCAGGCTGCTGGCAAGGTTTCGCAACATTGCCTTGCGGTGTGAGGAACTACGTCCTAACCGCCGACCTCGTTTTCTATGTCGCATCGTACGAATTCTCTCAATTCAATCTACTGAATGCTGGGCGCCGGCGGCACACGCATGCCCAAATGCAGGTTGAGTTCGGTGAGCCTCTCGCGAACTTCATTCAAGGTGGTATCACCAAAATTACGTACTTCCAGCAACTGATCTTCTGTCCGTCGAACCAGATCGCGGACGGTATCTATATGCTCGGCCTCCAGGCAGTTGCCCGCACGCACGGAGAACTTCAGATCGGCGATCGGAATACTCAATTTCGATTCCAGTATGGCATCGACGTTGCTAGCACCACCGCGCGGTTGCGCGTGGACTCGCTGTCCCAATTCCTGGTACTGGACGAACGGGTTGAGGTGTTTGCGGAAGATCTTCGCCGACTCGACCAGTGCCATTTCAGGCTGCACTGACCCATCGCTCCAGATTTCCAACGTCAACTTGTCGTAGTTTGTCTTTTGCCCGACTCGTGTTTCTTCAATGTCGTGACGGACGCGAATGATCGGACTAAAGACCGCATCAATCGGAATGATACCGATTTCGTGCTCGCCCGTGCTGTGTTCGGTCGATGGCACGTAACCTCGACCGTTCTCGACCACCATTTCCATCATGAACTCGACGTCCTCGGTGAGAGTCGCCAGCACGTGATCGGTATTGATGATCTCGACATCGGAGTCGACTTGAATGTCTCCGCCGGTGATGACACCAGCCGTGTTCTTTTCGATGGTGATCACTTTGGTAGACTCGGAGTGGTTTTTGACCACCAGAGCTTTCACGTTCAAAACGATGTCGGTGACGTCTTCCAGGACACCGGGCACCGTCGTGAATTCGTGCTGTGCACCACGAATCTTAATTTGCGTTACTGCGCTGCCTTGCAGGCTCGAGAGCAAGATGCGACGCAGGCTATTGCCTACGGTCACGCCAAAACCGCGCTCGAAAGGTTCGGCAACGAACTTACCATATGTTGGTGTCAGCGTTTCCTGCTCGCACTCAACAACGCTGGGCAATTCAAGCCCACGCCAGCGAATGTGCATTTATGCCTCCAAATGTCGCATCAAGTACCGGGGACACACCCCAGACTCTTTGCCATCTTGGCTGAAAGAAGAACTTGACTAGACTCGCCGCTTTTTGCGAGGACGACAACCGTTGTGAGGGATGGGAGTTCGGTCTTCGATAGTCTTGACCGTCAGCCCAGCTGCTTGCAGTGCCGTGATGGCACTTTCGCGTCCCGACCCGGGCCCCTTGACCCGGACTTCCACCTCTTTGACGCCAAACTTCATAGCTTTTTCCGCTGCTTGTTGAGCAGCACATTGGCCTGCGAATGGGGTGCTCTTGCGGCTACCCTTAAACCCGGAAGTTCCAGCACTCGCCCAGCAAAGCGTATCACCTTTGGTATCGGTGATCGTCACCGTGGTGTTGTTAAACGTTGCTTTGACGTGTGCGACAGCCGCAGTTACGTTTCGACGTTGGCGTCTTTTTTTGTTTTGTTGTTTTGCCACAGCTTCACTTCACTCCAATAATGGAGACTCCAGAATTCGAGATTAACGCAGATCCTTGACGCCCTTTTTCCCAGCCACCGTCTTTCGTGGTCCCTTGCGAGTTCTCGCATTGGTACGTGTACGCTGACCTCGGACCGGCAAATTTTGACGATGCCGAGTCCCTCGATAGCTCTTGATGTCACGCAGACGACCGATGGATCGAGCCGTTTGCCGACGCAGCGGACCTTCCACGATGTAATCGCGTTCCAACAGAGTTGCCAATCGCGCGACTTCGTCCTCGGCCAACTCTCGGGCCTTCTTGTCCGGGTCCACCCCACCCTTAATACAAAGAGCCCTCGCCGTCGCAGGTCCGACGCCGTACAAGTAGGTGAGTGCGATGACCGCTTTCTTGTCATTGGGAATATCAACCCCCAGCAGACGCGGCATACTTGGTTCTCCCGTTTGAATCAACTATGGACAAGCCGTACAACCAACTTGCCGAAAAGATTTGTTATTAACCCTGTCGTTGTTTGTGCCGTGGGTTGGTGCAAATCACGTAGACGCGGCCCTTGCGTCGCACGACTTTGCAATTGTCGCAAATGCGTTTAACGCTCGCTCGAACTTTCACGATCTGTCTCCCAAAAATGGCAAAGCGATTAAGTATAGCCGTTTTCCCACATCATCCACAAGGGCCAACCCGAACCAGATCAGCTCGAGTTTTCCCGGTATTTTCCGCCGTTGTCACGAATTTGCTGCCTGATCGTCAGCGACACCTCGTCAGGTGTTCCAATCCCACTGACTTGGCACAACAAACCGCGTTCTTCGTAATATTTGGCTACTGGCACTGTCTCGCGTTGATAAATCTCCAAACGGCGGGTCAACGTCTCGACCGTGTCATCGGGCCGCTGCTCCTCCGCTGCCCGCTTGAGCATTCGTTGAACGAGCAGTTTGTCGTCGCCGCTCATTTCAATCGCCAGACCGACCGATTTGCCGTGCTTGCCCAGGATCTTGTCCAACGTCTCCGCTTGTTGGATCGTCCGTGGAAATCCGTCAAAAAGGCAGCCATTCTGGCAATCTGGCAACTCTAACCGCCGCTCTACTAACTCCGTTACCACTTCGTCCGACACCAAACGCCCGCGATCCATATGTGCTAAGAGGTCTTCGCCATGGGAAACCGACTTCCTCGCTTCCCGCAGCATGTCGCCAGTCGAGACGTGCGGAATACCAAGTTGATTCACAAGACGCTTACATTGGGTTCCCTTGCCAACGCCTGGTGGACCAATCATCACAATGAACATCGGTGATCTCCGCAGGCCACATCGGCCAACCAGTCGATCCGTCAGGCGTCCATCACTCCATCAAGCCCCGATAGTTCCTCATCACAAGGTGGCTATCAATTTTCTGGACTAAGTCGAACGCCACGCTGACTGCAATTAGCAATCCGGTGCCTCCGTAAAAACTGGCTACCGACACATCCACGCCGAGCGCACTGGAAATCGCTGTGGGCACAATAGCCACCAACGCCAAGAATCCAGCACCCACGTAGGTAATTCGTACCATCACCTTTTCCAGGTAGTCGGCTGTTCGTTTGCCAGGGCGGTACCCCGGAATGAACGTCCCGTAGTCTTTAAGGTTGTCTGCCATCTCTTTTGGATTGAACGTAATCGCCGTCCAGAAGAAACAGAAGAAGAAGATCATAGCGATGTAGCTCATGTTGTAGAT
Source organism: Planctomycetaceae bacterium (assembly GCA_012959465.1). Lineage (GTDB taxonomy): Bacteria > Planctomycetota > Planctomycetia > Pirellulales > Pirellulaceae > UWMA-0346. The sequence goes on from DUDC01000041.1 coordinate 19,637, forward strand.
GAATGACGAGCCATCAAACATGCTCGACAGCCACTGCAATATCTGGCTCGTAGTGCCCGTAAACCAACTCGCCATCATCTTGAAGCCCAGCCCAGGTAGCATCAACAAGCTGCTGGCAAAGATGATCGGCATTACGCCGGCCTGGTTAATTCGCAATGGAAGGTAGTTTCTGGTACCACCAAAAACCCGTCGGCCGCGGACGTGCTTGGCACTCTGAGTGGCAATTTGCCGTTGCCCCAGCGTAATAAACACAACGCCCACCACCACCGCTACAAAGAGGAACGCGAGTACTACTAACGTCTCGATCCCCATCGCTCCTTTGGTAAATCCAGTCACGTAGATGTTG
>DUDC01000041.1:19992-41389 GCA_012959465.1 Planctomycetaceae bacterium
CAGTCAGCTGATAATCCATGTTTTCCGGATTGAGCAGTTTGTACATCGCACCGGGCATACGCGCGACGATCCCGGCCATGATCAACAAACTAATACCGTTTCCGACACCGTGTTCATCAATCTGCTCGCCCAACCACATCAGAAACACAGTTCCGCAGGTCATCGTCATGACCATGGCAAACTGCCAGAAAAAGTGGAGGTTGCCGCTGGAAATCGACTCGAAGGCGTCCGCCACGCGCGGAGGCCCGTTCGCACCCTGCGGCACGGCCATTAACCAGAACTTCACGTACATCCAACTCTGAACAAAACAGAGCAATACGGTCACGTATCTCGTGTATTCGTTGATCTTTTTACGACCGGCTTCGCCCTCCTTCTTCAATGCTTCCAGGGGCGGCCATACGCTCCCCAGCAGCTGGAAGATAATCGAGGCCGAGATGTAAGGCATGATCCCCAAACCGAAGATGGTCGCCTTACTCAATTCGCTAGCGGAAAACATGGAGACCTTTTCAATCCAGTCTCCAAATCCACTGCCAGCCGTCGCGGCACCGACGTACGATTGATCAACAACCGGCAACGGCACTTGATAGCCGATGCGGTAGACACCGAGCAGCATCAAGGTGAGCAGCACCTTGGCGCGGAGCTCGGGGATCGTCATCACGATGCGGAGCTTTTCCCACATATCGATCCGTCCTGTTCGCCTCGTAAAAAAAAGCGGAAACGATCCGTCGCTTCCATCTCTTTAAATCGTGAATGTTGTCGTATTAGGTTGCCGTCCAGACTGCGTCCTACTTTGCCTTGGCTGCTTTTTTGGCCGCCTTGGCTGCTTTTTGCTTTTCCTTCACCGGTGTGGGTCCAGGTACAATGACCACTTCTCCACCCGCCTTCTCGATCTTCTCTTGAGCTGACTTACTGAAACGGTGAGCAGCCACTTGCAGTTTCTTTGTGAGCTCGCCGTTGCCGAGGACCTTCAGTTGATCGAACGTTCCTTTGGCCAATGACTTCTCATTCAAAGTCTCCAGGTTCACCTCGGCGCCATTGTCGAAGATCTCCAAATCGCTGACGTTGATCACACGGATCTTGATCGCGAACTGGTTGTGGAAGCCCCGTTTGGGAACTCGACGAACCATCGGCATCGCACCGCCCTGAAACATGGGCTTCCGCGAATAACCGGCGCGAGATTTGGCACCCTTGTGGCCTCGTCCCGCCGTCTTGCCATGGCCCGAACCGGGTCCACGACCAATACGTCGCCGCTTCTTGAAGGGACGAATTCCCTGATTCACCTCGTGTAACATCATGACAACGACACTCCCCGTAGACGCTCGACCTGGTCCTTTGTCCGAAGGTTACTCAGAGCATCAACGGTGGCCTTGATCAAGGTCACCGGATTGTTGGTGCCGAAACTCTTCGTCAATATATTTTCAATTCCAGCGGCTTCGCAAACCGCGCGGACGGCGGAACCCGCGATGACGCCCGTACCGGGGCCAGCAGGTACCAAAACCACCTTGGCTGCGCCAAACCGCCCTTTTACTTGATGCGGTATCGACCCCTCGACCACCGGCACGTCGATCATCGAGCGGCTGGCTTGTTTGGTCGCTTTGTCGACGCAGGGAGGAACTTCGTTCGCCTTCCCGTAGCCCCAGCCGACTTTCCCACGGCCATCGCCAACCACTACCATCGCTGCGAAGCTAAAACGCCGACCGCCTTTGACGACCGCCGCACAGCGTTTGATCTTAACTACGCGTTCAATATTTTTGTCTAAAACGTCTGACGACACGATTCCGCTCCCCGTCGGGTGTTACTCGGCTTTACTCTTCCCAATAGAACCCAAACTACCTAAAGCTACAAGGTCAACCCAGCCTCGCGAGCAGCTCCTGCCAAAGCAGCCACTCGACCATGATACCGGTTGTGTCCGCGGTCGAAGCGTACGGCCTTGATTCCGCTCGCCAATGCCTTTTCCGCCAGTGCTTTACCAACTTCCTGTGCCGCTTCGCAATTACCGCCGTAGCCGATCTTCTCACGCAGGTCGCTATCTCGAGTTGTTGCAGATACCAAGGTGCGTCCATTCGTATCATCGATCAGTTGCGCAGCGATGTGTTTGTGGCTGCGATTTACTGAAAGTCGAGGACGTTCGGCATCGCCCTGCACTCGTTTGCGAACGCCGCGACGACGTCGAAGTCGTCGTTTTTGCAGCATTTTTTCTTTGTTGGACATCTCTCCGCCTCAAACGGACAAAGTTGTATTGGTTGTTACAGTTCGCACCGGTTCGGCACGTCCGCCATGTGGTTGGTTACGTCGCCGACTTACCGGGCTTGATTTTCACGTGTTCACCCTGGTATCGGACACCCTTCCCCTTATAGGGCTCCGGCTTCCGCGCCGCTCGCACTTCTGCAGCGAATTGACCGACCTGTTGTTTGTCGCACCCCTTGACCACGACATGCGTCTGGTCGGGGCAACGGACATCCAAACCGGGTGGGATGGTCTTCTTGATTTCGTTTGCAAATCCAACTCGCAGCGTTAGAACGTTGCCTTCGATTTGTCCGAGGTAGCCAACGCCGACGATTTCAAGGCGTTTTTCGTAGCCATCCTTGACGCCAACTACCATGTTTTGCAAAAGGCTGCGCGTCAAACCGTGGTACTGTCGGCCAAATCGATCGTCGACAAACCTATCGACAACGAGGGATTTACCGTCTTCCGATGTGGCTACGGAGACTTCCGGCCGGTGCTCATAACTCAGTTTCCCGAGCGGGCCTTCCACGTTGACGACGCGGCCGTCGATATTCACTTTCACCCCATCTAATATAACGATGGGTTTTTTACCAATCCGAGACATGGTCTTTATCCGCAATCATGGGACGCCGGCATCACCGGCCTTGTTGACTAGGCCTTACCAAATTTCGCACAACACTTCGCCGCCGACATGACGGGTTCGCGCCTCGCGATCACTAATCACACCGCTACTAGTGCTGACGATACTGATTCCGAGGCCATTGAGGACGGGTCGCAGATCCTTGGCCTTCGTGTAGACTCGCCGTCCCGGCTTGCTGACACGTCGGATTTTTTGGATCACGCGCTCGCCATTGGGCCCGTATTTTAATTCGATACGGAGGTGCGAAGAAGGTTCTTGTTCAACCTCTTCCCAATCCCAAATGTAGCCTTCGCGCTTGAGCACTTCGGCAACACCACGTTTCACCTTGGACGCCGGAATTTCGACATGAGGCCGTTCAATGCGTACCGCATTACGAATGCGCGTTAACATATCGGCGATGGGGTCGGTCATCATCTTGGGTATCTTCCCCTGGTACCTACTCGCTTTGTCATATCACTAGCCTCTGTTTACCAACTCGCTTTGCGAACGCCGGGGATCATCCCCGTATCGGCAAGTTTGCGAAAACAGATTCGACAGATACCGAACTTACGGTAAACCGCTCGAGGTCGTCCGCACAACCTACACCTCCGCTCACGACGAGACGAAAACTTCGGCTCGCGATTCGCTTTTGCAATTTTCGATTTACTGGCCACAAAGCCCACCTATTTTCGAAAGAAAGCCTGCCTGACACTTGTCAAGCGCGTCGTGGTCAAGCAGCCCCAGCCGTTTCGTCACGGCGGAAGGGCATTCCAAATCCCCGCAACAACTCACGAGCCTCGTCATCGTTACTGACGGAGGTGCAAATCGTAATGTTCATTCCTTGATCGCGGGTAAACTTATCCGGATTCAACTCGGGAAAGACCAACTGTTCGGAGAGTCCCAAGCTGTAATTCCCGTTGCCATCAAATGCCGTTTCGCTAATTCCGCGAAAGTCACGGACACGCGGAAGGGCGATCGAGATCAGACGGTCCAAAAACTCGTACATTCGCGTTTGGCGAAGTGTAACCTTGCAACCAATCGGCATGCCTTCACGGAGCCGAAAACCGGCCACCGACTTGCGGGCATGTGTAATAATTGGCTTCTGACCGGTGATCTGCGCCATTGCGTCTACCGCCGTCTCCAAGTGTTTCTTCTCTTGAATCGCCGAACCGACTCCCATGTTGACCACGATTTTTACCAATCGAGGCAAGGAGAGGCGGTTATCACGACCCAAGGATTCCTTGAGCTGCGGGAGGATCGCCTGTTCGTATTTCTCTTTTAATCGGGGGATCATTTGTCTGGCCTTTTCAGTACGGCCTTTTCCGTCTCGTTTTTCAAACCACTTCGTTCGCCAGGCTGACGATTTTCATGAATTTTCGTTCACGAAGCTCGCGGGCCACGGCGCCGAATATACGTGTGCCGCGGGGACTGCCATCGGTGTCCACCAGCACAACTGCGTTGGAATCAAATCGAATGTAACTGCCATCCGGGCGGCGCGTCGGTTGTCTGCAACGGACGATGACGGCCCGCACGATCGACTTCTTCTTAACATCACTACCGGGAATGACACTCTTGACGCTACAGACAATCACGTCGCCCAATCCAGCGAACCGCCGGCGTGAGCCACCCAGCACTTTGATGCAAGCTACTTCTTTGGCGCCGGTATTGTCGGCAACTACCAGTCGTGTTTCCTGTTGTATCATCGCCTATTCCCCGGTCGCTGCCGACTCTTCCGAAGCCACGGACTCTTCCGAAGCCACGGACTCTTCCGAAGCCACGGACTCTTGGGCTTTCCGCGCTGCTCGCAGAGCTGCCAAGTCGATTTCGGTACTCTTCTCAATAACTCGAACCAACTGCCAACGCTTCGTCTTCGAAGTCGGCGTCGACTCAATGATCTCTACTCGATCGCCACGCTGAGACTCGTTGTTCTCGTCGTGCACGTAGCAAATGGTCTTCATCCGCATGAATTTGCCGTATTTCGGATGACGGACCAGCCGAGGTATCTCAACCCGGCGTGACTTGTCGTTTTTGGCACGTGTGACGATGCCTACGGCTACTTTCTTTGGCATAACCTATGGTCTCGTTCTACCTATGGTCTTGTCTACGCCCTCTATTGGGCACCGGCGACCTCGTTCTTCAACTTCGCCAACTCGCGCTCACGTTGAACGGTCTTGATTCGAGCGATCAGACGTCGTCGTCGCCGAAGTTCGCTGGGCACATCGAGCCGTTCGGTCTGCGCTTGCATTCGCAGTCGAAACAAACTCTTTGCGGTTTCGTCGAACGTCAAGACGAGTTGCTCGTCGCTCATCTCCCGCAATTCACTTGTATTCATCGCTGTATCTATCCCTGTTAGGCGGATCTGCGGCGGACAAGACGCACTCGAACCGGCATCTTGTGGGCCAACCGAGCAAAACAAACTTTCGCTTGCTGCTCCGATACACCACTCAACTCGTACATGATCGTTCCCGGTTTAACGGTAGCCACCCAATGTTCCGGTTCACCTTTTCCCTTGCCCATTCGAGTCTCGAGCGGTGTCGAGGTAATGGACTTGTGAGGAAACATTCGCACGTATAAGCGACCCTCGCCGCGAATGTACTGCGTTGCCGCAATACGTCCAGCTTCGATGGTCTGGGCTTTAATCCACCCGGGCTGCATGGCCTGGAGACCGAAGTCACCAAAAACGACGCTGTTGCCGCGGGTAGCGTTACCTTTTATACGCCTTCTTTGGCTTTTTCGATGCTTGACCCTCTTGGGCATCAGAGCCATCGCTGGAGCCTCCGTCGTACATACCTTGATTTATCCAAACTTGAACGCCAATGTGGCCCTGAGCCGTTTTAGCCTCAGTGAAGCCATAGTCGATTTTTGCTCGCAAAGTGCTGAGCGGGATCGACCCTGAAATCTGCTTTTCACGGCGGGCCATTTCGGCGCCACCCAGACGACCTGCCAATTGGATCTTGATCCCCTTGGCACCCGCCTCCATTGTCTCTCGCATCGTGTTTTTCATTGCACGCCGAAAACTGGCTCGACGTGACAACTGCTGAGCGATGTTCTCGGCCACCAGTTGAGCATGAATTTCTGGTGTCGAGATCTCTTCAATCTTCAAATTCACTCGTCGACCGGTCAGCGATTGAAGTTCGTCTTGCAGGATCTCGACCTGCTGTCCCTTCTTGCCAATAATCACGCCAGGCCGGGCGACAAACAACACGACTTTTACTTCGTCACGTGTCCGTTCTATTTCAATTCGGTCGATACCCGCGTTCTTGTATTGGTTTTGACCTTTGATGAAGTCGCGAACCCTCTTGTCTTCGACAAGCAGATCTGCAAACTCCCGTTTGCTAGCGTACCAACGGCTGCTCCAACCTCGAGTCACACCAGTACGAAAACCGATCGGATTGACTTTTTGGCCCATAATCGTTCACTCGTATTTGCTAACTAACTTGCCAACTCTGTTTGCTTCGGCACGCTCTACAGTTCACTCAGATCTTCTACGGTCACGTGAATGTGTGCCATTCGTTTCTTGATCTCGAATGCCATTCCACGTGCTCGCGGACGAATCCGTTTGAACATCGGCCCCTGGTCGATGCGTGCATCGGTCACGACCAAACGATCTTCTCGAGCGATTCGGCCAGGATTTTGTTCTGGATCTTGTGCACTACCGACGGCACTGCGGAGCACGCGTTCGAGCATTCGAGCACCCCGTTGCGGTTGAAACCGCAGGATCTCTAACGCCTCGTCAACGAACTTGCCGCGGATCAGGTCCGCCAAAGGGCGAACCTTACGAGGACTAATTCGAGCGTGGCGGTGGGAAGCACGAAATGCCATCACCAATTCTCCGCATCAATACCGTTTAACGTTTACCCTTGCCACCGTGACCGCGGAACGTCCGCGTCGGAGCAAACTCACCTAACTTGTGACCAACCATGTCTTCGGTGACAAACACCTTCATATGAATTCGGCCGTTGTGGACCATGAATGTCCGACCGACGAACTCGGGCACAATTGTGCATGCACGTGCCCAAGTCTTAATCGGCTCATTCGTACCCGCCGCCTCTTGCTTCTGCACCTTTTGGTACACCTTGAAGTCGACGTAGGGCCCTTTCTTTAACGATCTACTCATCGCGTTTGCAACCGTATGTTCTGTTGAGTCGTGAATAGCACAGGCTTATTTCTTTAATCGCAACTGACCGTAACGTTTGGATCGTCGCCGTCGAACGATCGCCGCATTGGACGGCTTTCGTCTTTGGCGTGTTGGACCGCCCTTGGCCGGCACGCCCTGCGGGCTTACCGGGTGACGTCCACCCTTGGTTCGGCCTTCACCACCACCATGCGGATGATCGACCGGATTCATCGCCGTTCCCCGGACGTGGGGACGTCGGCCGAGCCAACGTGTGCGGCCCGCTTTTCCAATGCAGACCGCGCTATGATCCGTGTTGCCCACTTTGCCAATGGTCGCTCGACACCGTGACGATACTCGGCGAATTTCGCCACTGGGTAGGGTCAATTGAGCCCAATCGGCTTCCCGAGCAACCAACACGGCACTCGTTCCGGCGCTGCGGCACATCGCTCCGCCGCGACCAACCGACACTTCGACGTTGTGAACCGTGGTACCGAGAGGCATGTTCTTCAGTGGCAGACAGTTTCCCACCGTCGGTGGTGCGTCCGGCCCACTCTCTACTCGGTCGCCAGCCTTTAGGCCATCGGGAGCAATGATGTATCGTTTCTCACCATCCACATAATGCAGCAAGGCGATTCGAGCACTGCGATTGGGATCGTACTGGATCGAGTCGACTTTGGCCGGCACACCATCTTTTGTCCGCTTGAAGTCAATCAAACGGTACATCCGCTTATGTCCACCGCCCCGATGACGCACGGTAATCTTGCCCTGATTGTTGCGGCCACCCTTTTTGTTCAAAGGACGCAGCAACGTGCGCTCGGGTGTTGCACCGGGCGTCAAGTCGGCGAAATCGCTGACGGAAGCGCCCCGGCGACCCGGAGATGTTGGTTTGTAGTAGCGAATACCCATCGTTATATCCTTTGGCTTGGCCAGATTCTCGGCCGTTCGACTCCCAGTCCGTGACTAAAAGAAGTCGATACGATATTCCTGATCCAGCGTCACCAGAGCCTTTTTCCAATTCTTCGTCATGCCGTACTTGAAACGGTAACGGCGAGGTTTTCCCTTGCGATTTTGTGTCCGCACTTTGACCACCTTCACGTCGAACAGGTATTCGATAGCTTTGCGGATCTGTATTTTGTTCGCCAGAGGATTCACTTCAAAGGAATACTGATTGTTCGTTTCCGCGCGATGCATCCCTTTCTCCGTCACCAAGGGACGGAGGATGATCTGATGAGCGTCCAACCGCAGCTTGGTGGTCGGTGTCTTCGCCCGTTTTTCTTGCGATTTTGTCACGACTACCCTTTTCTCAGCTTGTCTTTGCTCGCTCACGCATCGCGTCCGCCGCCGCCTTGGTCAGGATGACCCGACGAGGCGAAAGCAACAGCAGTGCGTTCAAGTCCGATATTGGTGAGACCGTCAATCGTTGTATGTTTCGACAGCTCTTGTAGACATTTAGGTCGCGTTCCGCCGTCGCCACCAAAGCGCTCTGACCTTCCAAACCCAACGCCTTGAGCAGGTTGGCCATGTCGCTCGTCTTTGGCTCCGGAAAACTCAACTCATCTACAATCAGCACTTCGTCATCCTCAATCCGCGACGCGATTGCCATGCGAGTCGCCATTCGAACCACTTTCTTGTTCAAGCGGTACGTGAAATCTCGAGGACGTTTGGCAAAAATGTGACCACCACCTCGGCGAACACCCGATCGGCGATGACCCGCTCGCGCATTACCGGTGCCCTTCTGGCGGTACATCTTCTTGTTCGAACTTGCTACTTCAGCTCGTGATCGCGAGCGAAACGAGCCCTGACGCTTGTTCGCTTGGTACATTACGACCACGTCATGCAGCAACTGTTTATTGATCGTCTCGGCAAACTCGGCCGGATCGACTTCATATCGACCGACCTCCGTTCCCGCGCGATCAAAAATTGGCAAACTTGCCATGCTGTGCCGCCTTTATACCTAACAATTTGTCTATCTCTTAAAACCTGTGACTCACTGCCGTAATCGGACTTAGACCATGTTGGTCTCACGAACAATCACGTAACCACCGTTCGGCCCAGGCACCCCACCCCGTACCAGAATCAAGTTGTTCTCGGCATCGACGCGGACCACGTCCAGGTTGCGGACCGTGATTTTCGCGTTTCCGTATTGCCCCGCCATCCGCACGCCCTTGAACAGACGACTGGGGGAGGCACTCATTCCAGTACTACCTGCGTGGCGGTGACACTTTTTTACACCGTGCGTTGCACGCTGGCCGTGGAAATTGTGGCGTTTCATCACGCCAGAAAACCCTCGTCCCTTCGAAGTCCCCGTGACATCGACCTGCTTGACGTCTGCCAGGGCCGTCACCGTTAGCTCTTGACCGACTTCGTAACCGTCGGTTTCACCCACCAACTCACGGATGAAGTGCTTTGGCTCACACTCCGCTTTCGGTGATATTTCCACGCCAGCCGATTTGCGACGTTTTGTTCGCTTGCTGGAGATATCCGCCACATGCCCCCGTTCACTACGGCTAGCCTGGCTGGATTGAGTACGTCGGCCTTTGGGACGCTTCTTATCAACAAACCCAAGCTGCACGGCTTCGTAGCCATCTCGCTCCACGGTGCGGAGCTGGAGAATATGACAGGGCCCAGCCTGAATAACGGTGACCGGAATCACGATTCCGGACTCGTCGTATATTTGCGTCATCCCGACCTTTTGGCCGAGTATACCCTTTGTCATATCGTACACCTTGTGGTCGTTGCTCACAGGACAGAGGCGGTTTGCCATCTGTTACCTGCGTAGCGTCCAACTCATACACGAGCACCTAAATGATTATTTCTATCCCAAAGTCTGTCGCAGCAGGGTGATGCGGTCAGATGCAACCACTGTTTTGCCCGCTGCCCATTTCCGACTGCACTATCGAGATGTTGCGCGGATTTTAATATCCACACCTGCCGGAAGACTCAATTTATTCAACGCTTCGATCGTTTTGGCCGTGGCCTGAACGATGTCAATCAAACGCTTGTGCGTCCGGATCTCGAACTGCGAACGGGCTTTCTTGTCAACGTGAGGACCCGAAAGCACCGTATAACGCTCGATCCTTGTTGGCAGCGGAATCGGGCCGTGGACCTCAGAGTGGGTACGTTTTGCCGTATCGACAATTTCCGCTGCACTCTGATCCAAAATGGCGTGGTCGTACGCCTCCATCCGAATGCGAATGACTTCAGCCACAGCAACTGCTCCAGAAACCAACAGATCGGTAAGTCAAAGATCAAAAACGAACACCGCACATGGTGTCATTCCCCGCCAACGATGCGTTGAAGGGAAACCGCCAATGTTACGGATGCTATTCAACTTCGTCAACTACAAAGGACAAGTTCTTGGGGTTTTCTTGGTTAGTTCCCGCTCTTCTTGGTCGCCCGTGGTGAAACCCAGTCGGCCCAGTCGGCAAAGTTGCACAACCGCAGCCGTTCGCCCTTCGAATCGAAGCCATCTACATCTCGAAGCGTTCCATATCCTCGGGTGGTGCCGGCGCGTACTCTAAGGGTTCCATCGAGTGCGTCGCTCGCCCCTGACTGAGGCTGCGCATCGCACTGGAATAGCCAAAAAGCTCTTTCAAAGGGGCGCGTGCCTCGATCGTTGCCATGTCGCCACGAGTCTCGGTCCTTTCGATCATCGCGCGTCGCTGTTGCAAGTCGCCGACAAAGTCCCCGAGGAACTCTTCGGGGGTCGTCACTTGCAAACGCATGATCGGCTCCATGAGCACTGGCCCACAGGCCTCGAGACCGCTATCAAACGCCATGGCAGCCGCAATTCGGAACGCGACATCGGTGCTCTCCTCGCGACATTCCATTTCCAAAATCGTCACTTTGATGTTCATCAAAGGCGAGCCGGAACGGTGGCCGCCGCCCTGTCCGCAGTCGGTGAGCCCTTCGATCACGACCGCGGCAAACTCACCGGGGAATTCGGTGAGATCTGCCTGGTTAAGCACGATCACAGGGCGCCCTTCCAGCGGCTGAGGCTCCATGCGGATCTTCACTCGGGCAAACAGCGACTGGCCACTGACCATGCGGTCGCATCGACCCTCGACTTCGGCTTTTCCGGCGACCGTCTCGCGGTAACTCACTTGGGGGGTACGGAACTTGACGTTGACCTTGAAATCACGCAACAGGCGGTTCTTGACGACTTCCAGGTGTAACTCTCCCATCCCACGCAGGATCATCTGACCAGAATCATCGGTGGCTACCGTCAGGGTCGGATCCTGCCGCCGGAGCATTACCAGCGCCTCTTCCAGTTTTCTGCGTTCGGTCGCGTTTTCCGGTTCAATCGACATCGAGATCACAGGCTCGGGGAATTGAATCGACTCGAAGAGAATCGGTGCCTTTGCGTCACAGATCGTGTCTCCCGTCACCGACTCCCGCAAACCGATGATTCCCACAATGTCGCCCGCTCGGACTTCCTTGATTTGCCCGTCTCGATCGCGATGCGTCGCTCGAATTTGCCAGAGTTGAGCGACGTTTTCCTTCTTGTTCTTTCCAGGATTCAGCACTCGCAAATTCTCACGGAGCACACCGCTATAAACGCGGACCCATGACATGTCTCCCGTTTTCGACGGCAGGACTTTGAACACCAGGCCGGCGAAGGGCTCGTCGTCGTCCGGATTGCGGAAAGCGGTTCGAGAGGTAGCGGTCTTCTTGCGGTCGCTTTTTTGGATCTCCTGTCCCTCGATCGGCGGCAGGTCGAGTGGGCAGGGGAGGTAGCGCTCCACACCGTCCAACAAGGGCTGCACGCCAATGCAATGCAGGGCTGAACCACAGAATACTGGTTGAACTTGGTGGGCAATGGTCGCTTCACGGAGCACCGATTGCACCAGCCGGTTGTCGATGGGCTGTTCTTGAAGAGCCAATTCCATCAATGGGTCGCTGAACTGATAAAGTCCCTCCACGAGTGCGGCCCGCCAGAGCAGCGCCTCGTCTTCCATCTCCGACGGGATGTCGGTGATCTCGAATTCCTTGCCCGCCGACTGGTCGTCGAAAACCAGCATCTTCATGTCGATCAAATCAATGACGCCACGAAACGGATTCGGCGCGTGTGCCGGTCCCTGTCCCACAGGGATCTGCACGGCGATGGGAGTCGCCTTCAGCCGATCGGCGATTTCGTCAAACACCCCGTTAAAGTCGGCCCCTTCCCGATCCATCTTGTTGATAAAGACGATTCGCGGAACTTCGTAGCGCTGCGCCTGTCGCCAGACGGTTTCGCTTTGAGCCTCGACACCCTCTCGGGCGCTGAAAACAACCACGGCCCCATCGAGAACTCGCAAGCATCGTTCCACCTCCGCCGTAAAATCGACATGCCCCGGTGTATCGAGCAAGTTGATGTGCACGCCTGCCCAATTGAACGTGACGCAGGCCGCGTAGATCGTGATTCCACGATCTTGCTCCTCTTCGTCCTCGTCCGTCTCGGTGGTTCCGTTGTCCACGGACCCTGCGAAGTGTTTCGCGCCGCTGTAGAACAACATTTTTTCAGTGACCGTCGTCTTACCGGCGTCAATATGAGCGATCACTCCGATGTTGCGAAGTTTTCGAATGTCGCGGGACATGACCTCGTTCCATGGTTTGGACGGATGGCGGGTGTGTTGGTGGGACGGAAGGCGGGCGGGTCGTTGGATGGGTAATTAACGGAATGGGCTTGGCGCACAAAAAAACACCGCGTTAAACAACGGACGCGGTGTTTGTAATGCGAGTTTTACCAGGCGAAATGTGCAAAAGCCTTATTGGCATCCGCCATGCGATGCACGTTTTCCCGACGTGTCATTGCTGCACCTTCACGGTTGTAGGCAGCGACCAGTTCGTCCGCCAACTTCAAATGCGTTGGACGTCCCTTTTTGTCTCGCACCGCAATCAACAGCCAACGAATGGCCAGCGACTGCTGACGATTACGATTCACTTGCATCGGTACCTGATACGCGGCACCACCGACTCGTTTCGAACGAACTTCGATGTTCGGCTTGACGTTTTCGACAGCTTGGTGGAAGACTTCAATCGGCTCCGAATCCTTGATTCGCTTGGAAATCTCCTCGAGCGCATCGTAAAAGACCGTTTGAGCGACCGCTTTCTTGCCGTCCCACATCAGGCAGTTGATGAACTTGGCGGCTAGAAGCGACCCGAAATTCGGGTCCGGTTTCAGCTGCTTACGACTTGCGGTAATACGACCCATTTCCCACTCGCTGTGTTTTCAAACGGAACAAAAGTTATGTGATGATCGAACGGGCGATCTTGTCGGCTAAAATATACAGACCCTACGACTTCTTGACGCCGTAGCGACTGCGGGACTGTTTCCGTCCCTCCACGCCTAATGTGTCTTGGGCACCGCGTACAACCTGATAGCGGACACCCGGTAGATCGCGAACTCGTCCCCCGCGTACCAACACAATCGAGTGTTCTTGCAGGTTGTGTCCTTCGCCTGGGATGTACACTGTGACTTCTTTGCCGTTGGACAACCGGACTTGAGTGATCTTCCGTAAAGCCGAATTCGGTTTTTTGGGCGTCATGGTGCGGACTTGTAAGCAAACGCCCTGCTTCTGCGGGCAGCTTTCAAGGACTGGCGCCTTGCTGAATTTTCGCTTCTTGGAGCGGCGCTTTCGCACCAATTGGTTTATCGTTGGCATGATACAGTTTTCAAAGTTCTAACGGCCTGGAACTACGGGGCCCGGGTTGGACGCCGTCCCGACCTATGATTGGTGCGGCAGCTGGGCGGCTAAGTGGAAGTAAGTCAGCTTAGCGTTTGCAACTGCAGTGTCAACTGCAAACCGCCCGTGTGGCGGTCCGCTGTACTCGTCAAAATTGTCCGGCCACCGTGCCGATTCACCAGCAATACCGTGACCAGCGGCGTGAGCCTCCAGCTCGCGCGAAACCCGTGGTAAACAGCGTACTCACCCCGTTCTTTGTCCCTAGGACGCCGGTTCGTCGCCACCTCCCAAAAGCTGTTCCAAGACGTTGACGTTTTCCACGGTAGTTTCGTCGGACTCCTCCGGCTGGCTGCCATTTCCACTGGCGCCGTCCTTCAGCAAGGGGAAACTCTCTTCCAGGCGGACCGAATCGTCGACCGACTCTTGCATCGCCTCAGGACGATAGCAAACTTGACTCTCCTGGAATGTTCGGAAAGAATCACGTTTTCCTTCAATCCATCCAGTTTGTCATTTTTCCCTGCCAGTGCGGCTTCGGTGAGCACCTTGGTCGTCTCCTGGAAGCTGGCTGCGGAGATGAAACTGGAACTTTGCACCGACGCCTTGGTGATTCCCAGCAATTGCGTACTCGCAGTGGCGAACTTGGGGCGTGTGCCCTTCGCCGGTACGCCACCGAGGGCTTCTACCTGAGCGTTTCGTTCCTGCATGGCATCCTTGGGAACAATGGCTCCCTCGCTAAAGTCGGTCGATCCAGGGTTGGTGATCTTGACGCACTTGGCCAGTTGCTGGTTGACCGTCCGGAAGTCGAATCGGTCCATTTCGATACCTGGTAAGAGCGACGTATCACCGGCGTTTTCGATGCGGACCTTTCGCAGCATACGCGCGACAATGATCTCGACGTGCTTGTCGTTGATTTCCACGCGTTGGCTACGGTAGACCTGCTGAATTTCGTGCAGCAAGTACTGTTGCACGGCTTCTTCACCAGAGACTCGCAGAATATCGTGTGGCACCAGTGGGCCTTCGACGAGCGCCTGGCCGGCCTTGACGACATCCCCCGAATGCACCATGCCACGTTTTCCGTGAGGTACCAAGTGCTCCCGCTCGATACCGCTTTCACTACGAACGACGATCGATCGCTTTCCGCGACGTTTCTCACCCATCAACTCGACCACGCCATCTACTTCGGCGATCACGGCCGGGTCCTTCGGTTTTCGAGCTTCGAAGATTTCGGTAACTCGAGGCAGACCACCGGTGATGTCGGTAATCCCCGAACCCTCTCGCGGTGTCTTTGCTAGAATCGAGCCAGCGGAAACCTTGGCGCCTTCAGTGCATTGAATGAACGCTTGTTCCGGTAGGTAATAGACGTCCAGCGGTTTGCCTTCGGCATCTTCCAGCACGATCTGTGGATGCAACTCACCTTTGTGATCCATGATCTGTCGCTGGATATTGCCGCTGGGATCTTTTTCCTCCCGCATCGTCTCGCCTTCGACGATGTCCTCGAAGCGAACGCGGCCAGTGACCTCTGCCATGATCGGGATACTGTGCGGTTCCCATTGACACAGTACATCCCCTTCTTTGACCTCTTGGCCCTCGCTGACAACCAGTTCAGCACCGGTGGGCACTTCGTATTTTTCAATCTCGCGACCTCTCGAGTCCACCAGAGCCATTTCGCCGTTACGAGTCAGCACGACGTTCTTGCCATCCTCGTTTTTCACCGAACGGATTCGCGTGAACTTGACGATACCGCCCTTGCGGGCCTTCCTTTCACTTTCTCGCGTTGTCGTGCTAACGCTGCCGCCAATGTGGAAGGTACGCATCGTCAACTGAGTACCCGGTTCACCGATACTCTGAGCGGCGATGATACCCACTGCCATTCCTTCTTCCACCATTGCACCGGTTGAAAGGTCCATTCCGTAACAGAGTCGGCAGACACCCAAAGTTGCATCACAGGTGACTGGACTGCGGACCTGGATCTTCTCCAATCCCAATTCTTCGATGCGTCGAGCGATCGTCGGAGTGATCATCTCGTTCTCGTGGACAATCACGTCATCGGTGACCGGGTTCACGATATTCTGGCGGCTCACTCGGCCATTCACGTTGTCGGCCAATCGCACTTCGACCTTTTCACCTCGGTAAATGACACCCTTGGTGACACCTTGCGTTGTCTCGCAGTCGTGCAATGTCACAACGACATTTTGGGCAACGTCAGCCAATTTTCGTGTCAGGTAACCCGAGTCGGCTGTTTTCAGTGCGGTGTCCGCCAAACCTTTGCGGGCACCATGGGTCGAGCTGAAGTATTCCAATACCGACAGGCCTTCGCGGAAGTTTGCCTTAATCGGTGTTTCAATGATCTCGCCTGTCGGTTTGGCCATCAGACCTCGCATGCCGGCCAACTGCCGAATCTGCTCGACACCACCACGAGCACCGGAGTGGGCCATCAGGTAAACCGGGTTCACGTAACCGTGTCCACCGCGATCATCCTGTTCCATCGCGGCCATCATTTCCGTGGTGATCTGTTCGCGAGCGTGTGTCCACGAGTCCAAGACTTGGTTGTATCGCTCGACCTCGGTGATGACACCTCGATCGTACAGTTTCCGATACTTCATCACTTGTTTTTCGGCAGCGGCGATGATCTTGAGTTTCGAATCGGGAGTCACTAAGTCGTCCGTAGCGAACGACAGGCCGCTGCGAGTACTTTCTCGGAACCCCAACTGGTTCATATCATCGAGCAAATCGATCGTCGCTCGACGTCCAAGTCGTTGGTAGCAATCGGAAATCACCGAAGCCAAGTCACCGCCTCGCAGGGTTTGATTGTAGAAGTCCAATCCCTTGGGAAGAATGAGGTTGAAGAGAATTCGGCCATAAGTGGTGTCGGCCAACGGAATGTGCTTGCCGTCTTCCGACATGACGTTTCGCACAAGCCGGTCCGCCGGTATGCGTACTTTGATTTTCGCATGTCGATCGAGCACGCCCTGGGCAAATGCAAGATCGGCTTCTTCCATGGAGGAAAACACCATTCCCTCGCCTTTGCGGCCGGGTAGCTCCAAGCTGATGTAGTAGCACCCCATCACCGTATCCTGCGATGGGCTCATGATGGGCCGACCGTTGGACGGTGCAAAGATGTTATTGGTCGACATCATCAAGGTGTGCGATTCAACTTGTGCCTCGATGGAGAGCGGCAAGTGAACGGCCATTTGATCACCGTCGAAGTCCGCGTTGAATCCTTTGCAGACCAGAGGATGCAAGTGAATTGCATTTCCCTCGACCAAGATCGGTTCGAACGCCTGGATGCCCATTCGATGCAGCGTGGGAGCTCGATTCAGCAACACGGGATGGTTGCGGATGACCTCTTCCAGAATATCCCAGACCTCTTCGTCTTTGCGCTCCAGCATTTTCTTCGCGCTCTTGATCGTATCCGCGTGCCCCAACTCCTTTAGTTTGCGGATGATGAATGGCTGGTACAGTTCCAACGCGATCTTTTTCGGCAAACCGCATTGGTGCAACTTTAGGCGTGGTCCAACCACGATCACGCTTCGCGCCGAGTAGTCTACTCGTTTGCCAAGCAGGTTTTCACGGAACCGACCCTGCTTACCCTTGATCATATCGGTGAGCGATTTCAGCGGGCGATTGCTGCTACCCAATACGGGCCGTTTGCAGCGATTGTTGTCGAACAGGGCATCGACAGATTGCTGCAGCATCCTCTTCTCGTTGCGGATGATCACCTCTGGAGCGTTCAAGTCGACCAGTTTGCGGAGCCGGTTGTTGCGATTGATGATACGGCGGTACAGGTCGTTCAGATCGCTCGTTGCGAAGTTACCCGAATCCAGCAGCACCAGCGGACGCAAGTCGGGCGGAATGACCGGGATTACGTCCAACACCATCCATTCCGGTTTGTTGTCGCTGTCTCTTATCGCCTCGACAATCTTCAAACGACTGGTGAGGTCTTTCTTTTTTTGCTTCGATCCTGTTTCGCTGAGATTCGTGCGGAGCTGTACGGAGAGCTCTACGAGGTCCAGCGCGTAGAGCAGCTTGCGGACAGCGAGTGCTCCCATGTCCGCCTCGAAACTGCCTTCACCGTACTGTTCACGAGCGGCTCGGTATTCTTCCTCCGTCAGCAATTGCCGACGTTCCAGTTCGGTGTCACCGGGGTCGACGACGACATAGTCCTGAAAGTAGATCACCTTCTCGAGGCTGGAGGTTTTCATTTCGAGCAGGTTGCCGAGTCGGCTGGGCATCGCCTTGAAGAACCAGATGTGAACAACCGGCGCGGCCAACTCGATGTGCCCCATTCGCTTACGACGTACGCGGGAGTGCGTCACCTTGACGCCACAGCGGTCGCAGATCATCCCCTTGTACTTCATGCCTCGATATTTGCCGCAGGCACATTCCCAGTCCTTTTCAGGACCAAAAATCCGTTCACAGAACAGACCATCCTTCTCGGGACGGTAGGTGCGGTAATTGATCGTCTCAGGTTTTTTGACTTCACCGAAGGACCAGCTGCGAATGTCCTGGGGCCTGGTGAGGCTGATCTTGACCGAGGCGTAATCGTTAATTCGATCATAATTGGTTTCGCCGGTGGCCATCTGCCTTCTCCTTTTTGAATTCGTCCGCGGGGGCGGGCGGTGAACAGGGATCGAGTTTGTCTTGGACTCAATCCTGCGATATGTCTCGGAACTTTGCGGTGGGTTTCAGTCGAAAAATCTCTGGTCTACGAGCGGCGTTTTTCCAATTGCATGTTCAACGCCAAACCTCGAATCTCGTTGGTCAAAACATCGAAACTCGCCGGCGTGCCCGCCTCCAGCGAGTTTTCTCCTTTCACCATCGATTCGTAGATCTTCGTACGACCCTCCACATCGTCGCTCTTTACTGTCAGCAACTCCTGAAGAATATAGGCAGCACCGTAGGCTTCGAGAGCCCAGACTTCCATTTCCCCAAATCGCTGGCCGCCAAAGCGAGCCTTGCCACCCAGCGGCTGTTGTGTGATCAACGAGTAAGGGCCCGTACTGCGAGCGTGGACTTTGTCGTCGACCAAATGGTGCAGCTTCAACATATAGATGTAGCCGACCGTTGTTTCCTGCTCCATCGGCTCGCCCGTTCGGCCGTCGTAAAGCATGGCTTTTCCATGGCTTGGCAGGCCGGCCTCGGCCAAACATTCGTTGATCACCTCTTCCGAGGCGCCTTCAAACACTGGAGTGACGGCTTGGAAGCCGAGCGTGGCACCTGCCCAGCCCAGATGTGTCTCCAAGATCTGGCCCACATTCATACGACTGGGAACACCCAACGGGTTGAGCAAGATCTGAATGGGTGTGCCATCTTCTAGGAACGGCATGTCTTCCACGGGGAGGATCTTGGAAATCACACCCTTGTTTCCGTGTCGACCGGCCATCTTGTCGCCGACGGAAATCACGCGTTTAGTGGCGATATACACTTTCACCATCTGCAGCACACCGCTGCGCAGTTCATCGCCCCGTTTCATGCTGTTTAGTTTCCGATCGCGCTGGTCGATCGCCAGCTCGACGGAGGCCCAATGTTCTTTGTGAATCTTCTGCAGACCGCTCAACTTGGCTTCACTACGCAGCCGGCTGGCGTGAGTTTCCAGGCGGAATACCTGAGCCTGTTCGGCGATAAACTTCGGGTCTTGATCGCGAGTCAGCGGAGTTCCATCATCGTCGGTCAATGGCCTGCCGACGATCTGCTCCATTGCGTCCACCATCTTGCTGAACTCATCACAAATCGTGGCGTTGCCCTTCGCCTCCTCGGTCTTGAGATCTTTTTCGAAGACTTTGCGTTCTTCCTCGCTGAGACTCATGCGGCGAGAGAATTTCTGTGCGTCGATCACAATCCCCTCGATTCCGGAGGGGACTTCTAGCGAGTCGTTCTTGACGTCCTCACCCGCTCGACCAAAAATCGCATGCAACAACTTTTCTTCCGGCGTCAATTCGGTTTTCGATTTCGGTGATACTTTTCCGACGAGAATATCACCCGACCGAACGTAAGTGCCGGTTTGCACGATCCCACTGTCGTCGAGATTGCGAAGGGCCTTTTCGCTGACATTCGGAATGTCCTTGGTGAACTCTTCACGGCCCAACTTCGTCTCGCGAACTTCCACGTCGAATTCTTCGATGTGGATCGATGTGTAGACATCGCCTTTGACCAATTCCTCACTGATGATGATCGCGTCTTCATAGGCGTCCTGGGCGAGGGTCCGGATCTCTTCCAGATTTTCGTTCAGGACCTTGATCTTCTCGAGGCAGGAAACGGGCTTTCCAACCGGATCGAGCCAAACCGGAAGGCCTTCGGGAACCGCTTTTGCCGTCATCTTCCTCTCCCATTTCACTGCGACGTGGCTTGAGGGCCCGCGCGGCCACAATTGGAGGGGAGATTAGCAGACCCGGATTGCAGCGTCATACTCCCTTGGCGTGTCTTGCGCCGTCCCTTTCGCCGCCCTGACCATGCCCCGCCCGCGCCTTGAGGCGGCCCAAGTCCTGAAGCGGCCCAAGTCTTGAGGCAGCCCAAGTCTTGAGGCGGTGATGTGAATCCCGCTATCTTGGCCCGGTCCCGACAATCGAACCTTTTGTATCTGCCCTGGAGAGCTGCATGGCCGAAAGCCGCAATCAAATACTCAAATCCATTTTCGCGCGCCGCAACGCGACGCTAATTCCCGGCGCGTTTAACGCGCTGACCGCCAAGATGATCGACGATGCCGGTTTTGAAGCCGTTTATGTCACCGGCGCGGGTCTCACCAACGCCTATCTCGGCGTACCTGACCTTGGCCTGATTTCGCTAAGCGAGCTCGCCACCAACGTGTCGGCGATGCGGGATGTGACCGACCTGCCGATTGTCGCTGACGGCGACACCGGATTTGGTAATGCGGTCAACCTGACGCGCACGGTTCGAGTGTTGGAACGCGCCGGTGCCAACGGCATTCAGCTTGAAGATCAGGTCTTTCCCAAGAAATGCGGACATTTCGCCGGCAAGGCCGTAATCAGCGCCGAAGAAGCGGTGCAGAAAATTCGCGCTGCCGTTGATGCCCGGCGAGACCCAGACTTCACAATTATTGCCCGGACCGATGCACGGTCCGTGCTTGGCTTTGAGGCGGCACTCGACCGCGCGCATTCGTTTATTGAGGCCGGCGCCGATGTGACGTTTGTCGAATCGCCAACGTCTCTGGAAGAAATTGAGACGATTGCCAAACTGCCGGTGCCGCAGGTGGTCAACATGGTGCTCGGCGGCAAGACGCCTATTATTGAGCAGGCCGATCTCGCTAAGCTCGGAATCGGCATCGTGCTGTACGCAAACGCGCCGCTGCAGTCGGCGATGCTGGCGGTCAAAAATACCCTCGATCATCTGAAGGCGTCCGGTTCGACCACGGGGTATGAGGCAAACCTGATGCCGTTTGATGAACGCCAGGTGGTTGTCAACAAGGCCGCCTATGACGCCATTGAAGCGCGCTACGCGGTCGCCGAGTGAAAACGCCGGCCGAATTAAGTAGCGATGACTGACACCAAAATCGGCATACCGGTTACCGTGCTGACGGGATTTCTCGGCAGTGGCAAGACTACCTTGCTTAATCGTCTACTGAAGGCACCGGGGCTTAAGGACACCGCCGTCATCGTCAACGAGTTTGGCGACATTGGCCTCGATCATCTGTTGATCGAGGAAGCCGACGAAAACATTGTGCTTCTCGATTCGGGTTGTCTTTGCTGCACCATCGCCAACAGTCTTTCCGAAACACTGAACGATCTTTATTTCCGGCGTGTGAAGGGCGAGGTG
>DUDC01000042.1 GCA_012959465.1 Planctomycetaceae bacterium
ATCGATTTGCCGACACCGACCTGTTATTGGAAGGTCGCCAAGATCAATGACGGCCAGGTACCGATTTCCTCACCCGACCGCGAATTGGATCGATTGATTCGAGTGGCGGCTTGCGAGTCGCGAAATCTTGTGGCTTCTACATGTCAAGAAGTCTATGGACTTGCCGACGTGATCGTTGTTGATGTTCCGTTGAGCGTCAAGGAACGCGTGGTCGAGGATCATCAGGAGGTGCATATCGAGAGCCGTGGGTTTGAACGCGCCGTGAGAGCCGTGGGCAGGCATATGACGGAAGACGCGTTGGTTCTTGTTGAAACGACCGTGCCAGCTGGTACGTGCGAGCGGGTGGCGCTGCCGATTCTCCAGGAGCAACGACGAAAACGAGGCCTCTCCTCGCGGGTTTATTTGGCCCATGCCTACGAGCGTGTCATGCCGGGCCCACGTTACGTGGAGTCAATTCGGAAATTCTGGAGGTCGTTCGCGGGAATCGACGAGCGGTCGGCCGATCGGGCGCGCGCCTTCCTGGAAGCCTTCATCGAGACCGAAGATTTTCCATTGTGCCAGCTTGCCGACACCACCAGCTCGGAGCTGGCGAAGTTGTTGGAAAATACTTATCGGGCCGTGAATATTGCTTTGATCCACGAGTGGACTCTTTTGGCAGAGAAAATGAATGTCAATCTATTCGATGTGATCGATGGGATTCGGGTTCGCAAAGGGACACACGACAATATTCGGTTTCCAGGATTTGGCGTCGGTGGCTATTGCCTCACAAAAGACTCTCTGCTGGCTCAATGGGCCAGTCAGAATCTCTACCACGCTGACGTCAATCTCGAGTTGACCCTTCATTCGTTACGGGTCAACTACCATATGCCGCGACACACGTGCGATCTGATGACCGAGGCGGCCGATGGATCGTTAGCGGGAAAGACAGTGACCGTTTGCGGCGTCGCCTATCTGGCCAACGTGGCCGATTCCAGAAATTCTCCCACCGAATACTTGGTGCGGCAATTACAAGAGGTTGGGGCGAACGTCCTTGTTCACGACCCGTGTATCACCGTCTGGCAAGAGATGCCGAGCGTTGAAGTGAAAAAGGACCTCGACGAGTGCCTGAGATGTTCTCATGGCGTGGTGCTCGCCGTCCCTCATACAGAATACGTTGAGCTTACGGCCGCTGATATCGGTTCTCACGATCTGGCGTTCGTGGTCGATGCTCAAAACATTATTGACGACTCTATGGCTGACCAGCTTTGGCGATCCGGACTACGTGTGTTGGGGGTCGGCAAGGGTCACTGGCGAAAACGAGGTTATCAATGGCTAACAAGACAACGCGGCGCCGCTGCTTGATCACGGGCGGTGCTGGTTTCGTCGGGTTTCACTTGGCGCAGAACCTACTGGCAGATGAAGCGACGGATGTGACCTTGGCGGACAATTTTGTCCGTGGTCGACAGGACGAAGATTTTGACCGTCTACGGGCAGATTCTAGAGTTCGCATGATCACTGGCGATATATGTGAGCCCTCTTTTTACTCGCAATTGGCTGGCCAGGCGTTTGATGAGGTGTACCATCTGGCAGCGATTATTGGCGTGAAGAACGTCTTGGAACGTCCTCGCGATGTCATTCGAGTGAACGGAATGGGCACATTGGCATTGCTCGACTGGTTCGTCGAATCCGATAGTGGCAAACTCCTCTTCTCGTCAACCAGCGAAGCGTACGCATGGACGAGATCATTTTACGATCTTCCTATCCCGACACCGGAAGATGTGCCGCTGGCACTGACGGACCTCAAAAATCCAAGAGCCAGCTACGCCGGTAGCAAGATCTTCGGCGAATTGGCAGTCAATCACTACTGTCAACAGTTTGATAAACCGTTCGCAATCGTCCGCTATCACAACGTTTATGGCCCGCGCATGGGATTCGAACACGTCATCCCCGAGCTGTTCCAGCGTTCCCTGTCGGGCGAGGATCCGTTGGTTGTCTTTTCACCCCATCATCAACGCGCGTTTTGTTATGTCGACGATGCAATTCGAGCAACCGTTGCCGCGATGCGCGATCCGCGGGGTGACAACCTGACGATCAACGTTGGCAATGACGAGGAGGAAATCGAAATAGGTGATTTGGCAAGACGCATTCTCGCTCGTGTACGACCGGGCGGTACCATCGAACCACGGGAGGCGGCCAACGATCCAATTAGCCGCCGCTGTCCCGACATCAGCCTTGCCCGAGAACGATTAGATTTCCAGCCGCAGGTTTCACTCGATGATGGTCTCGATCGGACACTCGCT
Source organism: Planctomycetaceae bacterium (assembly GCA_012959465.1). Classification (GTDB taxonomy): domain Bacteria; phylum Planctomycetota; class Planctomycetia; order Pirellulales; family Pirellulaceae; genus UWMA-0346. The sequence continues at coordinate 2,280 of DUDC01000042.1, forward strand.
TGGTATGGACATTGCCTGAAGACCAAAGCGGCATAGCAGATTCGACGAATCGCAGTTACGAGACACAAGTAGGAACGCGACATGACAGCCTCATCCCCCTTCTTACCTCTCTGTGAACCGAATATTCAAGGCAACGAATGGGCGTATGTCAAAGAGTGCCTTGATACCGCATGGGTCTCGTCGGTCGGGCGCTTCGTCGACAAATTCGAACAAGTTGCTGCGGACTACGTTGGCGCGAAGTACGCGGTCGCGGTCGTCAACGGTACAGCAGCCATCCATGCTGCGCTGGTGACGGTGGGAGTCGAACCGGGTGACGAGGTCCTCTGTTCCGACCTGACTTTCGTTGCCACGGCGAATGCCATTCGACATGCTGGAGCTCACCCTGTCTTGGTCGACGCAGAGGAACAGCACTGGCAACTCGACATTTCGTTGCTTGAAAAGTTTGCCGAAGAGCGTTGCCAGCCTTCCGAACAAGGACTGAGAAACCGAAATACCGGGCGGATAATTCGCGCTATCGTACCTGTTCACGTACTCGGTGGCGCTGTCGACATGTCGCGACTAAACAAGTGGGCAAGCAAATGGAATGTGGTGGTCGTCGAGGATGCAGCCGAGGCCCTAGGTGCGGACTACCGCGGTCGACGAGTTGGGACGATGGGCACGATGGGATGTTTCAGTTTCAACGGAAACAAAGTCATTACGTGCGGTGGCGGCGGAATTATCGTGACCGATGACCTGAAACTAGCAGAGCGGGCGAAGCACCTGACGACGACGGCCAAGGTGCCCGGCGAAGAATACGTCCATACCGAAATCGGCTTCAACTACAGGCTTCCCAACGTCCTCGCCGCGATTGGCTGTGCTCAGATGGAGTTACTGGATCAGTTTGTCGACGCCAAACGCCAGACAGCGGCGCGATATCGAGAAGCACTGGGTTCCCTAGAGGGAATCAAATTGTGGGACGCACCAGCCGAAGTGAACGCGACGTATTGGCTGCACACGATTCGCGTAGATGCGCAACGATTTGGGTGTTCCGCTCGTCAGCTAATGGCGCATTTGGCCAACCTGAACATCCAATGTCGACCGCTCTGGCAGCCAATGCACCTCAGCCCGGCACACCAGGCCTGCGATTCGATCCTGAATGGGGTTTCCACTAGGCTCTTCGACGAATGCTTGAGCATCCCCTCGTCGGTCTCGTTGACATCGTCGCAAATTGACCGCGTGACCGCTGGCATCGTCAGTTGTGCTGCCGAGGCTGGAGGTCGAAAGGCTGCCTGAGTAGATTTGCTAAGCAGCTCTTTTTCGGAACAATCTGTTCGCCATGACCCGCGCTCCTCGACCACAATAGTTGAGATGGCGGCTAACTTTCTCGAGATATTGCCAATCGAGAAATGACAGCCGGATGATCTCCGGATTGACGAATACGATATCCTTGTTGTTGGGGGTGAACCGTATCATGCGGAAACCCAAATCGCACAGCCGTTGTTTGGCCCGTTCTGTCCGCGTGGCAAGGTCTGGATACCAATAGTCGTGAAACTCGACCGTTAGCTGTCCACAAGATCTTAACGCATGGTCGGACGTCGTTTCGAATAGGTCGAGTTCGGCGCCTTCAATGTCGACTTTGACCAAGTCGACATGGTCGATCCCGTTCAGTTCGCGGAATGCGGCGAGATCCAGGCAGGTCTCGGTAATCGTCCGTAATGAGTTTGACGTGCCGAGCACGGATTCCGCCACATCATGGTCTAGTACCGTGGAACTCAGCACGTCATCGTCATTGACGATGAGGTCGACGATTTCCCCGTTTTTTCCGATGGCGATGCGGTGCAACGACAATCGCTCGTGACGCCGCATCGAGTCACATAGCGCGAGTACCGGCTCGGCGGCGAAAACTCGGCAACCGTATTTCTCGATTATGTTGAGAGAGAACTCGCCCTGGTTGGCCCCGAAATCGAAAACGATCGAATCAGGACTCAACGCCGAACAGATGAACGAGTGCTGTGAAATCCGGTCCAAGTGTCGTGACATTTTGGTACCAAAAAAAAGAGTGATGCAAATGAAAGTGTGGGTAACCGATGCCCACTGATGTCTATGTCCTGGCCAGGGCCCAGCTCTTGACGCCAAGGTGAACGTACGCAAAGTGGGCGAGCCACGTTTTCCAAACAATGAGCGAGACGCTTGCCACACAGGCTGCGCCTTCGATTCCTCCATAGTGAATGCCAATGGGCATCAGCGCGAGTGTTCCAACGCCCGTTGTCGCCAGGATCCGAGCGTATGCCTTGTGATGGCCTGTCATCGTCAAGACCGAGTCGACTGGGCCGGCCAGCAAGGTGGCTAGTTGGCCAACGATCAGCAGGCGGAGGACTAGCGCCGATCCCCGATATTCTGGCCCGAACAGCGACAGGAAAAACTCACCAAATACAGCGAAGGAGGCCAGGACTGGCAAGGTCACCAGAAGCGTCCAGTTTGCGGTGGTAGTGACCAGCCGCTGAATGTCACGTTGGTCTCCCTTGGCATGATGTTCGGCGAGCATTGGCGAGAGAATCGAGTCCAGGGCGGTCATGCCCAGGTAAAGCAATGCTGCCAGCTTTTGCGGAATCGCATAGAGAGCGACCGGTGCGGTGCCGAGTGTTACGCCGATCAGCAGGATATCCAGCCGTGTTAGCAGGATCCAGATTCCGGAGGAAAACGCCAGAGGCACGGAAAGGGATAGCCAGTCTCGCACTTTGTATTCGGGATCGACGTCTTTGGTCTGTGGACGCATCAATTTTGCAACCAGTAAAGACACACTAATCCCGATCACGGCCAGCGTGGTGGCGTGAACGAAAAGTACGCGACTGCCCGTGATGGCAATCCCACTGAAATGGAACGCGATGGCCGCTGCGATCAATACTAACGGCACGACGCATTGTTCCGGAAGCTGGGACGCAGCGATGCGTTTTAACGCCCGCAGGAACGACTGCAGCAGGTGTATACAAGCGAAGCCAAATAGCATTGGCAGCGCGAAGGTCAACGACGTACGTAAATCGCCTCCGACGCCCAGCCATGACAGTGGCAGCAAGCACAAGGTGACGAGCAGACTGGTCCCGATGACCAAGTACCAACTGGTGCGGACGAATCCCTTAAGCAGCCCTCGTTCGCCGAGCGCCATGTATTCGGGCACGAGTCGCACGGCCGCGTGCGGCAGACCCAAGTTGGCCAGCGTTGCTAACAGTGGAACGACCGTCAGGGCGTAGCAGTAAGTGCCATACTCGCTAGGTACCATCCACCGTGCCAATAACCAATGCAGGGCGAATACGCTTCCCATGCTGAGCGCTCGCACGCCGAAGGAAGACATCGCGCCCTGCCTCAGGGCCCTGGCAAGCGCGGAGGGACTCGGCTGTGTGATCATGAATGAACTGCCTTACTACGTTCCGGCTCCGCTCGCTCTGTGCTCGCTCCTTCGAACAGCACTTCTCTGCACGCGATTGTGTTGTTCTGCCGGAAAAAATGCCCACCAACCTACCGCGGTGGCTGTGGTCTAGCAGGCGAGTCAATTGGACCGCTTGACCGTCACCACGTCGGGGTCGAACGGGGGGTATACCTCATCCCAATCACGCGTACCAGAGCAATAACTCACGTCCCGGTGGGATTCCACAACTGCCGCGAAATTAGAGCGATTTCGCTTCTTTGCACCCGTGGGGTGACTGGTGCCACAAACAGTCCCCTGTCGGCGGCTTTGCAGGGATACCTTGCCGACATTGCCGTTGCCATTTACAGGCCATTTTCTTAGGATTTCATCGGCGGATCAGGATTGTCCGATAATCGTCCTCAAGGATGAGGTAGATGGCGTTACGCATCATTCCACGGTTAGATATCAAGGGGCCGAATCTCGTTAAGGGGATTCACCTAGAAGGACTACGTGTTCTGGGGAAACCTGAGTTTTTCGCTCGTCAGTATTGCGATTCTGGGGCCGACGAGCTGTTCTACATGGATGCTGTCGCAAGTTTGTACGAGCGAAATAGTCTCGTCGAGATCATTCAGCGTACTGCAAGGGACATTGCGATACCTCTGACCGTTGGCGGTGGACTACGCTCGGTCGACGACATGCGCGATGTGCTACGGGCGGGGGCGGACAAAATCGCTATCAACACGGCGGCGATTCGTCACCCTGAGTTGATTCGCGAGGCGTCCAGGCGACTTGGTTCATCGACGATTGTTGTTTGCATCGAGGCGATCCGTCAGCCCGACGGGACATACGAAGCGTATACCGACTGTGGTCGAGAGAGTACGGGCGTCGACGTATTTCAATGGGCGGAGCAGGTCGCTGAATTGGGTGCGGGTGAGATTGTGATCACCTCCGTCGATCGCGAGGGGACGGGCCGCGGATACGACATCGAGCTGACGCGGCGGATAGCTGACTCGGTGTCAATTCCCGTCATATCTCACGGAGGCGCGGGTTGTATCGACGACGTTCACCAAGTCGTGGAGGATGGTCACGCTGACGCTGTCTGCCTGGCATCCTGTCTGCATTACGAGCTAATCGGAGAGCACCAGCACTCGTTGGATGACTTCGCAGCGGAGGGGAACATCGAATTCCTAAGTCGAATGACAGGTTTCTCGAAGGTGCAGGGCTTTACACTTGCTCAACTCAAGACGCACATCACCGACAAGGGGATCGATTGTCGATGGAATTGACTTCAAAAAGACTGCATTCACGATTCGACCGCATTGCGGAGATCCGAGTAAAGGACTTCTGTTGAAAAGAGGCAGCAAAACATGATGGCGCCAAAAGCACGGATTGCTATTGTCGACTATGCTC